>NZ_LBMG01000070.1 GCF_001005315.1 Kordia jejudonensis
TCGCATTTTGAACGTGTGTTCGATATTTTTAAAGACATTCTCACACATACGTCAGGCGATATTGAAGAAGCGTTTGATTGGCTCGATACATTAGACAGAGAATACAATATCTTCACAGACGAATACACATTGCAAGACTTTGAAGACGATCTAAAAAAGCGTGGCTACATCAAAGAAGAAATTGATCCCGAAAAAGGAAACACAGGCAACGGAAGCGGAAAAGGCAAAAATGTATTGACGGCCAAGCTCGAATCTGCATTGCGCGCCTATGCGTTGGATCAAATATTTGGGAAGCTGAAAAAAAGCGGTTTGGGAAATCATACAACATCCAAGCTCGGAAAAGGCGATGAGCACAATGGCGAACATCGCGCGTATCAATTTGGCGACGATTTGGCAATGATCAACATGACGGAAAGTATCAAAAATGCACAAGTTAATAACGGAATTGGCGATTTACGCATCACCGAAAATGATCTTATTGTAGAAGAAACCAAACACAAAGCGCAAATGAGTACGGTCTTGATGATTGACATCAGTCACTCTATGATTCTCTACGGAGAAGATCGCATCACGCCAGCAAAAAAAGTTGCCATGGCGTTGGTAGAATTAATTCATCGAAAATACCCAAAAGATTCCATTGATGTCATTGTATTTGGAAATGAAGCATGGCCCATAAAAATTAAAGACTTACCGTATTTAAAAGTTGGACCGTATCATACAAATACCGTTGCTGGATTAGAATTGGCAATGGACATTCTTCGCCGAAAGCGAAACACCAACAAGCAAATTTTTATGATTACCGACGGAAAACCAAGTTGTTTAACTTTGCCAAATGGCGAATTTTACAAAAACAGTTTCGGATTGGACGAACGGATCGTTTCCAAATGCCTTACCAAAGCTGCACAAGCGCGAAAACTAAAAATTCCAATCACAACCTTTATGATTGCTCAAGATCCACATTTACGACGTTTTGTAGAGATTTTTACCGAACAAAATAGGGGAAAAGCATTTCTTACAGGTTTGTCTGGTTTGGGACAAATGATATTTGAAGATTACGAAAAAAATAGAAAAAAAAGAATACGATAAAGAATAGCGTAGCGTCAAACTGAACTTGATTCAGTTTCACATATACTTTGTGACAACGATGATGAGATTCTGAATCAAGTTCAGAATGACGTTTCAAATTAATAAAAAACATGCAAAAAGAAATCACATTCAAAGAATTAAAAAATTCAGGATATACAGATAAAACGATTAGTGAAGAATTACAAGCAAATTTAATTGCGCGTATCAAAGCCAATGAACCAATTTTTGAAGGTTTATTAGGGTATGAAGATACCGTAATTCCACAATTGAAAAAAGCAATTTTAGCAGGACATCACATCAATCTATTAGGATTGCGCGGACAAGCAAAAACGCGTATCGCACGTAGCATGGTCGATTTGTTAGACGAATACATGCCAATTGTAAAAGGTTCGGAAATCAACGACAGTCCGTTTCAACCAATTTCTAAATTTGCAAGAGACCTAATTGCCGAACACGGAGATGAAACACCAATTGCTTGGGTACATCGTTCGGAACGTTTCTTTGAAAAATTGGCAACGCCAGATGTAAATGTGTCTGATTTAATAGGAGACATTGACCCAATAAAAGCAGCAACGTTGAAATTACCATATTCAGATGAACGTGTATTGCATTACGGAATGATTCCGCGTGCAAATCGCTCCATATTTGTAATTAACGAATTGCCAGATTTACAAGCTAGAATTCAAGTGTCGTTATTCAATATATTGCAAGAAGGCGATGTACAAATTCGTGGTTTTCAACTCAGAATGCCGTTAGATATTCAATTTGTATTCACAGCAAATCCAGAAGATTATACGAATAGAGGAAGCATTGTAACGCCGTTGAAAGACAGAATTGGTTCGCAGATTTTTACACACTATCCAAAAACGATCAAGCTAGCGCGACAAATTACGGAACAAGAAGCTAAGGTTTCTTCTACAGACAAATCTGCAATTCAAGTACCTGCTTTGGCAAAAGATTTATTAGAAGAAGTAGCTTTTGCAGCACGAAATAGTGAATATGTTGATGCGAAAAGTGGCGTAAGTGCGCGTTTGACGATTAGTGCGATGGAAAACCTAATGGCCGCAGCCAAATTGCGATTGATAGAAACAGGCGATGAAAAAACAACAGTTCGTTTGGTCGATTTCATGTCGATTGTTCCTTCCATTACTGGAAAAATAGAATTGGTGTATGAAGGCGAACAAGAAGGTGCTGATGAGGTTGCTAAAATATTGATTGACGATGCCGTAATGACACAGTTTGAAGACATCTTTCCACGTGTACCAAAACTTGAAAAAGAAGGTGTAAAAACAACCTATACAGATGTAGTGGATTGGTTTGAAGATAATTTCATCGAACTAAATTATACAGCTTCTGATGAAGAATTTTACGCAAGTTTAAATTCGGTTACGCCTCTAAAAGCAATCATAAACGAATATGCTTCCGATTACAGCAAAGAAGATCAAACATTTTGTATGGAATTGATTCTTTGGGCATTAACAATCAATAATAAACTAGATAAATCTGAAAATAGTACAGCGTTTACTTTTGATTCTATCGGTTTTGGAAAGCACTTTTTATAATTGATAAAAGATGTAAATAGAAAATGTTTCCATAAAATCATACGATTCTGTGGAAACATTTTTCTGTTAAGAAATAATAAAAAATAGTTATTGTATTTGTAGTTAGTTGGCATTTTCTTTTGCTATTGCTAATGCGGCTTCATCCACTTTTTGTAAATCAATTTTTGCAATTTCCTTTACAGCATATTCATAGTCTTCTAAAACTATTTGATTTTTTGGTTTGTGTGTATGTAAGATGGTTTTGTATTCTGCCATAAAAGGAATTATATCAAGTAATTTATGATATTCGCTTGTGTGTTGTACGGCTGCTTGTGCGGCAAAACGTGCCAAATTTCGTAAATACACTGCGTATTTTCCTAAAGCTAATGGTAGTACCAATTCAATATATTTTAATTTTTTAGAAATTGTATCGTCAATTTCGGTATCAAAAGTTCCGTTAAGTGTTGTGGACGGACTTATTTGTTGGTATCTATTTACGGGAACACCGATAATATTTTTTGTAGCCAACGCATTTAATACTGCCGCACTTGCCAACGTTCCTGTGATAGTTTCAGCAGGATTTGCATCACTTGGTTGTTTGATATAATCTTCATAAATCGTAGGAATCTTTTCGATATCTTCCTTTTGCCAAGCATGTGGTACCACATCAATAGCATTATGTTGACTTAAATAGTAAATTTTATCTGCGGCAATTTGTTTTTCATAATACGAAGCAAAAGCTTCATCGCCAGGAGTTGGTCCAGCAGTAGGAAACGCACCAATAGACGTCATATTAGTTGGATCCCATTGTGATTTTGTGTCAGAAAGAAACAGTGCAAGTGTAGGAGACAAAGCGCCACCCAAACTATGTCCTGCAACAGCAACTTGCATGCCTGTTCGTGAAGGATTGTCTACTAAGAAATTTTTTAAAGCAGTAATAACGGTTTCTTCCTTACTATTTTGCATATCTCGTAAAATAGACAGGCCAACGTGTGTTCCGTTTGAAATATTTCCTGAACTTGGTACGCCAGTTACAGTTTCCCAAGCTATGGTTGTATGCACTGAAAAATCTTCAACCAACCAGCCAAAAGGCGAATTTACATTTGTTCCAGCTATGGCAATTACCATTACATTTTCATCTTCATTGTAGTACATACCCATGGTATTATCAGCATGAACAGATGTTGAGGTAGGATCATTTGCATATACAATTGGTCCCCAAATAGCTTTCCAATTTCCAATAATTGAAGCGGTTTTCGTAAGTACTGCTGCGGCAACTTCTTTTACATACGCTTGCATTTCCACCATACCACTTTTGCAATCGGTTTGATTCCAAGATAAGTTTGATGCTGAATTGACTGAAAAGGATAAGCTATATATCTGTTGTAAGAGTTTTTCGGTTGGATTCATAAATTTTTCTTTTTCTATGTGTTATTAAGTATTCTGTAAACAAAGTAACTCTTTTCCTTAATTCTTTGATAGAAGACTTACACGCGAAAACAGAAACAGGTGTTTCTACTGATAAAACCATAAATTTGTTTATGTTAGTGTTAAAAAAAGTTCATATTTGTAAATAATTATTACTTTTGTGAGTATAGAACCCAAATATTGTACAGCGTGAAGCTAAAAATACTTGTAACAATTTTATTATTTTCCTTTGGAACGGCTATGTTTGCTCAAAACAATAGCAGTCTCCCTTTAGCTTCTACCCAAGAAACAGTTTTTAATATTTTACCAAATCCAGGTGTTAACGAATTAAACATTAGACTTACAGAGAAGAAAAATGCTTCTGTGGAAGTATATAATTTACTTGGAAGAAAAATTTATACAGGAAAACTGACAGCATTGCACAATGCGATTGATATTACTTCATGGAAATCTGGAATTTATCTAGTAAAAGTGATTACAGATAAAAAATCGATCACGAAGCGATTTGTGAAAAAGTAATTCTTCTTTTTAATACACCTTTTTATTATTCATAAATTAAACAGTTGAAACTTTGCATTAAAAGTTTTATACATATTTTCTTTTTAGTTGAATTCTTTAACTGATACAACACAAAGGGCTTTTTGTTCATCACTTTTCTCTACTTCCGAAAAAGTTATATAAGCTACGAGAATTTAAAAAAAACTGCTCTAAACGCACTAAATAAAAGGATTTGTGACGAACACCATCATAATAGTGACGAACAGAATTGTGCTAATTTCATTATATTTTAAATAATAGTATTTTTGTGTAAAAGCTACACATTGAAACATTACCAATTGTTAATCTTCTTATTTTTTGGGCTCAATTTCAGTCAAGCTCAGGAATATACATACAAGCATTTTAGTGTAGATGATGGCTTGCCAAGTTCGCAAGTATATGACATTTATCAAGATAAACAAGGATACATGTGGTTTGCTACCGACAAAGGATTGTCCAGATATAATGGATATGAATTTAAAAATTTTACCACTGCCGATGGCTTGCCAGATAATATAGTTTTAGATTTCTTTCCTCAAAAAAATGGACAAATTTGGTGTTTTGGATATGAATCCAAAAAGCTATTCTACTTCAATGAAAATTTTGATGGATTCAAGGAATATCAATATAATGACACGCTAAAGCCATTTCTTAAAACAGAATGTATTGTAAAAAGTCTAGCAGTAGATGAAAATAATTCACTGTATCTCGGAGGCTATTATTTTCAAGGATTCATCGAAGTAACTAAAGATGGAAAAATAACAAACTACTTCGATAAGTATCAAAAAAACACAGCAAATATAAAGCGTCATATCACGTTACATCGAGATAAAAATATTTGCTTTATACGGGATATATCGTATAAATCTTCTGAAAAATTTTTAAACCTAACTGAAATTGATACGTCTAGCTCACGGATAAAATTTGCCATGTTAAACGAAGAGCAAATTATTGCAATAAACACTAATAAACTCTATGTTTTTTCTAAAAAGCATACAAAAAAAGTCTTAAAGTTGAAACGTGCAACGATAGGAATCAAACCTATAGATGACACCTATTTTTTCGTTGGATTTTACAATAATGGCTCAGAAGTTATGGATGTGTCGGGAAAGGTTTTTAAAAAATTTTTACCTAAAAAATCGATTACAAATTTATTTATTGATGCTGAAGGTAGTTATTGGTTTAGTACGTTGCATCATGGAGTTTTCTATTTAAAAAATCCAGAAATAAATATACTCACTACAGATTACATTCATTCGCTTACAAAGGATACTAAAGGAATACTGTATGCAGGCTTAAATAATGGAAACATTTTTAAAATTCATCAAAATGAAATAGACACCATTTACAAAGCACAGAATACACACAAAACCATTGTGGAGTATGATACTGTACATAATCATCTCTACAGTTTCAAGGATCGTACATTTACCAATCTGATGTTGCCCAATCGAAAATATGAAGGTTTTGTTCGAAAAATACCTGAAAACGTAGCAAATCCGATACTCAAAATGCACACTAATAAAATAATATATATCAAAAATGATTCATTGCAGGAGTTTGAAATTAATGAAAAGCTACAGGATGTTTGTGTGTACAGAAATAGTATTTTAATCGGAACTTCCAATGGTTTATTCATCAAAAAAGATAGTCTTATCACAAAAGAAACAGCATTTCCTTTTTTACTAAATCGAATAGACGACATCGATATTAATAGACAAAGAAATACAGCATATATTGCTACGCATGGAGAAGGAATAGTTGTATATGGCGATCATACCTTTGCAATTGATGAAAATAACGGACTCACAAGTAATCTTGTAAACGAAGTATATATAGAAAATGATAATATAGTTTGGGCTTGTACTAATGCTGGTTTAAACAGAATTTCGTTCAAACCTGACCAAACATTTAGTATTACCAACATTACTAAAGATGATGGTTTGCCAAGTAATGATATAACCGACTTAGAAATCATAAACGATACAGTTTGGGTTGCCACAAAACAGGGATTGTGTTACTTCAAAAAAGATATTCTAACGGAAAAAAACAGTTCAAAAATACTTTCACTAAACATTCAACAAGTAAAAGTAAATGCAAAAACTATCAATGAAGACGACATAAAACTTCCATACGATCAAAATGACATTAGCTTTTCCCTTCAAGCCATATCACAAAAAAACACCAATAAAATCAATTACATCTACCGACTCAAAGAAGTAGATGCCAATTGGATTTCTACCAAAAATAGAAACATTCGCTTTCCATCTTTATCGCCTGGAAACTATACCTTTCAAGTAAAAGCAAGTGTCTTACATGTTGAAAATGACAAAACACGGTCTTACAAATTTAAAATTATGCCTCCATTTTGGAACACATGGTGGTTTTATGGAATCTGTACGCTCATCTTCGCGGGAATTGTTTATCTATTCTTCAAAATTCGTGTGTTGACTTACAACAAAGACATCATTAGAGAATTGATCCGATTGGCGATAAAACGACTAAAACGAAAAGAAAAATTTCTACAATTCCGATCAAATGGAGAAGACTTTAAAATTCCAACCCATGAAATTCTATATGTAAAATCGCAAGGAAACTACTTAGATATTACCACGGAAAAACGCACGTATACCATTCGCTGTAAAATAGGCGAATTCATCAACACAACTCCTGATACCTTAGAATATCTTAGAATTCATCGTTCCTACATCATCCGAATTGATCAAGTATCAAGCAAAGGGAAAAATTGGGTTGTCATCAAAGAGCAAAAAATTCCTGTTGGAGAAACGTACCTAAGTGAATTGGAAAAAATTCAGTTTTGACAGATAGTATTGAGAGGTTAGTATTGAGAATTGAGAAATTTTAACTCCACAAAAAACGAATAAACAAATAACAAATTAAAAATGTAAAATATCAAATGTAAAAGTGTTTTCGAATAACGAATAACGAATTTTGAAATTATAAATGTTGAATGCTGAATTTTAAATGTAAAAAAGTAAATTTCAACTAACAACTAACAACTAACAACTAACAACTAACAACTAACAACTAACAACTAACAACTAACAACTAACAACTAACAACTAACAACTAACAACTAACAACTAACAACTAACAACTAACAACTAACAACTAACAACTAACAACTAACAACTAACAACTAACAACTAACAACTAACAACTAACAACTAACAACTAACAACTAACAACTAACAACTAACAACTAACAACTAACAACTAACAACTAACAACTAACAACTAACAACTAACAACTAACAACTAACAACTAACAACTAACAACTAACAACTAACAACTAACAACTAACAACTAACAACTAACAACTAACAACTAACAACTAACAACTAACAACTAACAACTAACAACTAACAACTAACAACTAACAACTAACAACTAACAACTAACAACTAACAACTAACAACTAACAACTAACAACTAACAACTAACAACTAACAACTAACAACTAACAACTAACAACTAACAACTAACAACTAACAACTAACAACTAACAACTAACAACTAACGAAGTTAAATGTTGAATGCTACATGTTGAATTTTAAATTAGAAAATAGTTCTTTTTACCAGCAACAAGCAACAAGCAACTAACAACCAACCACCACCTACAACGTATCCGTACACGTAACCTTTACCTTATATTTCTCTAAATCAGACAAATAATCAGCAGGAACAAAATCATCACGATCAAACTCATCACGTCGTTTACGTTTCATCTCAATTCGTTTCAAAGCCTTCAAAAAACGTTTAATCTCGGTTGTATTCTCTAAAATAAGCCCATCAACTTCAATTCCTTTTCCTTCATCATCACGCGCTACCATCGTAAAATATGAAGAATTACAATGCTTCACAGCGCCAGTCTGAATATTCTCCGCTTCTACGCGAATGCCGACAACCATCGACGTTCGTCCAACATAATTAATCGAAGCACGCATCGTAACCAATTCGCCCACTTCTATCGGATTCAAAAAATCTACCGTATCTACGGAAGCCGTTACGCAATATGCTCTTGAGTGTTTTGACGCGCAGGCAAAGGCAATCTGATCTAATAATGATAAAATATAACCACCGTGAATTTTCCCGCTAAAATTGGAATGAGATGGCAACATCAATTCTGAAATAACAACGCGGGATTTTTCGGCAGATTTATAATTTAAGGACATAATAATAAGTTTGGTCTCTAAAAATACTGAAATAAGTTCACTTCCGTGAGATAAATCTCGTTGAAAAACGAATTCTAGATCATCTATAACGAATTCTAGAACGAGACAAAATCTCCCACAATTTCATAGCATATTTGAATCATCAAGAACAAACACCATTAAAATTCCAACACTATGAAATATATTTGCATCTTCCTTATCGCGTTGATTTCCAGCGTTAGTTTTGCACAAAAAACGCAAAGTCCTTATTTAGAAGTCTTAACATCAAATGCAGTCATTCCGCTAAAATCGACAATAGTTGACGTAAAAATTTCAGGAAACATTGCGCATGTCCAAATCACGCAAACCTATCAAAACACCGGAAACGTTCCTATAGAAGCCAAATATGTATTTCCACTATCAACACAAGCGGCTGTTCACAACATGCAAATGACGATTGGCGATCGTACCATCAATGCAAAAATCTTTGAAAAACAACAAGCACAACGTGTGTACGATCAAGCATTAAAAGCAGGAAAACGCGCAGCAAAACTAGATCAGCATCGTCCAAATGTATTTCAAATGAACGTTGGAAATATTGTACAAAACGATACTGTTACCATAGACATTTACTATACAGAATTATTGGTTCCATTGGCTGGAAAATATGAATTTGTATTTCCAAATGTTGTCGGACCACGATTTACAGGCGAAAACACTTCTGGCGAAACAGTTTTCAATCAACCATATACCAAAAACGGTGTTGCAGATACATTCGCGTACGATTTCAATGTTCAGATCAACTCAGGAATTCCAATTGCGGATGTTTCATCAAATACACACAACATAAAAGTTCACTATCCAAACACACGAATTGCCGAAATCTCGTTGACAAACGAAAACAAAAATCCTTCTAACCGCGATTTCATCCTAAATTACGGAATGCGAGGCAAAGAAATTCAAACAGGATTATTGCTCTACGAACACGAAGATGAAAAGTTTTTTGCCTATATGATGGAGCCGCCAAAAGCTTCTGAAACTGTAAAACCAACGGCAAAAGAGTACCTTTTTGTTGTAGACGTTTCAGGTTCTATGAATGGCTATCCGATGCAAGTTTCCAAGAAATTATTACGAAACTTACTCATCAATCTTCCAGAAACCGATCATTACAACATTCTATTCTTTGCTGGCGGATCCAAAATATTAGCGCCAAAACCGATGGCATGTACAAAAGAAAACATTGAAAAAGGACTCAACTTCTTGACCAACATTCGTGGTGGCGGCGGAACACGTTTGCTACATGCGCTTGAAACTGCGTATGCACTGCCAAGAATGAATAATAGCAGCGCACGATCAATGGTGGTCATTACTGACGGTTATGTAAGTGTAGAACGAAAAGCCTTCGATCTTATAGAAAAAAACTTAGGACACGCAAATGTATTTACATTCGGAATTGGTTCTAGCGTGAATAGATTTCTATTGGAAGGCATGGCAAAAGTAAGCAGTAGCGAATCGTTTATTGTGACAGAAATGAACAAAGCCGACGAAGTTGCAGAGAAATTCAGAAACTATATCAAATCGCCATTATTGACTCAAATCCGAATCAAAGCGGAAGGTTTTGAAGCATATGACATTACACCAAGTAGCATTCCAGATGTATTTGCTTCGCGTCCCATATTAGTATTCGGAAAATACAAAGGCGATCTCAATGGAAAATTAATCATCACAGGACAACAAGGCACTGGAATTTTTAAAAAAGAATTTAGCGTCGCGAATGGCATGTTGAGCAAAGACAACAAAGCATTGCGTTACTTGTGGGCACGTAAAAAAATAGAACGTTTGGACGATTACCGAAAGCATTTTGGCAACAATACCAAACAACAAGTAATCGATTTGGGTTTGCAGTACAATCTCGTAACACAACACACGTCTTTTGTTGCGGTTGATCATGAAGTTGTCAATGCAAACGGACGCAGAAAAACGATACAACAACCGTTGCCAATGCCTAAAAATGTCAGTAATAGTGCCGTTGGAGCAGCAGCAACTATAAAAGGAAAAACATTCGTAAAACGTAAAAAGAAATCAACTAAAACGGTTGAGGAAAATGCAGCAGCTACAAAATGGTTTACAGCAAACTATGCAAAAATCATTAAAAAATACTTGAAAAAATATGATGGAATTCGTGTTCAAGTCACCAAAGATGGAACAATTGTAAAAGTTGAAATCCTAATCAACGGAAGTTGGATTACAAACGAAGTATTGCTAGAACGAATCAACTTGATTGACATATACGAAGCATACGATTTTGGCAAAAAAGTAACCATCACGATTAAAAATTCACAAGATGTATAAACTATATTTCATTCTAGTGCTATGTTGTTCTGTTTCCGCTTTCGCGAGAACTGACGCAGAAGGAAACTTTTCAAGTAATGTGCAACCAATCGTTTTCATTGCAGGATTTGACGAAGGCGACAACACCTATTACACCAACGCGAAACAATATTTTAGCAATGGAAACTATCAAGTAATTGAAGAGGCAAAAACGTTTGTAGAAATTCTTGATTGGTTGCGTTTACATTATGATGCAACATCTTATGGCGATATTCATATTGTAAGTCATAGCAATCCTTGGCGCGGTTTATCAATGAAGACTTCAAACAGTGGCGAACGTATCACTGTTGCAAGCTTACAAGAAGCGTTACAGCATAAAGAAATTATTCCGTTAGCATCTGAAATCATTCCAAAACGGACAAAAATCATATTTCATTCTTGCGGATTGGGGAAAAATAAAACTTTATTGGCAAGCTTAAAAAAAGCAATTACACAAAATGCAGCTGTCGAAATTTACGCTTCTGCATATTTCAATGTATTTGGCGGAAAATATACAGGACATTATTTGGCAAAAACCTATTACGGATACTATCCAACGGCAAATTCGCCAGGTCCGAGAGCTTTGGCGAAAGAATTCAAACAGAATTATCCAAACGTACAAACCGATTGGGAAACGGTGTTAAAAACTAGAACGGAGCAATTGTCAGGTGAGTTGTATACCTATCGTTTCAACATTCCAGTGGAGTGGGAGTTTGAATTTGAAGATAAAAGTGATATTCCAGATTTCAATAACACGCAAGAAATCATCCATTGGATTTCGGAAGATGAAAGTCTATTAAGCGTCATTACCAAATTTGACATTCCGATAGAAAAATTTAGATGGTTGACAAAAGTGCGAGGAAATACACTATTCATCAAAGGGAAAACGACTGTTTTATGCGTGATGCAACCCATCATGAAATCAAATATGAAAGAATACTTGCCTATAGTAATTACTACTAATAACTATACTAAAATATAAAAATACAAGTCAAAAGGAGAAGCTGTCTAAAAAGCTAAATTTTCGTCAATGACGCTTATTTACACTTTTCAGACAGCTTCTTATAATTTCTACACAGAATTCTGTGGATTAGATACACCACATAGTGTTGCAACGTGTTTCAATAGTAATAGGTCCTTGATCTGGCTCTTGACAATTGCAATACGTCATCGTATTTGGAGCAGCTCCAGTTATTGTGTGTAAATTAAAATTTGAAATGGCTTTTTTGTTCAGCGTTAATACCTTAAGATTTCTTTTTTTCATAATTAAATTCTTTTAAGATGAATAATGAACAAAATTAAAACTGAAAAAAGGCAAAAGCAACTAGTCGTACCTTCGTTTTATAAAATAAAAGCACATGTAAGTATATTGAAAACCAGCTGATTGATAATGATTTATGAATAGCGAAACTAGATTTTAAAAAGAATAATTATCAATACATACTTTAGGAGAAAGGCATACGAAATACGATCTGAAACTTATTACATTCACATGGAAAACCTTTGAACATACTATCAAACTGCAGTTTTTATTACGAATTCTAGATAACTCTTTACGAATACTAAAGCTATCCAAATTGTACCAGCGTTTCGTTGCATATTTGAACTATAAATAAAACATAACACTTAAAAACAATAATTATGAAACGAACAACATTTACAGTATTAGGATTAGTAGCATTGGCATTCACAGCATGCAATTTTTCAACAAACGAAAAAGCACAAGTACCACAAGAAGAAGTTGCAATAACAATTCCTGTTGAAACACAAACAACTAGCGAATTTGAAGCAAAAGCATTGGAAGAATGCATTGCAATAGCGCAAGCAATGGATGAAATAAAATTAATGGAAGCGCAAGCGGAACAGCGATTAAATGATAGTTTAGTTCAAGCTGAAGAAGAATTAAAAATAGCATTAGCAAAATCAATTGAAGCAGAAAAGAAACGAGCAAGAACACCAGAAGTTTTAGCTCAAGAAGCAAAAAAGGCTGAACTTTGGTTCCAAGAAAACTATGCTTCTGTAATGGAGAAATATGACTCTGATTACAAAGGATTAAAAATCAAATTCGCAACAAACGGCGCAATGTACGATGTACAAAAGCTAGTTGATGGCGCATGGAAAAAAGATGAAAAACTATTACAAATCCTTGAAAAAGTACAAGTAAACAATGATTTAGACTTAGGAAATGCGGTTTCAATTATCGTAAGTCAAGTATAATATGAAAGCGTTACCAAATGAATGGCAGCGTCACAAAAACACCTTATCAAACTCGCAGATAAGGTGTTTTTTTTTGCTCGCTTCGCTTTTGGGCCTGTTCTCGCGAAGGCGGGAATCTTTTTGGGTCGCTTCGCTTTTGGCTCGCTTCGCTTTTGGCTCGCTTCGCTTTTGGGTCGCTTCGCTTTCGTTCTAAATGTCTTGTCATTCCTGCGAAGGCAGGAATCTATGGTAGTCTATGAGTGGATTCTGCATCAAGTGCGGAATGACAGATGTTTCCTTCTATCAACTAATTATAACTAATCTGACTAATTTTCAAAAGCCAATTACCCAACACTTACTACAACAACCTTCTCGGTTCTTCATCCTGATTGAGTTCTGGATCATTTTCGGCACGTTTAAGAATTGCATCAGGAAGTGATTTTTTAGCTTTAGCGCCCATTTTCTTAATCTTCTCAATGCTTTTAATAATATTTCCACGACCTTCAAAGAGCTTATTCATTGCTGAGGAATAATCCGATTTTGTGGCGTCAATCTTTTTGCCAATTCCGATAAGGTCTGTCATGAAACCTTCAAATTTATCGTACAGCGCACCAGCTTGTCGTGCAATTTCAATAGCATTTCGCTGTTGTTTTTCATTATTCCACATCGTATCAATCGTACGCAATGTAGCTAACAATGTTGTAGGTGTTACAATGACTATATTTTGCTCAAATGCTTTATTGTATAAGCTATTATCAGAATTGATTGCTATGGCAAACGCAGGTTCAATCGGAACAAAAAGCAAGACAAAATCTGGGCTTTCCATTTCGTATAAATCTTCATATTTCTTTGCAGAAAGTTGATCTACGTGACGTTTTATAGAAATTAAATGTTCTTTTAAATGCATTTCTTTTTCTTCATCTTCACTATTTACATAACGTTCGTAAGCAGTTAGTGAAACTTTCGCATCAATCACCATTTTTTTATTATTTGGCAAATTGATAATCACATCAGGCAATGCACGCGAACCGTCTTCACGCGAAAAATTTTGTTGTACCACATATTCACGATCTTTTTCCAAACCACTTTTTTCAAGTACGCGTTCTAAGACCAATTCGCCCCAATTTCCTTGCATTTTGCTATCTCCTTTCAAGGCTTTTGTCAAATTAATTGCTTCTTGACTAATTTGTAAATTGGCTTTGCTGAGTTCGGAAAGTTTTTCTTTGAGCGCAGAATGAATGCTTATATTTTCTTTTTGACTGTCTTCCACTTTCTTTTCAAAATGTTGAATTTTCTCTTGAAGTGGCGTCAAAATATTTTTAATATTCTCTTTGTTTTGCTCTGTAAATTTGGACGATTTTTCTTCGAGAATTTTATTCGCTAACAATTCAAAGTCTTTGCGCAACTGTTCTTGTTGCACTTTCATTGACTCGTCACGTTCTTTAAATTTTTGGTGTAAATTTTCAAATTCCGCATTTTTTCGCGCCAATTCTATATTTAAAAAATCCTTCTCTTTACGAATTTCTTCACGATCCTGTTCAGTTTTTACCAAACTTTCTCTCAGCGATTTCAATTGTTCTACAAAGGATTCTTGCTGTCGTTGATTTTCCGCATCTGTAAGTAGTTTAACATCTTCTAATTGTAGTGTTAATTGATGATTACGTTCGTGTAAACCTTCTTGTTGAGCTTTTGTTTTGAGGTTTCCGATGTACATTCCTAAGAAAATACCGATAGCTAAAAACACCACAATAAGTATAATATAAATAACGATTTCTGACATGAAGTAGATTTTGTGTAAAGATAGTATTTTGGTTTGATTGTCCTTTTATGGAAAAAGAAAATGAATTGTAATTTTTCAACATTCTTCTAATCAATTCGGCTTAAAATATAAGTATATCAGGCACATTAAAATGTAAATAATATTTGTAATGATAATTCCGATAGCGAGTACTCGTATTTTTTTAAATAGTAAAAGAAATATGTTGAGAAATAAAAGTATGCAGGACAAGTAAAATAGACCAATTAAAACCAACATGTAAATAGCGGGCATATGATCTTGTTGCGGAACATATATATAATATAGAAACGAAATTAAAAAGCCAATTCCATATATGGTTAAGCCTGCAAATAGTCCTTTTTTTAACTTACTATTCATGTGTGTTATGTTGTTTATTAAATTAGATATGCGTTACGAAAATAATAAAACCGTATCGCCTTCGGACAATTGCAATTCTTTTTCAAACCGTAAGCCAATTTTATTTAATAATCCGATAGAAGCTACATTTTTAGGATCAGTAATGGCAACTATTTTTTTAATCTTTAGTCTATCTTTGGCATACTTCATTGTTGCTTTTGCGGCTTCAAATGTGTATCCTTGTCGTTCATAATCGGGTAATAAAGCAAAACCGATATCAACATTTTCTAAGGATTTTCTCTTTACCAAACCACACATTCCTATTGGAGTTGATGAGGTTTTAAGTTCCATACACCACAATCCAAAACCATTTTTCGAGTAGCCTACACGCAAGTTTTCCTGAATATACTCTTCAGCGACACCAAGTGTTTTTATATTACGATCACCAATAAATTGAATCCATAAAGGTGTATTGACGAGCTGCATAATAAACTCACTGTCTTCACTTACAAATTCGCGTAAGCGTAAACGGTTGGTTTCTAGTATTGTTTTCACAAAATGTACAATTTGATTTGCTAAAAATATCGATTTAAATCGCAAAGAAAAAACACTTGTAAAACTATTTTGGCACGGTACTTGTTTTATAGTTCAATGTAACGCGGTGAGGACATTACACAGAGCTGGTTACTCGAAGTAAAGAGAGTCGCATTACATTTTGGTTGGTTAGTTTTAAAAAAACGTTTCACACTTGTGAAGCGTTTTTTTGTTTGTATAGCATTTACTATACGTCAGAGTTTCTTTCCTAGTACAATTTTGTTTGAAACCAATAAAAAATTAGTCACAAAAATGAACCAGTTTGTCACACTTCATATTTTACTCATCACTATTTTGCTGGTAATTAATCACAAAGGTTTAAAAATTAGATCATTTCTTTTTGGATCAACTTACTTTTAAATAGTTAACTAAAACAATTTAAATTATGAAAAAACAAAACCTTACATCATTAACACTCAACAAGAAATCAATTTCTAACCTTCAAATTGGAGAAGTAAAAGGAGGATTAAAAACATGGGTAAATACGGAATGTAGAACAGAAACATGTCCGCCAAGCGAACGATGTGAACCTGTAACAATTAGACCAACGTGCAATTACAACTCTTGTGTTGTTTGTGATATGTAAACATGCGAAGGTATTTCGTCAGAACTCACAAGATAGTATTGCTGTTTTTTGACGAAGTATTTGCTATTACCAATCAGAGATAAAAAATTGCGCTGAAAAAAAATGATTTTAGCTAAATTTTAATAGTTTAAATATCATTTTGGCACGGAAGTTGAATTATAATAATCGTATTGTAATGATGACCGTACAAAGAGCTGGTTACTTGCGTATAGAGAGTTACAGTACAATTTTTGGTTGGTTAGTTTAGTAAAAGAACACTTCACACTCGTGAAGTGTTTTTTTGTTAGTGAAACTCAACTTGATGAAGCCTGAAAGGCGCGCATGAAGTTGCTAGTTGAACTAATCCTGCTGAAAAGCGGGATCTATATGTTTAATTGATTTATAAGAAGCCTGAAAGGCGCACATGAAGTTGTTAGTTGAACTAATCCTGCTGAAAAGCGGGATCTATATGTTTAATTGATTTATAAGAAGCCTGAAAGGCGCACATGAAGTTGTTAGTTGAACTAATCCTGCTGAAAAGCGGGATCTATATGTTTAATTGATTTATAAGAAGCCTGAAAGGCGCACATGAAGTTGTTAGTTGAACTAATCCCGCTGAAAAGCGGGATCTATATGTTTAATTGATTTATAAGAAGCCTGAAAGGCGCACATGAAGTTGTTAGTTGAACTAATCCCGCTGAAAAGCGGGATCTATATGTTTAATTGATTTATAAGAAGCCTGAAAGGCGCACATGAAGTTGTTAGTTGAACTAATCCCGCTGAAAAGCGGGATCTATATGTTTTAGTTATTTATAGAAGCCTGAAAGGCGCACATGAAGTTGCTAGTTGAACTAATCCTGCTGAAAAGCGGGATCTATATATTTTTAGTGATTTGTAGAAGCCAGAAAGGCGCGCATGAAGTTGTAAGTTGAACTAATCCTGCTGAAAAGCGGGATCAATTTTCGTCAAACCGAACTTGATTAGGTGTCTCATCATCATTGAAAATCAGTGTAATGAGATTTTGAATTGACTTCAGAATGACGCTTTATTATACTTTTTAGAAAGCTTCTTACATGTTTTTACTCAACTTCAAAAGCCTAAAGACGCACATTTTCACAATTCTTTAAATATAATTTAACAACTGTACGATTTTTTTTAAGAAAACATGTAACAAATTGGCACGGAAGTTGTCTTACATAATGTGTATTACGATGATGACCACGCAAAGAGTTGGTTACTTGAGCACAGCGAGTCGTATTACATTTGGTTGGTTAGTTTTTATAAAGCGCTTTATCTTTTTATAAGGCGCTTTTTCTTTATCAGTTAGTTTGAAAAGAAATAGTATATTTGATCATAACAAAATCGATTCCTTATAATAATTACTTCACTTATGAAATCATTTCACTTGTGTCTATACCTTCTTATAGCTTATACTCTAATTTCTTGTTCTTATGGCACGGAAACGAAAATACACAATCAACTTGATGATACTTTAGTGGTAGAAATCAATGATGAAACCTACACTTTAGCACCTAACAGATTGGTAGAAGTTTCGTATAAATATGGAGAAAACAGTATAAAATCGACCTATAAAAATACTGTTATCGTTGATACTATAGTCAATATTACACGTGTCATGACAGATGAAGGAGCGCTACTTAATGTTACTGGGAAGCCATATTATATTATGATGCAACGGTATGGAAACTCATTTTTAGATAATAATCCTGTTTACGAACAAATGATTGCTAGAGACTCTACGGCACTTGAAAATAGTTATTTAGCTGAATATCAAGAAAATAAACGTAAAAGAATGTTGGAGCGTATGAAAATCGTGGTGATTGATTCTGTGACTATAATAGGTGATATTGAAACTATTCCTGCAAATCAAATTGTAATTCCTAGAGATTGGTATTATCATTTAAACTCTCCATTTGAAGAATCTATTGAAACAAATAATGCCAACGATTCTTATTTTGGGAAATCTGTAAAGAAAATATTTTCAGAAAAAGAATTAGTAGCATACTGGAATTCAGAAGAATAAAAGAATTCAATTTTTTACTTTAAAGCTTCCCGAAGTTGCGTCAAAAGTAATTAAATCATTAGGGAACAAGGCTTCAAAAACACCTTTTTCAATCAATTCGCACGGCGTTCCTGAAAAAACGTTACCGTCATGCATCACAATCATTTCATCACATAATTGAATAGCCAAATCGATTTCATGTGTAGAAAATAGCATGGTTTTTTGTGTGTCGTGTGCCAACTTTTTAAGTAAATTCAACACATACGCTTTGTGATACATATCTAAATGTGTAGTAGGTTCGTCTAAGATTACCATAGACGTATCTTGTGCTAAAGCGCGTGCAATCATTACTTTTTGCAACTGTCCGTCACTCAATGTATAGCATTTTCTGTGCTTCAATTCGTGTAAGTTGGTTTTATCCAAAGCACTTTCAACAATAGCATGATCATTTTTAGACAAATTTCCAATCCAATTGGTATACGGTTGGCGTCCAAGCGCGATCAATTCAAGAACGGTTAAATTTTTAGAAGGCAATTGTTCCGTTAAAACCAAACTGATCTCTTTTGCCAATTCGTGACTAGAATAGGTGTGAAGCGACTTATTTTGCAATATAATTTCTCCCGAAAGTGGTTGTTGAATCTTTGCCAATGTTCGCAACAGCGTAGATTTTCCAATTCCGTTAGCACCTACTAATGCGACTAATTTTCCTTTAGAAATTTGAAAATTAATCGCTTCTGCAATCACTTTTGTCGTTGCTTTCTCTTCGTAACCAATAGAAAGTTTAGAAGCTTGTAAAACTGGATATGTTTTTATTGCTTTAATAAATAATTATTTTAGGAATGCTAAAGTACATTTTTAAATTTTTGTTAGCTAGAATCTATACTATGAAATCGTCCGTTCGGTTAATTTCGGCGCTGAATCGAGAAAATTGTATTGAGAGCTACTTCACGTTTCAAATGTTTCTCGATACAATTTTCTTCGAAAATCACTCGAAATTGTAAAGGTTAAGTAATTCGTTG
>NZ_LBMG01000071.1 GCF_001005315.1 Kordia jejudonensis
ACATATCAGGGACGTACAACTTTTACATTTATAATTTAGCATTTTATATTTATAATTTCCAATCGCTTCTCAATACAATTTTTCTTCATTTTATTTCGAAAAATCTCTCCTTTAGACTTGCATAGTTATATTTAATAAGTTAGCTCAGCTCTCAATACTAAATTGCACAACAACAATCTTTAGTTTACTTTTATAAAAAACAATTGAAAACACCAAAACTTGAAAGTAAGCGAGATTCTTATCATACTATTATTAGCTGTTGGCGCAATTCAAGGTCTTGTGTATGGGTTTATTCTCTTTAAATCAACAAAATACAATAAAATAGCAAACAGAATTCTTGCTACTATTTTATTTTTGCTCTCCTATCGCCTACTCATTCAAATTATGCGACTGTTTGGCATTGGCTATTACGATTCTTGGTATTATGTGATGATTGATCTCAGTTGGATTCATGGTGCACTTCTCTACTTTTACACCAAAGCACAAACACAATCGCGTTTAAAATTCAAACCAAAAGACTGGCTTCATTTAGTACCTGTAGTTATTCAAATCAGTTTTAGCATTTTTGTACGATTGCAAAATCTCTATTGGGATGGCACAAAAGAGAGTCTCTCCTGGTTAGGATATTACGGATATGTCGTTTGGATGAACAATTCCACAATCTATATCATTGCAAGTATATTGATCATTTTATACGCATACAAATCCAATAAATTACTTAATTCTATTGATCAAAATTTTGAAATAGCTGTAAAAAAACTAACGTGGATCAAACGAATTATTCGTTCGTTCTTAGTGTATTTTAGTATCGTTTTAATCGTTCTTTTGGTAGATTTAGTAATTTACAAAACGGCAAGTAATGCCTCTTATTTTTTACTTCACGCGTTTCTACTATTATCCGTTCTTTATCGGAATTGCCGTATTAACCTATTGGATTTGTTTGGAAGGATTTTCACGAAGAAACGATCCTGAAATTTCTATAAAAAACACCATCAATCCAGATGAATTAGCACGCCTAAAAGTAATCTCTGAAAAATTACGATTGGCGATGGAAGAAGACAAAATGTACAAAGATCAAGAATTATCTGTGCAAAGCTTAGCAAAAAAATTAGACATAAAACCATATTTAATTTCACGTAGTTTAAGTGAAATTGACAACAAACGCTTCAATGATTATGTTAATGCATATCGTGTAAAAGAAATACAATTGTTACTTGATGATACTTCCAATTCAAAATATACTTTACTAAGTTTGGCAATGGAAGCTGGTTTCAACTCAAAATCTTCATTCAATCGTGCTATAAAAAAACAACTTGGCATCTCACCAAGCGAACTAAAAATTAAAAAATAAGGTGTCAATTCTCAAAATGATGCGATGATAGTAAGATAAATAGGGTTCAATTTGCCATTTGAAACGATTTAAAACCTTCAAATGCATAGGTTTGCTTTGAATTTAAAATCTATAACAATGAAAACAATTTATACATTCGTAATTAGTGCTTTCCTTTTAATTCCTACACTCACTAACGCGCAATCTAAAGATATTGATGTAAATGTATTAGTTGGTATGTGGAAACTCGATATGACTCCGCAAGACACAACTGACGAAAACTTTGCTATGATGAAAATTACCAAAGTGGAGAACAATACTTTCAAAGGAGAATTTTACCGTGAAGGTGTCAAGATCAAAAATGCACAACTCAACACGCAACTAGGAATCATTTATGGCGCATTAATTTCAGGAGATGGTACTGGCGATTATAACACCACTTTTTATTATAAAGATGGAAAATTACATGGTTCAACACACGCAATTGAAAGACGATTTTTAGCCGTTTGGATTGCAACTAAAGAAAACTAACAGATGATCAATTCTAATTATAACTATTTGGGAATCATTTTTTGTTTGCTGTTCTTAGTTTCTTCTTGTACTGAAACGAAACCTAGCTTCTTATCTACGTTTACTGTTTCAACAGACACAACACATAAAATTCCCAACGGGCAGCAATACACCTTTGGATACTTACGTGTGTTAGAAAACAGAAACAAACCACAAGGAAATACGATTCAGTTGCCTGTGTATATTTTTAAAAGTAGAAATCCGAACCCGAAAAAAGATCCGATCATTTATACAGTCGGCGGTCCTGGAGCATCTACAATGCCTTCTGCGCAATACATGAAATATTATCAATATTTAAATGATAGAGATTTTATTTTGATCGAACAACGTGGTACACAATATGCAAAACCACATTTAGATTGTCCTGAATGGGCAAAAGCAGCACATATATCAAATCTACCTAACTTTGATGACAATCAATATGATCAGTTGTTTGAGGCTGCGGCAAGCGCATGTAAAAAACGTTTGGAAAAAGACAACATCGATCTTAATCAATACACTACAAATGCAATTGCGGCAGATATCGCAGATTTAAAAAAGGCTTTAAATATTGATACCTATAATTTATTAACCATCTCATACAGCACCAAAATTGCGCAAGTATTACTTCGTGATTATCCTGAAGACATCCGAAGTGTTGTGATGGATTCACCATTACCCTTGGAAGTAAATTATGATGAAGAAAGCATTACCAATTTAATGAATTCGGTTCAAAAACTTCTTTCAGCATGTAAAAGTGATGATGTTTGTAACACAGCATATCCTAATTTGGAAGAACGTTTTTTATCCTATCTTAAAGACAAAACACAAAATCCGTTAAAAGTAATCGTGCAAAATCCAAAAACGAATATGGATGAAACCTTTCTTCTTACAGGATCAGATTTAATCACTATTTTTAAAGCAAGTACATTGGAAAATGTTCCATTTGAAATCAACAAACTTTTACATAATGATCTAAGTTCTTTAAAAATACAACTTCGTTCTCTTTTTGAAGAATCTGGTATTGGTATGGCAATTGGAATGCGCTTATCTGTTTGGTGTGCCGAAGAAAACCCTTTTAATTCTGAAGAAAATATAAAAGCTGAATCTAAAGAATATGCCGAACTAAAAGGACTCTCTCCTGCTGTATTTAGTAAAGAAGTCTGTGATATTTGGAGTGTTAAGAAAGTCTCCAAAATAGAAAACGAAGCCGTCAAAAGTGATATTCCCGTGTTGATAATTAGTGGTGAATACGATACGGAAACTCCTGTAAAATGGGCAACTGCAATGAAACAAAACTTACCAAACAGTAAACATATAATTTTTAAAGGATGGCGACATGGTACAACAACCAATTGGAGTAATCAATGTGCAATGGAAGTAGCGAATGCTTTTTTCAACAATCCAATAGAAAATGTAATTCCTGATTGTTTTTCAGAAATCAAAAATTTAGAATTTAAAACAAATGACTAATGAAGTTCTTTTAGAAAATTAATTCATCTTAAATGTTTACTATTTTAATCAAAAACAGATTTCGACTGCTACGTGCGCAATAAACACAACTAGATAAATGAAATATTTCTTTATCTTCCATCCATGAAAAAATTTCTAATTTCCGCTTTCCTACTCTGTGCTAATTTTACACTATTAGCACAAACCTATGTCTATAAAGGAAATTCAAGTTTTACAAATGATATTATTTGTACGGTAGAAGATGGAAAAGTGTACAACGGAAATTCAAACTTTAGACTTGATATACTTGTAAATGTAAAAAATGCCACGATATACAAAGGCAATTTTAATTTTCTAAAAGATATTATTGCTACTGTGAGAGACGGAAAAGTGTATCGTAAAAATTCGTTCTTTCAAGGCGATATTCTATTCAATATTCAAGAAAACGCAATTTACAGAGGCAATTCCATTTTATCGTTTGATATTATTGCCCGAATTGAAGATGGAAAAGTCTACGCAGAAAATTCTCGTTTCCGTGGTAATATTCTATTCAATTTTGATGGCGAACTCACACTTGAAGAATTTGTAGCCGTTTGGTTTGTATTTCATCAATAAACGGTAACTTTGTTGATACACAATGTTTTGAAACCACATGAGAATTATTTTAATCCCAGGATTGGGGTACGACGATCGTATTTTTCATAAACTACAACTGACAAATATTGAAATTGAATACCTAAATTGGATTGAACCGCTAAAAAACGAACACATTCACGACTATGCGCAACGGTTATTCGCGACTGCAAAACCATCTTCTCAAAAAACAATACTAATTGGACATTCGCTCGGCGGTGTTGTTTCACAAGAAATTGCGAGTGTGCATCAAATTGAAAAAGTTATTCTAATTTCAAGTATTACAGCGCGAAAAGAAATTCCTTGGACATTCAAAATTGTAAAACCTTTACGTTTAGATCGTTTTTTCACAAAAACAATCTGTGTAAAATCCATTCCGTTTTGGGGCAAAAGTCATGGTTTTAATACAGAAACAACAAAGCTGTTTAAAAGCATGATTCAAAAACAAACAAATTCGTACTTGCAATGGGCATTAAGAGCTTTATCTACTTGGAAAGCGCCAAAAATTCCAGCAACTACAAAAATCATTCGCATTCACGGAACCAATGATAAAACTTTGCCGTATAAACTTGTCAGCACACCAGAACTGATCATTGAAAACGGAAGTCATATCGCAGTCATTACAGAAGCTGAAAAAATTTCTGAATTCCTTCAAAAGAATATTCAAAATTAAGCTAAGGCACGTTATTTGTGAATAAAGGAATAACATATTTAACTATCTTTAAACCATGAAAAAGATACTGTGCATACTATTATTGCTCTTTTCAAGTGTTTCTCTTTTTTCACAAGTTGAAATATTTAAAGGAGATTCCGAATCGGATAGTGATTTGCTATTTACGTTACGAGATGAAAAATTATACAAAGAAGATTTAAAATTTAGAGATGATATTTTGTTTACGATGGAAAACTCTCAAATCATGATGGGAGATTCACGATCGGTTTTTGATGTGGTTTATACCTTAAGAGAAGGAAAAGTGTATAATGAACGATCCAGAATGTCAAATCAAGTGATTTTGACCTTAAAAGACGGAATCATCTACAAAAACAATTCTACTTCTATATTTGATATTATTGCCACTGTTAAAGATGGAAAAGTGTATAAAGATCGTGGTCGTTTTACGGATGATATTCTCTTTACTATTGATGGCGATGTGAGTGATCTTGAATTTGTTGCCATTTGGTTTGCGTATCATAAAAGTTTATAAGGAAGTTCAAATGATTTCTTACACAAACAACCTCACTATTAGATTGTTAGCACAAAACTGAATTTTTAGTATTTTAGTAGTAAAGTTTATGTTGTGAAATATATTGCTATCAATCTCTACCAAAAAATGGTTCATCATGCCATTCATGAAGGGTTAACTCCTGATGATCTTCACGATATACCAACACCAATTGATGCGATTCCTGACCTCAACGCAGTGCCTGCCGATCACTTTTTTGAACTTCATGAACTGCTAGATAAAAAATTAGGCGCAGGTTTTTCAATCCGTGTTGGACAACAAATGAAAATTAACGATTATGGTGTGTTGGGATTGGCTTGGCGAACCTGTTCGTGGGTTGGAGAAATATTTGATCGTAGTGAACGTTATTTCAAATTATTATCAGATACGTATGTATTTAAGGTTGAAAAAGGCATAGAAATTTCTAAAATCTATTTGTACAGAGATGCACATCGTCGCGGATTGGAATTATCTAATGAAGCCACTTTTTCCGCCACAGTTGTAGTATTGCAAGCCATGAGTGAAAAAGAAATTTTCCCCGTTTCAGTTTCTTTCAAACATAACGCACCGATAAAATTAGATGATTATCACAATGCTTTTCAATGTCCAATTTTGTTTAATCAGTCGCACAATGTCATTTCATACACAACCGAAGATTTAAATACGCGCACAGCCAAAGCAGATATCAGCATTAATCAATTTTTGGTAGAACGTGTGGAAGAGGAAATCAATGGCATTCAAGTAAGTTCGAATAAATTACTCACAGATATAAAAAATCTTATTACAGATGCACTTCCAAGTGGAATTCCTAGTGTTGCCGAAATTGCTAGCATTGTAGGAATGAGTCCGCGAACCTTTACCCGTAGACTTTCCGAACATGGTGTTACGTTCCGCGATTTAATTCAACAAAAACAGGAAGAACGCGCCATATACCTTCTTTCAAAATCGAATGCTAATTTTGCTGAAATTGCCTTTGAAATTGGTTTTTCTGAACAAAGCGCTTTCAATCGTGCTTTTAAACGCTGGACAGGAAAAACACCTATAGCATATCGTAAATCTTAACATTTTCAGCACTTTGGCGTAAACGGTCAAAACATTGGCGCAAACGGTCAATCACAGCTTTTTAACTTTCCTGAATTTTGTCTCATCAAACTAAAACAATCAGTTATGGGACTTTTAAACATGCTATTTATTACAGTTATACTGAAAATCATTCCTGTGTTTGTTACTTCGGATATTTCAACCGATTTCTACACGGCATATTCAGAAACACAACACACAGAAAAATCGTATATCGAGTTTATACATGAAGACACTAATTGTCTTTTTAAAAACTATACGTTATGGGATTTAAATTAGTAATACTCATCATTGCAACCGTATTGACAGGACTTTCCGCAGGATTATGCTTTACATGGACAAACGCTATTACCACAGGAATTGGCAAACTAGATAATCTTGGTTATTTACAAGCGTTTCAACAAATGAACAGAACTATTATCAATCCAACATTTATCGTTGTCTTTTTTGGACCGCTTTTGGTACAACTCATCAGTATATTTTTATGGAAAGGCATTCCAAAAACAATCATGATTCATTTAATCACGGCTACATTAGTTTACTTTTTTGGCTTGGTACTGGTAACGATTTTCGGAAATGTTCCACTAAATGAAATTTTAAACAACACAAATCTAGCAACAGCAAGTACAAATGATTTGCAAAGCTTACGAAATCTATTCGAAGTACGCTGGAATCAACTACATCTGATCCGAACCATTTCGAGCTTAATTGCTTTTGTATTATTAATCATCACACTTGTAAAAACAGCACAATATCAATCGTAAATAAAATCATATGAAATCAAACATCTTAGTTATTGGCGGTACTGGAAAAACTGGACGCCGTATTGTAAACATTTTAAAAAACGAACAACAAAACGTATTTGTAGGTTCAAGAAATAGTACGCCTGCTTTCGATTGGGACAATCCTGCAAGTTATGCAACAGCATTTAAAGGAATGGACAAAGCGTACATTACCTACTATCCAGATTTGGCTGTTCCTGGCGCAAAAGAAGCCATAGAAACATTGACCAAAATTGCATTAAAAGAAGGATTGGAAAAAGTAGTTTTACTTTCTGGAAAAGGCGAAAAAGAAGCAGAAGCTTGTGAACAAATTGTTGCCAATTCTGGTCTTAATTATACCATTGTAAGAGCTTCTTGGTTTAATCAAAACTTTAGTGAAAGTGTATTTTTAGAATCAATTTTAGCAGGCCATGTAGCTTTGCCGATGGCGGAAGCCGAAATTCCCTTTGTAGATGCAGATGATATTGCCGAAGTTGCCGTAAAAGCATTGTTAGATGATACGTATAACGGACACACCATTACCGTAACTGGTCCGCGAAAACTAACATTTAAAGAAGTCATTGCTACAATAGCTGAAGCGAGCAAACGAACCATTAATTTTCAAGCAATTTCATTAGAAGCTTATATAGAAGGTATGAAAAAAGCTGGATTGCCTGATGATTATATTTGGCTTTTTGGATATTTATTTAAAGAAGTATTGGGCAATGCGGACAATCAAACTATTTCTAACGATGTGGAAAAAGTTTTGGGTAGAAAAGCAATCGATTTTTCGGAGTATGCACAAAAAACAGCAGCAACTGGCGTTTGGAATCAAGCTATCACACAAACGCTGTAAAAAAATAATCATCAATCAAACTTAAACCCTAAAAAGCTATCGCAACTATGTGGTAGCTTTTTTGCTTTTAAAGAGTATATCTACCTCATTATCAATACGTAGTAACACGTGTTTTTCAATATTTAGTCCATATAAAATTGTTCAAACTCAATCTTTCATTTACATTTAGATAGATCAAACTCTGAAAACGTATATCATGAAAAAAACTAAAAAACCAAACATTCTCATTCTAATTACCGATCAACAACGAAGCATTCAGCATTTTCCAGAAGGTTGGGCAGAAGCACATTTGCCATGGACAACACATTTGAAAAAAACAGGTGTTACATTTAAAAATAACATGTGTAGTTCTACGGCTTGTTCACCTAGTAGATCTACTATTTTTTCAAGCACGTATCCTACAATTAACGGTGTTTTGAAGGTAAATGACACCATAAATATGAGTAGAACTTTACCCATGGGCGGATCAATTGCGACGCTGGGTAAAATTATGACCGATTCAGGATATCGCATGGTTTACAAAGGAAAATGGCATTTAGACAGTTCGTTTGCAAACTTTAGTTTTATGCGTCCTTCCGATATGGATCGAATGATGATTGAAGATGATGCCATGGAAAATCATTATGCGTTTCCTGGTTGGACATCGCCCGATTTCGGCACTGCGGAAGCAAATCTTACAGAACGATCCGTTCAGAAACCTGATGAAAATACTCCGTTAAATTCTATTGGTGGCGGATTTGCAAATAATGATCATAGAATTGTAAACGGACCTATGTTTGCCGAACATCAAGAATCGGCAGTGGATTTTATTAAAAATTACAATCCTGAAGATGAAAAACCATTTTGTTTGGTGGTTTCTTTGGCGAATCCGCATGATGTTTGGGTATATCCGTTTGCGCCTGATAGTGCTGGATATACAGAGCATACATGGTTAGAAAGCGCATATGATAATTTTGAACTTCCAGACAGTTATGAAAGCTCGCTAGACGAAAAACCGCAGGCACAACAAGATTTCTTAAAAGGTTTTCAACGTGGTAAAATAAAAGACGCCGATAGAGCTAAAAATTATTTAAAATTCTACGCGTATTTACAAACCTTAATTGATGATTTAACAGGCGATATTATTAAAGCCATGCGTGAAAATATTCATGTTGGCGATCAATTGGAAAAAGATACGTATGTCATCAGGTTATCCGATC
The DNA here is from genome assembly GCF_001005315.1 of Kordia jejudonensis. GTDB lineage: Bacteria > Bacteroidota > Bacteroidia > Flavobacteriales > Flavobacteriaceae > Kordia > Kordia jejudonensis. The sequence goes on from NZ_LBMG01000071.1 coordinate 9,084, forward strand.
ATGGAGAAATGGCAATGTCACAAGGCGGATTGCGTCAAAAAGAAAATAATATCTACAAGGAAACCATCAATATTCCGATGATATTTTCCAATCCAAACTTACCGCAAAATGTGGTAAAAGACGATTTAGTTTCATTAATTGATGTACTTCCTACGATAGCCGATTTAACAGGAGCAACCATTCCTGAAAACATCGCAATTCAAGGCGAAAGCTATGCCAATACAGTTTTGAATGGCGTTTCTAATGAACGAAAATACAATTTCTTTGCTACAGATGATTGTTCCATGTCTTCCTACACATGCATTCGCGGAATTATAAGTCATCGCTACAAATATGGTGTGTATTATGCTGCCGATTATAGCAATCAAAACTATGGTATTGTAAATTTTAACGGAGAAATTTCAGCTAGTAAAGATGATGAAAACGTGCCTGCTACAGAAATTCAGTATGAATTATATGATTACAGTACAGAAGATGGACTATCAGAAACTACAAATTTGTTAAATGATTCTGACAATGTTAGTGGAGATTTGTTAGAAATATGGCAAGAATTACACGAAATCCTTACCACCAAAATGAAGGAAACTTACACACTTCCTGAAAATTGGGAATTTGCAAATGTGCCAAGTGTTTCAACGGAATAATTTTTAAGAAGTTACAAAGCAAACTAATTACTTTAAAAACTATCACATAAAACGACACCTTTAGGACTTTACAATCTTTTTTGTCAATGTTCCTTTAGGTGTTGTTATTTGTAAGAAATACATTCCTTTGGCTTGTATATTTGACATATCTATCTGCATTTTATCTGTATTGATATTTTTTGAAAACAATTGTTTCCCATCAATGGAAGTCAACGTAAGTGTTCCTTTGGTTGATTGCGGAAAATTTACAAACAATTGATCTTGTACCGGATTAGGAAATACTTTAATCGCTTGTAAAAACTGCTCTTCTACCGATAGCAATAGATAATATCCAATAGTATCAATCTCTAACAATCCTGCTATATGTTCTCCTTCTGTTGCTAGTGTAGTACTATGAATAATTTCTGTTGATGTAACTGTTTCTAAAACACTTTGAAGATCAACATTTGTTGCTGATCCTGGAAATAATGTAAATATATTACTTTCAATATTTAAAGGAAATCCACCAATTATCCAATCGGAATTTGCAGGAACAATAAAAGCATCAGTAGATACAATTTTAGCATTATTAATTCCTGTTAAAACAATTCTTAAATGTAAATCAAAACTATTGGAATTCCTTACCATAAATTCACAACTATCAACTGCTGGAAATCCAAATGCTCCTGCAATAAACAAATCGCCCTCAAGAAAGTCTAACGATTTAATACTCATGCTTCCTGCCGCAGTATTTGAACCATCACTCGTTTTTCTTAAGTAATTGAAATCTCCGTTATATAATGGATCTGGAATTGCATGAACTTCATTGGTTAATCCATTGGTCGTTCCATCAGAATTTGTCCAATTATTTAATGTTCCATCTTCAAAAGTATTAAATTGAGCATGCGCCAATAGTGGTAGTAAAAATAATAGATAGCGTAATTGTTTTTTCATGATGGTGGTTTTACAATGAGATATTCAAATATACCTATTTACGTATCATATTAAAATCTATTGAACCCTAATAAGACAAATAATTTATGTGTTTAGGGCAATAAACATACGTTTCTAACACGAGGATTTATTTCGTTTCCGTAAAACTGATTTGTTATTTACTGAGTGGAATTTAAAGTTAACCATTGTACAATTCTAAGCGTAACGTTTGAAAACATCAACGATACTTCTCCTTAGACAAACGTATACGCCCAATAGATCAAAAAAGCTTGCATCGGCAATCGAATCAACGTTGGAATAACATATTTGCCTTTGCGTCGCGCCATTTGAAAATGATTCCAATTTGCAGGAAATACGGCAATTAATAGCGCGATAATTCCAATAGCGGCATACGAACGAGTTGCTTCAAATATGACTGCAATTCCTAAGATAATTTCAATAACACCTACCAAAATATTTACTTTTTCAGGAGAAGGAACCCATTTGGGAGTTACTTTAAGAAACAGTTTTGGTGTTACAAAATGAAAAATGCCAGCAAAAACATAAATTGCTGCCATGGCGTATAAAGAAATCAGTTGTGGTGTTGACATTGGGTAAAGTTAAGATTTTTTAGAGAAGAACTTCCTTTTTATGTTTACAATGAAAAGATGTAACCTGTATTGATTTGCTAAAAAATTTGTTTTCACAACTAAAAATAGTAGTTTCCCTGTTGAAATAACTACATGTCAAATCATCGTCACTTTATCATTCACAAACCCTTTGGCTATCTGTCACAATTTGTGAACAATCAAAACAAACGAAAAAACAAAAAGCTTTTGGGAGAATTAAACGATTTCCCTGAAGGAATTATGGCAATTGGTCGCTTGGATGAAGATTCAGAAGGTTTGTTATTTCTCACTACAGACGGAATGGTCAGCGAGCAAGTGAGAAGCAAAAAAGTAGCCAAAGAATACTATGTTCAAGTTGATGGAGACATTACTCAAGAAGCTATAGAACAACTAAAAACGGGCGTTGAAATTGGTATTCATGGAAAAAAGTATCAAACACTTCCGTGTGAAGCGCACAAACTGCAAAGTGAACCAAACTTTAAAGCGAGAACAAAAAAATTACGTGATGCACGACATGGACCTACCAGTTGGATTTCCGTTACGTTACACGAAGGAAAGTTTCGCCAAGTTCGAAAAATGACAGCAAAAGTTGGATTTCCTACGTTACGTTTACTACGCGTCCGAATTGGAACTATTTTACTAAACGATTTACCATCAGGAGCAATTATTGAAGTTGATGCTTTTGATGTTTAATAACCGCTACATACGACTAAAAAACAAAGTTCATATCTAAAATCTTATAATATACATTTATAATTTCAAAACGCCTTTTTGTTAAAAAAACTCACCAATACAACCCATCTTTTCAAAATTGTGTAACTTTCAGTCATCAAACCAATCAACACACATGAAAAGATTACTACAATTTCTAGTAATTATGTTTCCGCTTGCTCTTTTGTGTCAACCCAATACAGAAGTCTATCTATTTGATTTAGATACTACAGGAAATCAAATTAGTATCTCCAACGGAAAAAATATTTCCAACAACGAAGGTTATGACAATCAACCTTCATTTAAAGATGATAATACGCTATTGTTTGCCGCTACGCGAAACGCACAAACAGATGTACTTTCATACTCTATACGTGATGAAATAAAAAAATGGTTAACTGACACGAAACAAGGAAGTGAATATTCGCCTACGCAAATTCCAAAATCAAAAAAATTCTCAGCAATACGACTCGACACGACTGGAAAACAATTTTTATATCGATATCATAAAGAAAAAAGCAAAGCCTTACTCAAAGATTTAGTCATTGGATATTACGTATGGAATTCTGATAACATCCTAGCCTCTTTTGTATTAGGCGAACCAAACATACTGATTTTGTCAAACTTCAGAAAAAATACACATCCTACAATTGACACCAATATTGGACGCTCATTACACAACATTCCAAATTCAAATTTGATCAGTTATATCAAAAAGAAAAAAGAGGAATGGGAAATTCGTTCGCTAAACCCAAAAACTGGAGAAACTAAAAGAATTGCCACAACGGTTCCAAATGTAGAAGATATGTGTTGGCTGGCAGATGGTTCCATTTTGATGGGAAAAGGAAAAGCATTGTATCACTTTGATCCTAAAAAAGATGCAGCTTGGAAAATTATAAAACTATTTGATACAGAAGCATTTGATAATATTACTCGAATTGCCGTCAACGAAGCAAATAACAAAATTGCTATTGTTGCTGAACCTGAAACAACGCTTGAACCAAAACTTGAAAATATTCGTTGGATTGCTGGAAACTGGAAAGGCGAAGCTTTTGGTGGAATTACAGAAGAAAATTGGAGCGAACCTTCTGGTGGTTCTATGATGGCGACTTTTAAATTGATCGTTGATGGAAAAGTAAACTTTTATGAAATAGAAACCATTTCGGAAGTAAACAATAGTTTGCTTTTATGCTTAAAACACTTCAATAACGACCTAAAAGGCTGGGAAACAAAAGACGAAACCGTTGATTTCCCTTTGATCAGAGTGACTAAAAACAAAGCTATTTTTGAAGGAATGACGTTTGAATCTACAGACGAGCATAATATGATTGTGTATGTAGCTATTGGACAAAAAGACGGCACAACAGCCATTGTTCCATTCCATTACACCAAAAGCAACTAAAATGAAGCATTCAAGAAGCAGATTAGAATCGTTAAGCGATGGAGTATTCGCCTTTGCAGCAACATTAATGGTTGTAAATATTGGCGCAACGACTGATTTTTCTTCTTTCAAAGCAGAACTACCCACATTTGTAAGTTTCGGAATCAGTTTCTTTGTCATGATGGCACTCTGGAAACTGCATTATAACTTTTTCAGGCGGACAAAATATGTAGACAACTGGGTTATTGTATACAATACGGTTTTCCTATTTACGATTCTATTTTATGTTTTTCCACTAAAATCATTAGCTTCCGCAGGAATTCTAAAAATAAAAATGACACCAGAAGAATTAGCCGAACTTTTTCAACTATACAGTATCGGTTTTGCGCTCATCTTTCTCTGTTTAGTACTCATGTACAAACGCGCGTTCAAAAAAGATGAATTCAACGAAAACAGAATCTCACTCCTATTCTACAAACGACACTTTTTTATCTTTGTAATGGTAGGAATCTTATCGTTTTTCATTGCATATGTACACATTGGCATCAAATTCGGATTGCCTGGAATCATTTACAGTATTCTAGGAATTCTTTGTTACGCACACAGTAAACAATTTCGAAAAAAATATCCTTCAAATACTTTATCCATATGAAAAAAATCATCACTTCCATCCTACTCTTTTCAGTAACATTCATGTTTTCGCAAACCGATCAACGTTTGTATGATATCATTGAAGCTGTTTCGGCAGATCGTATTGAAAACGACATCAAAACCTTAGCCAACTTTGGTACACGAAATACCTTTAGCGATACCATTTCGGAAACTCGCGGAATTGGTGCGGCACGCCGTTGGATAAAAGGAGAATTTGACAAAATTTCAGACAATTGTGATGACTGTTTGAATGTATTCTATCAAAAAGATTTTGTAACCAAAGAAGGAAATCGTCGTGTCCCAAAAGATGCGTGGGTTGTCAATGTTGTAGCGATTCAAAAAGGTACAAAATATCCAAATCGTTACATCATTATGAGTGGCGATATCGATTCGCGCGCCAGCGACACTATGGACTTTACCACGGATGCGCCAGGAGCTAACGACAACGCGTCAGGAATGGCAGGAACTATTGAAGCTGCCAGAGTATTATCAAAATATAAATTTGAAAATAGCATCATTTATGTTGGACTTTCAGGAGAAGAACAAGGTTTATTTGGCGGACAAGGCTTGGCAAAATATGCAAAAGATCAAGGTTGGGATATCATTGGCGTATTAAACAACGATATGATTGGAAATATTGAAGGTGTTGATGGTGTAATTGACAATCGTTCGTTCCGAATTTTCTCAGAACCAGTTCCTGCTAATGAAACAGAACGTCAACGTAGATTGCGTCGTTTCTACGGTGGCGAAGTGGATGGAATTTCAAGACAACTAGCACGTTACGTACACAAACAAGTAAAAACATACATGCCTGAAATGAACCCAATGCTCATTTATAGATTAGATCGTTTTGGTCGTGGCGGACATCACAGACCTTTTAACGACTTAGGTTTTGCAGGAATCCGAATCATGGAAGCACATGAAAACTACAATCGTCAGCATCAAGACATTCGTGAAGAAAACGGCATCAAATACGGCGATGTTATTGAAGGTGTAAATTTTGCTTACGCGAAAAAACTCACCGCAGTAAACGCGATCAACTTGGCAAGTTTGGCTTGGTCACCTTTGCCTCCAAAAGAAGTTGAAATTGGTGGAATTGTAGAGCCAAGCGTAAAATTTCGCTGGAAAAAATCAGACGATTCTAATGTAATTGGTTACAAAATATATTGGAGAGATACGACAGCGCCACAATGGCAACATTCACGTTTTGTGGGCGATGTTACAGAATTTACACTCAAAGGAATTGTAATTGACAATTATTACTTCGGAATTGCTACGGTAAGCAAAACAGGACATGAAAGTCTCATTGTATTTCCTGCGAAAACATTTAGGTAAAAAAAATAATGACAGTAAAAGACGAGCTATACTTTAAAAACACAAAAGAGTGGCGTGAATGGTTGCAAAAAAATCATGATACGTCAACAGGTATATATCTTATCTTCTACAAAGTAAGTTCGGCAACAGAAAGTATGCGCTGGGAAGAAGCCGTCAAAGAAGCTTTGTGTTTTGGCTGGATTGACAGTACAGTAAAAAAACTAGACGACGAACGCAGGCGACAATACTTCTGTCCTCGTAAACCCAAAAGTGTGTGGAGTAAACTTAATAAATCCTACATTGTACAACTCACTGCTGAAAACAAAATGCACGAAAGTGGTACACAAAAAATGATTGATGCAATCAAAGATGGTTCATGGACAGCATTGGATGATGTTGAAAACTTAGTCGTTCCCAAAGACTTACAAACAGCATTTGACAATTCTCCAAAAGCATTTCAAAACTATCAAAACTTTAGTCCTTCCTACAGAAAAAGCTATTTATATTGGCTAAATCAGGCGAAACGCGAAACAACTCGTAAGAAAAGAATTACCGAAATCATTCGTTTCTGTGCAAAAAACATAAAATCGAGAGATATACGTTAACATTAGTAAGAATATTAAGTATCGTATTAATCTAATTAATATCTTGCGTTCAATTATTATGAAAAAGATGAAAAAGTTACCAATATTAGTAATAGCGATGTTATTACTACTTTCCCATGTGGCATATGCTCAAAATGATTGTAATGAAGCCATCGTAGTATGTGGCAATCTAGGTTTTCAAGACTTAGATGTTGTCGGTGTCGGAACCCAAGAACTTTCAGGTTCAAACACTTGCGGAAGTCAAGAAAACAATTCCTTATGGTTAGATGTTACTGTAAATACTGGTGGAACCTTAGGTTTTACCTTAACACCAACAAGTACGGCTATTACGGAAGATTTTGACTTCTTTATATTTGGTCCAAATGTAAGCTGTGGAAATATCGGGCAAGCCATTCGTTGTTCTACAACAAATCCACAAGCTGCAAATCAAGGAAACAATCTCACAGGAATGAATGCCACGGAAACAGACACCGCTGAAGGTCCTGGAGCTGGCGGAAATAGTTTTGTATGTTGGCTTGATGTAAATCCAGGAGAACGTTATTTCATTGTCATAGACAGACCTATTGGTAATAGTAGCTTTGACTTACAATGGACAGGAACGGCTACATTTAACGATGCACCTGATACCGTGCCGCAAGGAACATTATTACATTTAGCAGAATGTGATACAACTGGCGATCCAAATGACAGTTCTACTCTTTTTGATCTTACCGTAAATACACCTATAATCATTGGAACGCAAACAGGAATCAGTATTTCCTATTACACATCACTTGGAAATGCTCAAACCGCTAACAGTCCAATACAAAATCCTGCCGCATTTCAAAATACAAGTGCTCCACAAACCATTTTCGTTCGTATACAAGATAACAATACTGGCTGTTTTACTATTGACGACTTTCAATTACGGATTACTGGAAATCTTGATCCTGGAATACCAAGTAATTTAACACTTTGTGATGTAAATGATGATGGTGTTGAAATATTCGATTTAACTCAAAATAATACGCTTATCGCGAATGGTGTCGCAAGTCCAACCGTAACTTTCTATCTATCGGAAACGAATGCGCAAAGTGCCATGAATCCGATTTCGGACATGTATCAAAATCAAAATGCATTTACGCAAGAAACCATTTGGGCACGATTAGACGGTGGTTCAGGATGTTCGGGCGTAACTTCATTTACGATTGAAGTTTTTGCTACCCCAACTGCCAACGTTATCGACGATCAATTGATTTGTGATGATAACAATGATGGTTTTTCTACCTTGAATTTAGATGATTTTGTTACTCTTGTACTCGGAACTCAAGATCCAAATCAGTTTACAGTAACCTTTCATCCTTCACAGATGGATGCTGATATGAATACCAATCCAATTGCAGGAATGTACACCAATCAAACTGCTTATACATTGGAAGAAATCTTCGTTCGTATCGAGAATAATGACAATACAGATTGTTTTGCTACGGATGCTTTTGACTTTGATGTCTTTGATCAACCTGTGGCGAATACTGTTGCTAACTACGAACTCTGTGATGATGCCGTTGATGGCGATGATACCAATGGTTTTGCTACCTTTGATTTCTCTACAATTGATCCGATTGTGCTTGATACGCAAGATCCTACACAATTTTCTGTGTCCTATCATGCCAATCAAAATGATGCAAATGATAACA
>NZ_LBMG01000072.1 GCF_001005315.1 Kordia jejudonensis
TTCTTCCGACCATGACTGACCGAAGTTCGCTACTTTTATACATTAATGCCACCAGCAATCAAACCAAGTGTTGCAATAACTCCCGACACCAGAACCGCCTTTGAGTTGGTCAATTTTTTTGGGTTCTAATCTAGAAATCTGCTTTTTAGCAAGCTTCAAATTTTTCAGATTCTTTTTTTTCATGACTATAGATTTTCGGTTAATAAACATTAAGATAAGCTCTTTACAAAAAAATTCGTTACGGAAACACCGTAAAAATAAGGCTGTATACTATCGAACATCAACAACATTAATATATCCATAAAAAAAGCGAACTGAAATCAGTTCGCTTATACATCGTTAAAAATGTGTTCTCGATATGTTATATACTAACGAATTAATTTTGACCACATCCCCAAGGTTCAACAGATCCACATAAGTTTGGATCACATGAATATCCACATTGAGAATTGTGCTGAGAACCACAACCTCCTTGTGTAGAAGCTGGTGGTCTTAAATCTGTACGACCTCCTGTTGATTTGTGCTGATCTAGTTTTGAAATTGACTCTTTAGTTAACTTTAGTACATTTACATTTCTTTTTTTCATGGTAATTGAAATATTAGATTAAACAATTATGAACATAAAAGATACGCAGATTTCCTTCTAATGAAAATAATATGTGCTCTGTATTTATGAAATGTAAGCATCAAAAAAAACGAACCGAAGTTCGTTTTACGTTTTAATACCAATTCTACTATTTCTTAGATCAAACCACCATCACATAAATATCCTGTGCTTCCGTGCGATCCGAAAGTTTGACACCATCCAGCAGTATTACAACAATTTCCTCGTCCACATTGTGCATTCGAATTGCATTGTTTTTTTCCACCTAGAATGCTATTTTGTTCGTTCTTTTTTAATACTTGAACACCTTCAATAATTGAAATATTCTTTAACATAATTACATTTTTAAAGATTAATAATGACATGAAAGTAGTTTGTAAGAACTTGAATTACAAAGATTACAACCTTCAATTCATAAAGTAAAGGCTAGGCATTTGTGAAGTTTATAAGGTATGTTTGGTATTGTATTACTGAATTGGAAAATCGAAGTATTGATTCTTAAAAGGTTCACCTCGAAGTGTAAAATGCCACCATTCTTGTGGATAGTTTCGAAAACCATTATATAGCATAACGCGCTGTAATAAATGGCGATTTTCAAGTTGTGTAGCCGTAAGTTCTGTATAATGTACCCACGATATTTTCCCAAAGAAATCATACGAACTTCCCATATCGAGTTCTTTGTTGGTTTTTAAATTAATGATTGTTACATCAACTGTGCTTCCACTACTGTGTCGTGATTGCGTGGCAATATATCCCAACCTAAATAAATCTTTTTTAGCCACATCTGGATAAAATTGTTGTTTCGTCAGCGTATCTTTTAAAATTCGTGCCCATCTACGGAAATGATTCACGGCGCGTTGCGGTCTGTAGGCATCATAAATTTTAATGCCCAAACCCATTTCACACAATTGGTCTTGTACATTTTGCAAAGCACGCGTTGCCTTTTTTGATAATATACATTTTTCGGCTTCGTAACCATCTACTTTGGCGCCGACAAAATTATTGGTTCCAAAATAGCGCATTTCTAAAGTGATGGTAGGAATTTCATCTTCAACATATACAAATCCTTCGGGAAGTTGTTCTGGTGAAATAATCATTGAAATACAGCATACTAAAAGAAATCGATAGAATAATGTAGGCATTTAGTGGAATTTATAGTCTTCTCACAAAATAATGATTAATTTTATAATTCGTATTATAATTATGAAGCAAGCTTCCTTATTTTCTGATGAATCACCACAACAGCTACATTTGCCCGATGCAGATATTAGCTATTATCCTGATTTTATAAATTCTACAGAAGCCGATCAAATTTTTGATACGTTACAAAAAGAAACTCCCTGGCAGCAAGATGATATTAAAGTTTTCGGAAAAGTATATGCGCAGCCACGATTAACAGCTTTGTATGGAACCAATCAAAAATCATACAGCTATTCTAATATAAAAATGACGCCGCATGCGTTGACACCAACATTACTGCATTTAAAAAATAGTGTTGATACCATTTGTAATGCCGATTTTACAACCATGTTACTCAATTATTATAGAGACGGAAAAGATAGCAATGGTTGGCATGCAGATAATGAAAAGGAATTAGGCACAAACCCAATTATTGCTTCGTTGAGTTTTGGACAAGAACGTTTTTTCCACTTGAAACATCGCACTGACAAAACACTCAAACACAAATTACTACTTCAACATGGAAGTTTATTGGTCATGAAAGGAGAAACGCAACACAAATGGCTACATCAAATTCCAAAAACGGCAAAACCGATTCAAGGTCGTATTAATATTACCTTTCGGATTATTAGATAAGTATATTGGATAATAGTATTGCGTATGATGAGGTTTCTTAACATCTAATTTTACGCTCAGAAATAGAAAAAGCATCTCAAGACGAGATGCTTTTTTTAAAACTAACCAACCAAAATTGTAACCTGCTCTATTTAGAAAGTAACCAGCTTTGCTAAATGTCCTTGCAATGTTACATTTCTATATAAACAAATGGCGTGCCAAACTCGTTTTTTGGCTTCAAACCTTTGTAATTCCTATCATTTTTTAACGTTAATTTTAAGTACAGCTAAAATTTATATTGAATATTCTTGTAAAATATAAATTTAATTTTATATATTTATGATATCATTTTAATATCAATCTAAAACAACATATTATGAAAGAAGAGAAAATTATTACTCCTGCTAATGGCTATTTGATGCTTTTTGTATTTCTCATCCTATTTTTTGGAAGTATTGCTGCTATTATCGCTTTTAAAAATCCTTTACCAGCCATTACTATTTTACTTTCCATCATTCTTGCTATAGGTTTTATCATGGTAAATCCTAATAATTCACGTGTACTTTTACTATTTGGAAAATATGTTGGTACCATTAAACAAAATGGTTTCTATTGGGTAAATCCTTTTTATACCAAAAAGAAAATTTCGTTACGCGCAAGTAATTTTGATAGTGAACGTTTGAAAGTAAATGACAAGCTTGGAAATCCAATAATGATTAGTACAATTTTGGTTTGGCGAGTGAACAATACGTACAAAGCAGCTTTTGATGTTGACAATTATGAGCATTTTGTACGTGTGCAAACAGATGCCGCAGTACGAAAATTAGCAAGTATGTATCCGTATGATAATTTTGCCGATGAAGGTCATGATGAAGATATTACACTACGTTCAAGTGTCAATGAAGTGAGTGAAGCTTTGGAAAAAGAATTGGAAGAACGCTTATCAATTGCTGGAATTGAAGTGTTGGAAGCTCGTATTGGGTATTTAGCGTATGCACAAGAAATTGCAAGTGCCATGTTAAAAAGACAGCAAGCAACGGCTATTGTAGCTGCGAGACATAAAATTGTAGAAGGTGCCGTAAGTATGGTTGAAATGGCGCTTGAAGAACTTAATAAAAAAGAATTGTTAGTGCTAGATGAAGAACGCAAAGCCGCTATGGTAAGCAATTTATTAGTGATTTTATGTGGTGACAAAGATGCTTCACCTGTTGTAAATGCTGGAACTTTAAATCAGTAAGTGATGAATAACAAGCAAATTACAGCCATCGGAATTGGTGTTGCTGGCGGTACAAGCATTGGCACAACTATTGGCGCCGTTATCGGAAATGTTGCGCTCGGGATCGTTATTGGTGCTGCTATTGGAACCATGATTGGCGTGATTGTTAGTTTTGTCATATTGCGTGATGAAAAAGAAGAAGACTTATGAAAACATTTTATCTACTTGAAGGCAAAGTGACACTTTCCAATACAACACTTGAAATTACGAATGTTAGCCATTGGAGTCTCCTCAAAAATAAATTACTTTCCGTAGTTGCCGGATTGTATATTTTTGATCGTACAAGCAGAAAAATAGAAAGAGGTTTTGACACCATTTGGGATTTTATCTTAACTGGATTGGTATACATTCCATTGAGTATATTTGTCATTTATTGGTTGTATATGGAATTTATTCAAAAAAGCTGGATAAATAGCATGAAGATTGACGCCATTACGAATGTCACGGAAACTGTTGATGAAAATAATCCGTTGAATATCATCTTAGTGATTAAAAGTAAGTTTTCTACGCTGCAATTGTCATTTCGGAAATCGGAAGAAACGCACAAAGCATTTTTAGAAAGTTTACAAAAATTAAATTCTCGTTTTGTCATAAAACACGAAATAATATAATTTAGAAAAAATGAAAGAATATAAAGTACTAAAACCAAGCTTAGGCTGGTCTAACAGAATGGAAAAGTTAGAAGATTTTTTAAATTCGTACGCCAAACAAGGTTGGATATTACATTCTGTCAATAACTATGACGCATATGTTCAAGTTATTATGGAACGTACTAAAAATAGGTAATAACGACTCATGAAAAATGATAGACCAAAAATACAAGTTCCATTAGAAGGCATTGATTTAATTATGGATCTCACGGTATTAGCCATATTGCTATTTATTTGGGGATATGTACTTACTTCATATGCCAGTTTGCCTGAAACGATTCCTTCACACTTTAACATTCAAGGAGAAGCTGATGGCTACAGTGGAAAAAGTTCGCTTTGGTTTTTACTCATGACTACGACTGTACTTGCTGTTGGAATGTACGTATTGACAAAATTTCCACATATACATAATTATATGGAAGAAATTACTGAAGAAAACGCGCTGCGAAATTATAAAATGAGTTGTCGTTTGGTTCGTTTTGTAAATTTATTCACCATTATTGTTATGCTATATGTTGTGTATTCTATTATTGAAAAATCGGAAGGAAATGGTATTATTTTAGAATCCTCATTTATGTATATTGTAATTGCATTCAGTGTATTATTACCCATCATTTTATACCTACTTTCGTTGAAAAAGAAAAAAGACGCATCGTCAAAAAAATAATTATGGCAAAAAAGAAAGCTTTTGCATTACGAATCAATGAAGAAATGCTGAAGTCTATTGAAAAATGGGCTGCGGACGAATTTCGTAGTACCAACGGTCAAATAGAATGGATGCTTATGCAAAGTCTAAAAAATGCAAAGCGAGCTCCGAAGAAAAAAGAAGATGATGTTTAGTTGGGTCTTGGGTCTTAAAAAGTATCTTTCTTGATTTGATATTTTACATTTAGTATTTTACCTTTTTAATTTCCTTTTTGTTCAAATGTTCGTCGTGGAGTTGTTTCGTTGAAACTTCTCGGTACTTTCATAATTTGTTATTCGTTATTCGTTATTCGTTATTTGAAAATACTTTTACATTTCGCATTTATAACTTAAAATGTTTTTTGTCACAAATTCACCAATATCTTGCTAGGTCTTTGATCTTGATTCTTGACTCTATATTCTTTGTTCTTTGTTGGATCTTTGATCTTGGTTTTTAAAAGTGCTTATACATTTAAAATTCAACATTTAGCATTTATAATTTCATTTTTTGGTATTTTGCGAACACAAACCAATTTCATACCATGAAAAAAATTCTGGCGTTACTCCTATTTTTTGTTTCCATATCTATGTTTTCACAACAACTTACTGTAAAACATTTGGAAAGTAAAGAAACCAACTTCAACACTAAAATTCAAATTGACTCCATTAGTTTTTCAGGATTCGATCTAAAAATAAAAGTAAATGATTCGTTTGCAACAATTGAAAACATTAGCGATATCAATCAGAAATTTATCAAAAATGGAGATTTCAAATTCAATGTTGACAACTCAATTGCCACAATTTCCTATCGTGGTACAACTGCTGTAAACGTTCAGAAAAACATCACATTATTTGAACTGACCACAAAACCCAAAAGTGGTTTTTCAGAAATAATTTATGAAGTTATAGAAAGTTCATTTGTACAAAACGGACAAGCAAAAAGTTTAGCGCAAAACAATATAAAAGTTGAAAAAACAATCGTTCATACAGCTCCATTTTTCAAATCAGACAAAATTGTTTTTGGAATTTTAATGTTGATTCTTGGATTTGTTTTCTATACAGAATCTCGCAAAAGCACAGGTTGGAAAAAGTTTTACAAATACGTTCCTGCTTTATTGATTTGCTACTTATTGCCTGCAATTTTGAGTTCACTCGGAATCATTTCTGATAAATATTCTGAAACCTACATGATTGCCAGTCGTTATTTATTGCCCGCAGCCTTAATTTTAATGACATTAAGCATTGACTTAAAAGGTGTATTTAATTTAGGGCCGAAAGCACTAATTATGTTTTTTACAGGAACCATCGGAATTATTATTGGTGGACCTTTAGCCATATTATTAATTTCTGTATTCTCTCCAGAAACTGTTGGCGGAGCTGGTCCGGAAGCAGTTTGGCGTGGATTATCAACCTTAGCTGGAAGCTGGATTGGTGGTGGCGCAAACCAAGCTGCCATGTACGAAATCTACGAATACAGTCCTGATAAATACGGCGCAATGGTATTGGTTGACATTGTCGTAGCCAATTTATGGATGGCTATTTTATTATTAGGAATTGGAAAATCGAAAAAAATTGACAATTGGTTGCAAGCTGATAATTCTGCCATAGAAACCTTGAAAGAGAAAGTGTCTTCTTTTGCAGAAAAAATAAAGAGAAATCCAACACTGACGGAACTCATGGTCATCTTAGCTATTGCTTTTGGTGGTGTTTCGTTGGCGCATTTTGGTTCAAATAATATCACAGATTTTCTAACAGGAAACTTTGATGCCGTAAAAGATAAAGATGGCGCTTTGTCCTTTTTAGGTTCTGGATTCTTTTGGATGATCACCATTGCTACAGCTTTCGGAATTGGACTTTCCTACACCAAAGCAAAAAACTACGAAGGTGCTGGCGCAAGTAAAATAGGAAGTGTTTTTATATACATATTAGTAGCATCTATTGGTATGAAAATGGATTTAGGAAAAGTATTGGAAAATCCAGGTTTAATTGCTGTCGGATTGGTTTGGATGGCAATTCACGCAGGCTTATTAATTTTGGTAGCAAAACTCATTCGTGCACCGTTCTTCTTCTTAGCTGTAGGAAGTCAGGCAAACGTTGGTGGCGCGGCTTCTGCACCAATTGTAGCTTCTGCATTTCATCCTTCCTTAACGTCGGTAGGAGTATTATTAGCCGTTTTTGGATATGTGGTTGGAACCTACGGAGCAATTTTGTGTACGATTTTAATGGAAATAGCTTCCAAAGTTTGATGAAATTGTAGCCTATAGCTACATTCATAGTAAATAACAGTAATCTTCTATGAAAAGCCTCAATTTTCTTCGTTAAAAATACTCGCCTTAACTATGCTAGGACTGTGTTTTTTCCTAAAATATTGAGCATTTTCTTGACGAATATTATGTGCCATTTACTACTAATTTAGCTATATTTGCGCTCGTTAAAATTCGATATAATGTTAAGAAAAATTACTGTTATCCTTATTGCGTTAGGTTTTATTGCATGTGGAAATGAAACAAAAGGAAATTTAACCATTTCTGGAAAAATAGATGGTTTGAAACAAGGAACGTTATTTTTACAAAAAGTAAAAGATACAACGCTCATTACCTTAGATTCTTTAGTTATCAATGGAGATCCAAGTTTTTCATTTTCTACCACAATTGACGAACCAGAAGTATTGTATTTATACTTAGACAAAAAGGATTTTAACGATTTAAATGATCGCATTGACTTTTTTGCCGAACCAGGAGAAATGACCATCAATACTACATTACGCAGGTTTCAAAATGATGTAAAAGTTACAGGTTCTAAAAACCATGATGATTTGGTAAAGTTTAAAGAATTCATGACCAAATTCAACACCAAAGAATTGGCTTTGTTGAAAGATGGTATAGAAGCACAGAAAGAATCTGACGCCAAAAAAATACAAGAAATCAACACGCAAATAGCAAATTACAACAAAAGTCGTATGCGTTATATTCTAAACTACGCATTTACAAACAACGATAAAGAAATTACGCCGTATATTGTTACGACAGAAACGTATGATGCTAATATTCGTTTTTTAGATACTATTTATCAACAATTGACGCCAAAAATCTTGGAATCTAAATATGGTAAAAAATTGAAAGCATTGGTTGCAAAACGCAAAGCGGAAGAAGCAGAAGCTAAATAGTTCTTTTCTAAGAACATTATCAAATAAAAACAAAACCCAAACTTTCGTAAAGTTTAGGTTTTGTATATAATTCATTTTTTCATTGCTTAATTAATATATATTCTGCTTGATACGGCAAAGTCGGTATAGGCCTTGGAGGCGGATTAACTTCATCTTTATTCACACTAGTATCGCCATTCATTACAATTCTTGCCCTTAATGCGGTTGCCCATTGATCACTCGTTTATGAAGTATAAAATCTGCCCAAAAAGGCTTTAATGCATCAATTAAGCCTACATCTAATCTTTTTTCCCCATCAACACAATCATCTACAGGTAAATATTTACAATTATCATGAATTATATTACCACTGATATTATGATCATAAGCACCAATACTTGGATCATTTAAATCTGACAAGGTATTGATCAGTTCCACTCCATTACGGATGTATTGATACTCGCCAATCATAATGTCTTCATAATACTTCCCATTGAAATACATGGTTTTTTTTACCAATACAATTTTAAATGAAGTGTTCCCATTGGTATATAACCAGGTACCTTCGAAAGCATCCAATACATTATTGATGTCTTTATAATAGGCATTTTCTTGTTCAAAACCATCCCAAATTTCTAATCCAATTACTGGACTTTGGGCTTTGCAGCTGATGCTACTAAATAGAATACCTAAAAATAATAGAACATTTTTCATTGCTTGATTAAAATATACTCGCCTTGATACGGCAATGTGGGTATTGGTCTAGGAGGTGGATTAACCTCGTCTTTATTCACGCTTGTTTTCCCATTTACTACAATTTTTGCTCTTAGCGCGGTTTGCCCATTTATCACACGTTTATGTAACAATAAACTTGCCCAAAAAGGTTTTAATCTATCAACTAATCCTAAATTCAATCTTTTTTCCCCATCCACACAATCGTTGACAGGTAAAAATCTACAGTTATCGTAAATTGAATTGCCAACTATACCTCGACTATAAGGATCAATAGTAGAATCATTTAAACTCGTTAAGGTATTTATGAGTTCTACACCGTTGCGGATATACTGATATTCTCCTATTATAATGTCTTCATAGCATGTACCGTTAAAGTACATGGTTTTTTTGACCAATACAATCTTTAAAGACGTAGCACCATTAGTATACAACCACGTACCTTCAAAGGTATTAAGCACATTATTGATGTCCTTGTAATAGGCATTTGTTTGTTCTTTACCACCTCTATCTTCCAAATTTATTATGGGATTTTGTGCGTTGCAACTAATACTACTAATGATGAGACTTACTATTATTATTATATTTTTCATATGTTTTTAATTACAAGGTGTATCGATTACAGTATTTGTATTGTTAGGATCAATTTCTAATCGCTTCCAATTGCTTAGATTAGTATCTGTAGCCTTGTAAAGCGCTATGCCATGACTTCCAAATTCTTCTAAAAATGTATGCTCTAAATTATTACTTTCATTATATTTTTCTCGTATTAAATCGGTTAATCTCCTTTCCTTTTCATCAACCGTACTTCCGCGAGCATTGTTCCAATCGTCTTCTATTTTTTGTGAAAATAAGGTAAAATCGGTTATTTTTAAAGAATATACAGAACCATCATGATTTACGACCATTATAAATACTTCCTCTTTAAAATCCTGATGCACGTCATTGTATGCCTCTCTAAATGATCTTAAATCATTCCATGAATACATTGGAAAAGTATCTACAGGATGTGTGTGTATCAACCCCATCCAAAACTGACCAGAATACATATCTGAAGTCGTTTTGTTTGGCCCTGGTTTTATACCTGCATCATCAGGTACCGTATATGTTTCTCCATAGTTTATTTTTTTTCTATAGTTAATATAATACTCTTTGTCTAAAGAGGTTTTAGTTCTTAACGTAGTTACCATCGGATTAATGTTAGCACTCAACGAATCTGTTTTGCTCAAATTTCTCAAGGTCTCACAGTTTTTTTCATTAATAGTCTCAGGAGTTGTAAGGTTTCCATGTAAAGGCACAATAACTTCATCGTCAGTATCGTCACCTGCGTTATCATCGTTTGTTGTTGGGGCAGTTGATGTTCCGTTGGCACTTCCACCACTTGAATTGGTCGTAGGATCATACGTGGTACCACTAGTATCATCTCCACAACCCTGATCTATCCAACCGCCACTTGTACACGTTATCCAAGCCATGTTAGAAGTTCCCCAATAAATACAGTTACTTGCGCCATCTGCAAGTGAGTGCTCTCCAGATTTGCAACGCCTTTCAACACATACAGGATCTGCATATTCTACTATAGAAGCACAAGCTCCATTTTTATACATTAAATCGCTATCGTTTATAGTAGCTATAGTCGCATTATTGATGTCATATATTGCCAACACTTCATCTAGTATTGGATATGAAATCAAATACTGTACCGTTGTACTGTCATTATACATTGTATACACGTAATTTTCTAATATTCCCGTAGTTTCATAGTCTCTTGCAACTATAAATGTATAACTTTTATATGAATTTGTAGTAATTTCCTGTATACGAGTTGTATCAATCGTAAAATTATATACCGCTGAATGTAAGTTTTTAGAAGTCGTTTTTATTTTATCACATACTTCTTTAAAAGGCTCTAAAGATTGGTATAGTTTGTTATTCGTTTTTGCCAATGTATGAAAATTGCTAATCTCAATTTTCATATTTGGCGGCTTTAACAAGATAGATTGTTCCGTATTTTGCACCTCTTCTTTTTGACAACTAACTACTGTAAATAACAGTATGCTCATGAGCAAGGCCGCCTGAAATAACGTTGAGAAATTTTTCTTCATTTATAGTTTATTTCTTCATAATATCGCTTAATTTCGATTAAAAAACTTTTAAACCTACTTTTAATACTCTTTTTACATCTTCTAAATATACAAAAAAACTTACAATATTTATATTGCACATATAAATAGATGAATTTACTTTGACTAAACCACGTACTTTTACGCTCTTGTACCTCAACTTAAAAATGTATTTTTAGAATTCTATTAATCTAAAAATTAATTTACCATGAGTACTCAAATTCCTCCAGGATGGAAAGGTGGTTTTGCACAGTCAAATCCAGCATTTGCTTATCCAACTCCTGATCTTTCTTCTTTACCAATGCTAGACAATATGGCTAATATTGATTTGTTGCAACGTCAACAAGGTGTAAAATGGCCAGAATTTAGTTGGCAAACAATTCCAGGAAACGAAAGTTCTAGATGCTTTCAAATGTTTTCTCCTTACATTTCTAGATTAGGTTATACAGATGAAGGACGCGTGTATTCTATTATTTGTCCACAACAAGGTGCGTGTTCTCCAACCTTTGGATGTATGAATGTAGAAGTTACTGTAACAGGTCAACGCGGTTGGGTTGATGAAGATACCAAAACGTTTTATGCAGATATGACCGTAGAAGGTACCATTTGGTTCAGTCCGAGCGCACAGCAAAAAGAATGGGTTAAAAAGGCTTGGGAAATTTTTAATAAGTTTGGGCTCGATTTTCCAACTTCGAAAGCAAATGCTATTAAAGTAACGACGCATAAATTTCAAGATGCGAGTCAACCAATATTTCCAGTAAGTCAGGGAGAAACACCTCGTTTTGAAAGTCCTCCTTTTGCGCGCCATGAAGATGAAGCTTGGAATGTTGGACATATTGATGTAGAAATTGGTCCAATTAAAAAAACAGGACATGCTATTGTAGATGAGTTTAATACCTTGGTTATGGATGCTTTTAATACCGCTTCTGGAAACATGCTAAAACAAGGAAATACATTGACGTGGAATGTGTGGTTTACGCCGCCTGCTTTGGTTGACAGAGAAGAGTGGCGAACACATGCGGAACGTTGGAGAGCGTCTATTGATGCTGATCACGGAAGTCCTACAGGACCAGGAACAGAAGCTCGTTATTTTGACGGAACTCCGTTTAAAGCATTGGATGCGTTAGATATAGAACTCAAAGGCGCTATTGAAGGTGCGGTTGTTGATATAGAAAAAACAGAAGCAAACAAAATTGAAAACTTCTTGAAGAAACATTTCGGAAAAGAGTTGTAAAATATTCATAAAAAAGAGGCTGTCTAAAAGTATAGAAAACATCATTCTGAATTCAATTTAGAATCTCATTACACTGATTTTCAATGATTATGAGAAACCGAATCAAGTTCGACTTGATGAAAAATTTAGCTTTTCAGACAACCTCTTTTTTAAATATTATATATATTTTTAGTTGACGCCGTCTCTAAATTCAAGTTTTGCAGTTGCTTCCAAATCACTATCCAAATACAACTCGAATCCTTTACGAAGACTAACCATTGTTTTTTTGTTTGCTTCCATGACAATTGTTTTTACAACATCGCCTTTGTATTGAACTCTGACCGTAAAATTATTTTCACTAAGATTTTCAATAATTGCAATACTATTTCTATTTATATATGGATTGATGGCAGCATCTTGTCCAACTCCTTTTCCTGTCATGCACATGCTTTGCGAAGGCTTCAATTCAAAAACTGTTTTTTCTTTTTGAGCATATGATTGTAACGCAAAAAGCATCACAAAGAGTACTATGTATTTTTTCATCTGAATATTTTTTGATCCGTTCTATTTTCCGAATGGAAAGATACGGTTTTTTGAATTCTTTTTAAAAAAAGTTAGTCTTGAGCTTTTGTAACTCCGATGATTACACCAAAATTTCCGTTTAATTGTTCGTAGTTTTTACTTGGCAGATATGTTTTTGAGACAAATCCGTCTAAATATAAAGCATTTTTACAACCGTTTTCTTTGAAGAATGTAGCAAAGTCGTAAAAGTTGATTTTTTCTTTACTCATCGCAAATAACAGATTTCCGTTGGGTAATATGCCTACGCCATTTCGAATATTTACATTTTTAGAACCTTTTGTAAGTTTTTGATGTAGTTCTCCATCAATGACTAACATTGGTCCCGATTGTGTTGCATATTTGATGCTTTTCGTTTCTCTAAATACGTTTGTAGTACAAATTATAGGCTTGTTTTCTTTTGTGATATAAAATACTCCATTTGGTTGCAAATAGAAGTTTCCATACCCTTTTTTTAGTGTGTCTAGTTGCGCTAATGTAAGACCGTTTTCAATGTATACTCCTTGTGGCGATTGATCTTTTTTGTACATACCGCCATTCATTGCAAAAACGAGTTTCATTCCTTTCGCTTCAAGTTCTGCTTTTAGGTTTTTAGCATTTCCATAGATTTTTCCCTGCTTATTTTTCCAATAGAATTGTAGATTGTCCGTTTGTAGATTTACTTCATACGCAAGAATTCGATCTGTATCACGTTGCTGTTTTGATTCAGGTTTTGCACAAAAACTTACCAATACAACGAGTAGTATTAGGCTACAGCCAAGATATAATTGTTTGAACGTCATACGTAATTTCAAAAGTTTTTGAAAATTTGGGTGTTGTTTAGTTGTTTAGTTGTTTAGTTGTTTAGTTGTTTAGTTGAAATTTACTTTTTTACATTTAAAATTCAGCATTCAACATTTATAATTTCAATATTCGTTATTTGTTGTTTCTTGTTTGTTGTTTGTTGTTTGTTGTTTGTTGAAAAGAAAGATAAACACATAAACTTCATTTGTTGTTGATTCACATTTTGTAATTCAAAGATATCTCGACTGCGCTCGATATGACGTTTTGGGTTATGCTATGTACAGATTACTTCGTCATTTCAACTTGTAATGAAACCTTGAAATCACTTTTATATTTAAAATTTGTAATTCCATATTTATAATTTTGTTGTTTGTTGTTTGTTGTTTGTTGTTTGTTGTTTGTTGCTTGTTGCTTGTTGCTCGTAAAAAGAACTATTTTCTAATTTAAAATTCAACATATAGCATTCAACATTTTAACTTCGTTATTCGTTATTCGTTATTCGTTATTCAAAAATACTTTTACATTTAAAATTTATAATTCAACATTTATAATTTCGTTGTTCGATATTGATTTATATCAGAATTCAGAATTTTTAGTACCAACGTTTCTTTTTCTTTTTAGAAGCTTCAGATTTTCTACCTTTTTTGTATTTACTTCCTTTCTTTTTATGCACTTCTGGTTTTGTTTTTGGATCTAATGGATAAGGATGTTCTTCTTCTACATAAATTGCCGTGTTTATCAGCTGTTGAATGTCTTTAATGTATCCTTTTTCATCCGCCGAACAAAACGACAATGCCATTCCTGAAGCGCCAGCTCGCGCCGTTCTACCAATTCTGTGTACATATGTTTCAGAAACGTTTGGAATGTCAAAATTGATAATTGTATCTACATTTTTAATGTCAATTCCACGAGCGGCAACATCGGTAGCAATTAAAATGTTTGTAACTCCATTTTTGAAATCGTTTAACGCTTGTTGACGTAAGCTTTGTGATTTATCGCCGTGAATACTTCCTGCTTTGTAATTGTTCCGAAGGAGTGTTTTTTCTAGCTTGTCAACTCCGTATTTGGTACGTCTGAAAATAATGACACTTCCTTTGATAGTGTTTCGCAATAAGTGCAAACTCAATTCTATTTTTTTCGGTTTTGGAACGTAATATAATACCTGATTCACGCCTTTTGCCGCAGATGATGTTGGCGCAACTTCTACAAATTCAGGATCTCTTAGGATTGAATTTGCCAATTGCTCTACTTTGTAGGGCATTGTTGCCGAAAATAGCAGCGTTTGTTTTTCGCTAGGACATAAGCGTTCTATTTTTTTGACATCATCAATGAATCCCATGTCTAACATCAAATCAGCTTCGTCTAACACTAACGTTTCTATATAATCTAGATTGATGAAATCTTGTTTGTGCAAATCAAGTAGTCGCCCTGGAGTTGCTATTAAAATATCTACCCCTTTTTTTAGCATATCTTTTTGCGGTTCAATGGAAGCTCCACCAAAAACAAGTCCTGTACGTAAGTTTGTGTAGGTACTGTACGCTTCAAAATTTTCAGCGATTTGAATTGCCAATTCGCGCGTTGGGCAAACGACTAATGCTTTTGTTTTTTTACCTTTTTTGGGTGTATCTTGCTTGTCAAATAACAATTGTAAGATAGGCAATGCATATGCGGCTGTTTTTCCTGTTCCAGTTTGCGCTGAGACAATGATGTCTTTTTTGGCAAGTATCGCAGGAATTGCGCGTTCTTGAACTAACGTTGGTTCTTCGTAATTTTTTTCAAATAATGCACGAACGATAGGCTTGTTGAGTTTTAGTTCTTTGAATTGCATGCAAGTTAGATTGTTAGATGATTAGACTATTGGATTGTTAGCTATACTGTTATTTGGCATTCGTAAAATGCTCGTATATGCTACATTTATAATTTCTATAGCTAAAGATACGTTGATTTTTGGGCATAAAAAAAGCTCCTTTTGAAAGGAGCTTTTCACTTTGAGCCGATGGAGGGACTCGAACCCACGACCTGCTGATTACAAATCAGCTGCTCTAGCCAGCTGAGCTACATCGGCAAAGCGGTTGCAAATATAAAAACCTTTTTATTTTTTGCAAACCTTTTTTTTATTTTTTTAAAGACTATTGATTTTTGTTACTAAGTCTGTTGCTTTTGTTTCTAATGATTGTCTGATTCCTTTGAAGTGTGCTTTTGGATTTTCTACACCTTTTTTGTTCGTTTCTGCGATTAATTCATCAAAACTTTTAATAGATTCATCAATGATTTCTTCGCTTTTTGCAGCATCTTCTCCTGGATTAGCAATTTGCCATAGTAAGGCAGCATCAATAATATCTCCAAAAACGTAGTTTAAGTCCTTTTTTAAATCTCTTTTATTTGACATGATTTATAATTTTTTGCAAATTTAAACTAAAATGGTCTATAATTTGTTATAAATACCACAAATGTTATTTAGTTTCAATTTATTTATTTAGTTTTAAAGTATGAATGCTTTCTTACAGTTATATCGCCAACTGATGAATCGCAATACGAAAACCCAACGTGTTATGATTTGTATTCCTGTGTCGAATATGAAACGCTCGTATCATAAGCATCAACGTAAGTATTAGTTAACAATTCTTTATCTATATCATAAACTTATAAGGTGCTTTTTTCAAAGCACCTTTTTTATTTTTAAGTATTAATTTTTAAACCCTTTTAGTATGAAATGTATGTTAAGATTCCGACAAATGACAACAAAATTGAACCGAATTATGAATCCCTATTCTCGATTTTCTAATTCACACGCACTTTTTGAACCAATACCACTTTTGTTACATCATTAAAATTTACAGTTATGAACACTATTTCAAAAAATAATATACAGACCAATATTCAGTTTTTAGTTACGAAAAAAGTAACAAACGCCCATGGATTTTTACATCCGCATGTACTATTTGATAAGATTCAAATAGTTGCTACCTATCCGATTAGAGAATTTTATCTTCATGATATTCCAAATATTACCGAATATGCGTTTCAGATGAATAAAAGCGCCCGTTTGCATGATAATTTAACGATTCAGGCACAATTGATTCAACATGATGAGAAAACTGTAAAGGTTAGTATTATCGTAACCAAAACAAAGAAAAAATCAAAAACCGAAGAAGTTATTTGTAATGCTTTGTTTGGTTTTCCTTTACAGAAACATCCGATTCGAAAGGTTTCGTAAGTGAAACTTTTATGTATGATAAAATTCCCAAGTTGTTGATCGCTTGGGATTTTTTTTGTTTTGGGTTTTGGGTTTTGGGTCTTGGGTCTTGGGTCTTGGGTCTTGAAAGTAGCTTTTTATTTTACGATTATAACTTTAAAATTTGTTGTTCGTTGTTGAATCATATATTACAATTTTAAGTACTTCTCTATACTATTTTCTTCATTTTTTGACGAAAATTACTCGAAGTGACTTTTTGAAATTTTAAATAACGTCAGTTCGATATAAGTGAT
>NZ_LBMG01000073.1 GCF_001005315.1 Kordia jejudonensis
GAAGCCCGAATAAGTTCTGCATAAGCATTTATAAAGTATTTTGAAACTTTGAGTATTCCATAAATGGCAATACCACAGATAACTAATTTTGTGATAGGATGCTTCAATACCTTTTTCTTATCAATTAATGGATTGGTAGATTTTGTAATGGAATCCAAATCTAATCCATCTAAAATAGATTTTCTTTTTGTTCGATTATTTTTTATCATTTTTCATGTAATTTTATTAGAAATACATAGAAAAACAGATAACCATTTAGCGGTATTTTTGTACTCAAAAATTTATTTATTGAATACAGAAAAATCAAGTGAAAATAAGGTAAGTTAAAGGGGCTATAAGAGTACCGTTTCAGAGTACCGAAAAGCATAGAAATCGACCCTTTTTCGGACTCTTTATTTTTTAAATTACTGAAAATCAGACGCACATAAATTAACCAACTGCTGGTTGTTGGTTGTTGGTTGTTGGTTGTTGGTAAATTTGTTACTATTATTCAAATTAAAACGTAAATAATTAAACTTATAAACTGCTTTTCAATTCAAGGTTTAAAGTTCTAGGTTACTTGATAGATACTTTCAAAATTCTAAATTTATAATTCATCATTCTTAATTCATAATTGGGATGTTGTTGGGTGTTGGGTGTTGGGTGTTGGGTGTTGGGTGTTGGGTAAAAAAGTACTATTTTCCAATTTAGAATTCAACATTTTAACTTCGGCATTCGGTAAAGAGTTGGTGCTTTGCTCCTATCGTAAGTTTAAGCCAAACTCCCGAGAATCAATATAGCAGATTGTTTGTTCAAATTGACACATTTTCAAATTATAAAATTAACCAATACACATATTTTGAAACCTCTCAATACTAATATCTCAATACTACCAACTAGTCAAACAAATCATTCAGTTTTTCAAAAACCTCAACGGCGTACGCTTTGTTAAACGGTACATATTTTTTAGCAAGTTCTGCGTTGGCAAGTTCCGCTTCTACTTTTGCTAATGGAATGAGTGTCACATCGGCGACTTCTTCTTCTTGGAGAGTAGTTTGTAATGGTGCATCTGGAATTTCGCAAGCAAATATCGTGATGAATTCCCGATCAATATAATCTTCTGCGTGTTGGTAATCGATTCGGAAACGTCCGATGTGCTGTAAGTTTTCGGCTAGTACTGTAATTCCGAGTTCTTCTTTTGCTTCTCGGACTGCGGTTTGCAAAGCAGTTTCCCCACTACTAATATGTCCCGCCACAGAAACGTCCCAACAGTTTGGAAAGTTCGGTTTGATCGCCGCACGCAATTGTAAAACTACTTTTCCACTCTTCGTATACAACCACAAATGCGTTGACGCATGAAAATGTCCGTGTCGATGCACTTCGCGTTTCTGAAGGATTTCACCTGTGGGTTTTCCGTGTTGGTCTAGAATGTCGATTTGTTCCATTATTCAGGAATTGGGTGTTGGGTTTTGGGTTTTGGGTTTTGGGTGTTGGGTGTTGGGTGTTGGGTGTTGGGTAAAAAAGTACTATTTTCCAATTTTAAATTTAACATGTGGCATTCAACATTTTAACTTCGTTATTTGTTATTTGTTATTTGTTATTTGTTATTCGAAAATACTTTTACACTTTAGATTTTGCGGTTTTACATTTTACATTTGTTGCTGGTTGCTTGGTCCTTATTAAAAGTATTCGTTCCAATTCAAAACTCAATATTGTCATTCCGCACTTGATGCGGAATCTAGTTTTAACTAGTAGTTAACTTCTCTCCTCCACAGTAACAAACCAAATCTTCAAATTACCAAATCTTCAAATCAACGAATCAACGAATCAACAATCCTCATTCTTCTTAGCCTCATTCGCTTTCCGCACTATCGCCTTTAGCCTTGATTTCGTAGCTTCTTTTTCTGCGCGCTGTTTGTTGAGTTTGCGCTGTAGGAGCTTGGTGTGCTTGGCTTTGTTTTTGGTGTTTTTTTGTCCTTTGGGTTTTGGCATTTTGTTAAAGTTTATAAAATTGAATATGGAAACTCAGCGTATTCGTTATTCAATACAATTGTTTTACCAATGTTATCTATTAAATTATCGACGACACTTTTATGCGGATGATGTTTTCTACCAAAACCGTGATTAATTACGTAGAAATCAATTTTATGATCGTAAAGTGTATTTCCATGAAATACCCAATTTTTCTTACTACCATGATGTGGCACTTGAAAAACTGAAACATTCTCAATTTTTGATCTAAAGTAACTGTAAAATAATTCAAAATAATTTTCAAATCTGAATTCTTGATCTCCTGTTAACATAGTTCCCGTTCTAGGAATGGCGTAAATCAATTTCAATTTAGAGGTACTTATTTTCATTAACATTTCTTCATCTGGGAACCAACTTCTAGCTTTTCTAGTAGCTCCATGATATAGGCAAATCGAACTCTGATTTACTGAAATTTTCAAATATTTAGAATAATATTTCTTTAATGCTGTCAGATGCCTTTTATCAAATAAGTTATAACTTGTAAAAATACCCATACTTTTCAAGTATTCGCTAACTGCTTTTTGAAATCTTTCAAAATCATCCAAAGATTTAGGTTTTCGATAGTAAAAGATAAACTCCCAAAGTCTTTCTCTAGTACTTGTTTCTAATTGTAAAATTGTATTATAGGGTAAGAATTCTACGTTAGTACCTAATAATCTCGAATCTTTTTCTGCTACTGTTCGACGTAATTCTTGATTTTCTTTAAAACCTTGTATCGGATCATTATCGTTATCATCATAATTTATATTTTTAAAATAAGAATCGTTTTGAAAATTATCATTCAATCTATTTTCTTCATCATTCTGAATTCCTTCAATAAAAGAGATTTTTTTTATTTCAAAGTTATTTGTGCGCAAGTACACAACTGGATTCATCATAAAAAGTATGAAAATTTCACTAGTGTCTTTTGTAGTTGCAACAAGTGCCAACCTTTCTGCTAAAGATAAATATGGCAAGATGATTCTATCAACTGAAATGCCTGTACTTAGTAGCTTTTGAATTCCATTAAAATGGTCTTGATCTAAATGAGAAACGACTAATAAGTCAATATGATTGTATTCTTTGTCAAACGTAGTAATCGCTTCCTCTAAGTACAAACCCGAACTCACAGAACCGCAATCATACACCATCACAAATTCCTTGTCATCATACGGAATTAATCCTGTATAAAAGCAACCTTGTCCTATGGGATGAAATTTGAATTTAGCACTTATTTTCATATTTATATTTATATTTTTTCAACTCCTATTTGTTTCAAGATTTCAGCTCCGAGATTTGTATCAAAAAGAAGCTTGTCTTTTGTACTATTTTTAAAAACTGATATTTCACCAATTGCAGCTTGTACTTTAGGCTCATCATAATCATTTTCATAATTGTGAAAGTCAAATTTTACTGTTTGATGACTTGGATAAATCAATACTCCTCTTTTACTATTCCAAAATTTACAATAGGTATATATTTGTCGTATATCTTCCGAACCTGGTGTTTTTGTGTTCTTTAAAATTTTCCACTTTGTGTCTAAAATATAGGTATCTTCTCCTTTATAAATAACAATATCTGGTTTTAGTGTATTAGTTTTCCATATACATTTAGGATTTTTTTCAACTTCTAAATCTTTATGCTGATACTTTTCTCTTTTCAAGGCTTTAAGTACGTATTTTTCCCAAAGTGCATTCATGTCAAATAATAAGGCAATCATTTCTTGTTTTCCATCGACAATGTCTGGTCCAAGATTGAGAATGATTACTTTGGCGAGTTGTATTGCTTTTTCATAATAGGCGTTTTTACGAGTAATTTTTACACTTTCCAAATCTTTCTTTGTCAGTGTTTTGTGTTTGAATTCAGGAAAATGCAACAACAGTTTTTGACAATTTTTATAGAGTTCAGTTCCTTTGTTTTTACTTGCTATGATTTGTAATGCTTTTGCCAGAATAAAATGCAATGCGTGTGCTGTTGTGTATTGATGTTGCGTCGTAAAGAAACGCGTTTTATGAATCAAGTTTTTAGTGCAATGTTTTTCAAATTGTAAACGTCCTTTTAGGACATTTTTATTCGATGCTGCCGAAATGTATTTTTTGATCAATCCTTTGCGAACTAAAGTGCGAACTTCTTTTATATACGCTTCAAAAAATATGTCCAACAAATGAACTCTTTGCGCACGTACACTTGCGGTATCGGTCTGTCTGATTTTAAAGTCTTCCGTAATTTTTAGAATATGAATCAACACATCACGCCACAAACGCTTATCATCACTAACTTTGTCTATTTTGGGAAGAATTTCTATGATAACATCTTCAATTTGAACCACACCAACATAACTTGAAAACTTTACGCTTTTTTCTTGTATTTTGAAGAATGAACTTTCATACCGCGTATTAAAATCACGTAACGCATTCAGATGCGCTCGCGTAAAGACTACCGCATCATCGTTCATGTTTATATATGAAGCGCCAACGCGTAACGTTTCATGTTCAAATACTTGTATGAGTTTTGTAGCTCTCACACTTATGCTTCTTCAGTTACTTGTAACCCTGCGGATTGTAATGCTTGTACAAACGTTTCGCTATCGTAGTGATACACAAGTTCGTACGTTGTATTGATTTCGGGTTCGTCTTCTGCAGAATAATTGGACGCAAATTTAACATCTGACGAACGTCTTTTAACAAAATCATCGCCCAAAACCATGCCGATTTTATCATAATCATTATAGAAATATTCTTGTAATAGCGGAATGATCTTTTTATTAAATACTTCCATCAGTTCAGCCATCGTATCAAGATTCATAAAGTATGAATGCCCAATTTGATGTTCTCTATCTAGCAAAGCGATCAGTCTGTTGTTGATGGTTTCTAGCAAATATTTTGTGTCAATATCTTCAATCGCCTGTAACACTTCATAATCTGGTAACATTTCCACAAAGGCAAAGCGTCGTCGCAACGCGTTGTCTAATACTTCTACACTTCTATCGGCTGTGTTCATGGTACCGATGATGTACACATTATTAGGAACACTAAATGTTTTTTTCGAATACGTAAGCGCTAAATTCAATTCATTTGGTTCACCTTTACGCTTGTCTTTTTCGATAAGCGTAATGAGTTCTCCAAATATATTTGAGATGTTTCCACGATTGATTTCATCAATAAATAGTGCATACGGATTGTTTGGATCTTTTTCTGCGAGTTCGCATAATTGTTTAAAAGCGCCTTTTTGTATTTCGTAGACAATTTCGGTTTGTGGTGCATCTTCCGTTGACATTACAGGTTTGATACCTTCAATAAAATCCTCATAACTAAATGATTGATGAAAGGAAACGAATTTGTAGCGTTTGATGTTTGCTGCGCTCTGTGATGTATAATCTTTTATCTCATTTAAAATATCTTCTAAATTTTCAGTAAGTTCTTCGGCTTTTTCAACAAGAAACCAAAAGGAATCTTCCGTTTTATCAAAAATTAGGTTTGTAGAAGACCTTTTAGAAATATTAACTGTTGCACTTTCTTCTATGGTATGTGTTTGCAATTGTGACCAAATACGGGCATTCAAGCTTTTAATTTCAGAAAGACCGTTTTTAGTTTGAATAAATTCATGCTTCTTAATATCCGCAACTTTACTTGGTCTTCCTATGTCTAACAACGTTAAAGCTATCACTTCCCACCAACTCAACTCACTAATGATATTTTCGACATATTGTTTTCTTGTAACTTGTTCTTTTTTTGTGGTAAATAAAGGAAAGTATTCTTTTTGTAGCTTATAGGTTTTCCCTGTTCCTGGCGGACCGTATAATATGGTGTTTAGAGCCAATTCGCTAACGTCTACGCCGAGTGAGGGAATTTCCTCGTTTTCTGCATTGTCTGCTTGCTGTTGATGACGAAATATCAAATCGATATTGTCATCGTTTTGTACTTTGCTGATGGTTTTTCGGTATATGCCTTTTTCTTGCAATTCAAACGGTTCAAAGTTTTCTTGCCAATCAACTTTAAGCGTTTTGCCATTTTTTGGATTTTCAACCACAGTTCCAATATTGAAGATTTTTGTCGTAGAAACTGTTTTGTTATTGGCTCCTTTTCCGTTGTACGCTGTTTTTAAGGCTATTTGATCTCCAACTTGCACATTGTTAATTTCTTTGGAGAATTTTTCATCATATCCACTTTCCCAAATCCCTTCTTCTATAAAACGATTGTACTGAGTTTCGTCAGCTCCTTTGTAAAATGCTACACAGTAGTAATTATTTTTAAGGTGTGTATCTTCGGTTTCGCTGCTTAGGTTTGTACTTTGTTTGCTTTTGGAATCATCTAGTAAGCTTTTACCTTTAAAATTTTGAGGTACCAAAGGTTTAAGATCATTGGTATCTTTTTTACCTGCTAACTGCAAATTTTGCTGTCTATATCGCGTTTGCTCCACGGCAGAAACAGAGATTTCATAATAGGTTCGGGTAAATTTATCCGATACCGCTTTCATCAATGTGTAATAATCTTTTGGCAAATCGTTGAGTTCAGTACTAATATTGTAATCTTCCAAAAAAGGTTTTGTGTGAGCATCAATTGGCAAGTAGTCTTCGGGAGCAAACCAAAAAAGACATTGTGTCAACCTTGTAAAGCCTACATTTTTTATCTTTAAAACATCTCTAAATACCTCATCGTCAATTTGCCTTTCATGAAGCTGTCTAAAAAGTAACCACAGAGTTGATATGTCATTTACACCACGTTCATCTTTGTAGGGAAACAACCACGTTTTTCGAGCGTTGGCACTTGGCAGGCCATCAAAATCCTTAGGAACTGACGCAGACAAACGCCAATCTTCTTTCAATCTTCTAAAGTATGTTATTCTACGCGCTACTCCATACTTTAAAAACATAGCTAAAAAAGAAAACGGATCTATTTGTTGCAATGGAAATTTTTGTCCTTTTTCCTCATCACTCAAACCAGCTTTAATTTCCACCTCGTGTAAAGCGCTAATCAAGCGTTCATCTCGATTGCTTTCACGACTTATAATATATATCTTATCTTCTATTTCCCTAAAAAACGGAATCCAAGTAAATTGTTTCATGTATACTTTTTAAATTTTGTCTGACTTTACTTTTATTACCTTAATGTCTACCACAAAGCGGTCGTAATATTTGTGCAACTTTCTTTTCGATGATGTTCAGCAAATATGGTTCAATTCCTTCAAAAGCGATCACTTTTAAAGTAATATTGAAGTCTTTTCCTTTGGCATATTCGTACAATTGTAAGCCTTGCGTATGCGGGTGATGATAATATCCCAAATGCTGATTCATTCTACTAACGATATTAGTTACACCTGTTTTGGTTCGTTGAAAACCTCTACGAATACCAATATAAAAATACTTACCATCTCCATTATAGGAGTTTGTAGGTGGAACCGTTTTATAATTATTAATGGTTCCTTTTAAACTCCTGTATTTCTTAATTTCCATATTTAACTGTTGAGCAGCTTCTGCGGAATCCAACTCAAATATATACATACAATGATGATTTTCTAACTTGTCTAGTGGATCATATAAAGTTGAATTTTCTCTGAATGTATCATCACTATTTGCGAATACGGTATATCCTTCATGATCAGGCAAATCTTTTGTATTAAACGTTCCTTTGTGGTAAAAAGCATCGTTATCAATATTGCTCACGATTTTTGTTACAATTGCATCTACTTTTTCGTTGATGTATTGTTGTATTTGTGTTAAATCCATTTTAGTTTTTAAAACTGTGAATACTATAAACCAATACCTTACGGTTTCCCGCAAAAACAGTTTTGTCAGTACATCTCCTAAAAGTAAGAAAAAAGCACTTATGTATTCGTTTATATTTAAAAATAGTAATCTATTGTGAGTTGTGAGTTAAACCCACAACCGACAAACCAAAAACCTAAAAACCCAACAACAAATAACTAGCAACCAACAACTATATTTCCTATATTTATAACACTAATCTGATTGAAAATCTAAACGGAAAAATTAGAAAGTATACCAAAAACAAACTCTCTTTTCCTACTGATCAAGCCGTGATGAAATCTGTATTTTTAGCAATAAGGGAAAGTACCAAAAAATGGACAATGCCTATTAGAAATTGGGGAATTATACTCAATCAATTTTTAGCTATATTTGAAAAAAGGATTAAACTATAAATAATTTAACCCTGAGTTTGGAACTTACACACTTTTTAGGATAGTGTCTCATAATTATATTTGTTTCTCAAAATCATCACATAATTGGTTTACTATATCTTCAGTTTCTTTAATAAAAAACTGCCCTAATGTCTTTCTATTTCTTCTAATATACTTTCTGTAGATCTTTGCAAAGTCACTGTATATCTCTTCATCATCAAAAACAGATCCTTCGTCTTTCATTTTCGCGATTATATGTTTCCCGTTTTCTGGTAATTTTACATATTCAAAAAAGGTTTCGATTTTATTTTGAAAATCTAGTATTAAAGCTTCGATTTCTTCTTCTTCTTCATTGCGCTTTTCTATTACTGCTAGTATATCAAACTTGTATTGTTTACCGTATGCAGCTCCTGGCTCACTAACTCCTGTTTTTGGTTTTGGCTTTTCAGTCTCTTCTGGCGGTGCAACTATACCTAATCTGTTATCAAAGTAAACCTCAACATCATCTATTAACTCGGTAGAACCTGTTAATGAATTGTATAAAACACTATATCTATACCAAAACTCTGTAAAATTTTCTTCGCTATACTTATCATCTATTTCAATAACAAATGCAATTAAGTTTAAGATTTTAAAATACTTATTGATGCTTTGTTTTAGTTTTTTAGCTTCTTCTGGTTGTTTTCTTACCAATTGTGATACTGCACTTTCAAAATCTAGAATTGCTGCTATATCTTTTTTATCTCCTAATTGATACGCTTTAAATGGTTCAAAATGATTTTTAAAAATAACTGCCAGCTTTAGATTCTCGTATATTTCTTGTAATAATTGTTCTTGACCTAGTGGATCAAAATCGCTTACTACAACATTACTGAAATGCTCAAATGCTTGTTTTATATTAGTAACATTTACATTCTTATAAGATAAATCTATAATTTTACAATCGTTTTTATTTTTAGTGGTACGATTTACTCTTGAAATAGTTTGTATGGCATTAATACCTCTTATTTCTTTATCTAAAAATAAAGTGTGCAGTTTAGGCTCATCAAAGCCTGTTTGTAATTTATCTACGACTATGATTAAACCATTTTTATCTGTTTTACAAAAATCATTTAAAACTTTAGCTTCTGATTTGTTGTTATTCAATTTTGTGGCACTTTGGTGTTTTTGACCATCTGAACTATATACAATATAGATAGGAGCATTTTTAAAACGTTCGTGTTTTTTCTCTGTAATTAACTCTTCAAAATACTGTTTGATGTATTTACGATATTTTATTGCAGCTTTAATAGATGAAGCCGCAAACATTGCTTTTGCGTATCCTTTAATATTAGGATATATTGCAGAAACTAACCGTTTTGATACAAACTTTGAAATCGCTTCTATGCGTTCTTCGTTTTCGTAAATATTCTTTTTTCGTATTCTGTATTTTTTACCATCTGCATCAACACCTGTATCTGGATTGTTGGGCATTTCCTGATAATAACCGCTATCACCTTCAAAACCTTCAATTATATTGTCTGGTTTTTCAAAATACATTTTAGCAGATACTGGAACAATACCTTTTATTGGATTTAAAATATAACCATCTTCAATAGCTTCTTTCATGGTGTAGCTATCAAATGGAACCCATATTTTTTCGGCTTCTGCATATTTGTTATACTCTCCAAAGCGTGCTAAGGTTACATCGCTTGGTGTTGCTGTAAAACCTATGATTAAATTTTTCTTTTTGTATGTTTTCTTGTATGCTTTGTTACTATCAAAACTG
This sequence comes from Kordia jejudonensis, assembly GCF_001005315.1. Classification (GTDB taxonomy): domain Bacteria; phylum Bacteroidota; class Bacteroidia; order Flavobacteriales; family Flavobacteriaceae; genus Kordia; species Kordia jejudonensis. Next base: position 9,896 of record NZ_LBMG01000073.1, read on the forward strand.
TGTTGCAATTCATCAAATAACGATACCATTTCTTCATGTTGTTGTCCGCTATTAGAACGATGTATTTCATCAATTAAAAAGGCAATTCGCATAGCAGATAATTTATGTACTACCTCATCATCTAAAAACTCTCTAATTGAATTGAACTTTTGAAGATTTACTACTACTATACGTTTGTCTGTGTTTAAAGCTTCTAAAAATGATTTTTGATTATTTGCTTCTATGAACATACTATTTGCAATGTTCATATTATACATCTTGCTATCTAATTGATCTCTTAACTGTACTCTATCTACGACCAACATGATTTTGTCATAGACAAATTCATCATTCTTTCGTAAATCTTTTAGCATTAAAGAACTCCAACCTATGATATTACTTTTACCAAATCCTGCTGCGTATTGTAAAAGTAAGGAATAGACATTTTTATTATTTTGATACTTTTGCCTTTTATGTATTAATTCTTCTATTTGAGCCGTTCCTACCCCTTTTTCGGTTAGTTGCTGACGCAATTTATTTATAAAATAATCTGGCTCATCTTCGTGTGCTAAGAACTCGTCTATTTTATGGATGATTTTATCTGCTCCAAACTTCTGTTTAGGTCTTGGTGCTATTAATCTACCATCATTATGCTTGTTTTCTTTTTGCCTTGTTTTTTCCGACTTTACCAATTCACGCTCTATAAAATTATAATAGAGGATTTCACGCTCTATCATTTTTTTACCGTATAATGCTTTAAATACCTCTTCAAAACGTTGTTGCTTAGTTGCTTCTAAATTATTTAAAGGATACGGTTTTAAAGCATCTTTTATATTAGGTTTGTAATTTTTATCAAAATCAAAACTTTTGCTTTCTACTTGCGTTTTAATTTCATCAAATTGATTGGAAATATTTCTGATGATAAACGTATCTTGAACGTCTGTAGTGGTAATATGTATGGCTTTTTCAAATATCTTTAAAAAGTCTTTACGAATACTTTTATCCGCATCGTTACCGTCTGCAATGTCTAAATAACTGGTTACCGCTTTTTGGTAATCATTTGCTATTTTTATTTTACCGTCTTTGTTGGCTGTTTGGTTGTTGTAGTTAGATTTTAATTCTGAATAGCCTAAAAAGATACCGTTTAAGAAAAAAGTAATATCTGGACGAAAGCTAAATTTTGTCTTTCCTTGATGCTTGTATATGTATGGTAATTCTTGCACGACTGAAAATTGATTTTCGTTAAATAGTGTATCTCCGTGCGTAATACTACCACTTGGGTAAAACAAGTTGATTTTAACACCTTTAAATGTGACAGACTGATTACTACCTATAAACAATGCCATGTTTTTAGATTTCCCAATACGCTCGTTTAGTTCTTCTTGAAATTCTTGTAGTAATTGCTTTTCGTTATTATCAAACTTTTTTAATAGTTTACGGTAGGCTGTTTTATTGAGTTTTGTTTCACTAATAAAATATTTTAAATCTTCTACTACAAAATGTAATTTAGAGACTGTATTTGCTTTTACTTCTTTATATTGTAACCCATCTGCACGATTGGTAAAGAAGTTCATTAAGTATTTGTCTTGTAGTATTAGTTCATCCATAATTATGCGCTTACTTGATTTCGGTAGACTTAATCACCTTTACTTTACCAGTTACTACTTCGTTTATAAGTGTTTTACGCAACTCTTTTAAGGTGGCAATTTGAGTTTCTATATTTTTTACAATTTTATCAATTGTTGCTGTTTTAGCATCTAAATAATCAGCTATTTGTTGTTGTTCTTTAAATGGCGGAAGAACTAACATAATTTTAGGTATATCTTTCATTGCAATATTCTTTTGAGTGTTATGAGTACATAAAAAGTCTATTTGAACTTGCACTTTTTCACTCTTAAAAAAGTATTCCATAAAAGTTGAATTAATTGTCTTTAATACTTTTATTACAGCAATTGGTGACCACACAGTAAAAGGAAAGTCAACTTTTACTCTAGCAATTTTACCAGTAGAAGCAGCTTTTCCCATAAATAAATCATTCCTTTCAATTACAACTTTTTTACTATATTTTTTAAAATCATTTTCACTAATAAATCTGCAACCCTCAAAGGTTAATTCACCATCTTGAATACCATCAACTGACATGAAAGGATAACCTTCCTTTGTGAATTCAGGTGTTTCGTGAGGACCATCAGTAATTTTTTTTCGTAAAATATCCTTTAACCTCTTAACCTCCCAATGCTCTGGGATTTCACCTATCCAACTAATACCGCTATCTTTTAGTTTTACCGTTTTATCTAAACCTTTGGTAACGATTTCATTAATTAGGGTTTTACGGTAGGCTTTGTAGTGTTTTATTTTTTGTTGTAATAAGTTTACTTTTTTATCTATTGCAGTGGTTTTAGCATCTAAATAATTGGCTATCTGGGTTTGTTCTTTTAGAGGTGGAACAAATACGCTTGTTGTTTGTATTGCTCCTAAATATATACCTGGCTGAGCTGAGTAATTAGTATTATTCCATAAATATCCTTGAAACTTTACACCTTGTATAAAATAAAATAAAAACCTATTAAATAAATATTTATCATTAACTCGTATTGTAGCTACACTACGCTGTGTTGCAAAAGGTGGCAATTTTGGTACAACAGCTACTTTACCCATTGTAGCACCAACAATAGCTAATTGAATATCTCCTTCACAAATCTTAAATGATTTAACTATTGATAGATAATCTTCTTTAGAAATAAGACTATCATCATTTAAATTTATGAATTGATTATTTACAATATTCCTAACACTTAATAATGGGAAACCATCTTTATCAACTCTTTTAAATGATGCGTGTGTACCATCCTTAATTAACCTACAAACTCTTTTTAAATGACTATCATCCCAATGTTCAGGTATTTCTCCTAACCACTTAATACCAGAATCTTTATACTTGTTATACTTTTCCATTAAAGTGCTAATTCTTGTTCAAGGTTTAACAAATCATCTTCTAAGTCTTGTAAGTCATCAGTAATTTCTTGTAGTGAACGTAACTCTTCTGGTTTATAGAATACTTTATTGAAGTTAATTTCTACACCAATGGTATTTTCTATATATCGAAAAGGTTTGGTAATGTATTTTGCCATAAAATTGGCAATGTTTTGTTGGTTGTCTTCTTCGTTTGGTGCGTATGGTATGATCTCATAATCTTTCTCGTAATCAGGTGTTAACTCTGTTGTAATTACAATAGAAGCTTCCTTTGTTTTTGTTGCCTTTTTATACGATGCTTTGATTACTATTTTACCGCAGCCTAATGCTGTTTTACTGTCTTTTGTTTCTTCAATGATCGTTTCTTTATCAACATCAAAATAATAGCTTGTTTTCTCTGTAACTACTTTTAAATCTGTCTCTTTATAATCTAAATTAGTTATTAAAGGTTTTAACTCATCATTAAAATAGGCTAATAAAGAATTGTGTTTTTTAGCATCAACCGTTTTAATTTCAAAGTCTGTAAGTTCTATGGTTTCCTCTTCTGTAATCTGTGTTATTTTAACAGGGCTTAGTTTTACAGATTTTGCTCTAATTGCTATGCCTTGTTTATTTTTCTTTACTGGTAATTGGTCTTCAAACGTTTTTCCATTTTCATCAACATTTGTTAACATGATAGCTTGTTTGTTATAATAGAAATGCCACTTATCAAATACTTTAGCATACTCGGTATCATCAAAATTGGTTAAGGCGTTAACAATGGTTTTCCTATTCTCTAATACCATTTCTTTACGCTTTTTCCCTTTACTTTTCTTTAAAGGTTCGTAAAAATCGCTACCGTTGATAAGGATTACTTTGTCTTTACGTGCTGCTGGTTTATTCTTATTGAAAATCCATAAATAAGTATAAATCCCTGTATTAAAAAACTCATCTGTTGGCATTTGTATAATAGCTTCTACCCAATCGTTATCAAAAAAATATTTGCGAATATTACTTTCGCCACTACCTGCATCGCCACTAAATAAAGTAGAACCGTTATGTACAACAACAGATAAGCCTTTATCATCTAATTGTGATAAAATGTGTTGCGTGAATAGAAATTGACCATCTGAAATGGATGGTAACGCGTGAAATCGTTCTGTTGTATCGTTTTCAATGTCTTTTTTATAGCCTTTCCAATCTACTCCATACGGTGGATTTGCTACAATAACATCAAACTGTTTTTCTATAAACGAAATATTAGTTAATGTGTTACCATAACGTATATCTGAATCGGTACGAAAACGACTTTCTATTTTTGCCAAAGCGAATAAGCTATCACTCCAATCTTCTCCGTATGTTTTTGTAGGTCTGCTATAACTTTTTTGAATTAAATCTTCTACACCAAAAAGTAGATTTCCACCACCACACGTTGGATCATAAATGGTTAGAAACTCTCCGTTATCTTCAATTTTTGATAATATAATTTCTGTAATTAAGGCAATAATATCATCTGGCGTGTATTGCTCTCCGGCAGTTTCCGCAGAAATATCTGCCCATTTGCGTTTAATATGTTCTTCTAGAGTTGTAATATCAGAGTTATTGAAAGGTGTTAAATCAATCTCACTCCATTTTTTAACGGTATCAAAAAGAATATTCTTTTTACGTAATTGTCCGCTTAACCCTGAAATATCTAAGTATTTTTCTTCTGTATTTCCCCTATCTACTCCTAAAAGTTCTTTTGTTTCTGGGTCGAATGCTTTTAGGTAGGTATCAAAGTCGTTATCAAATGTTGTATCATTTTTACAGATGTCTGCTAAGGTTTTGTGTTGTTTAATTATAACCTCATTGTAACCAATATTATAATCTTTAAACTCTTCTAAGAAATCATTAATATCTTCTATATCCTCAATAGAATCTGCTCCAAAGTCTTTTAACAATTCTTTGTAATGTCTTACCAATCTACTTTCCAACATTATCATTGCAAAGTAAGGCATCATATATTTTGGGAAATCAGATTGTTTTATTCCTGCTCCAATTAAAAGGTCAGCAGTAGACCATACTTTAGATTCGTATTGTAGTATGTTTTGACTCATTGATAGTTTTCGGTTAATATAATTTTCTGACTTTTCAAATATAGAAAAACAATTACTGTTTACATTGCTATAACTTAGAATAAACAATACTATATCTAATTTACTATTTATACGTATGGAAAACCGTAAACAAAAAACCACCCAAACAGTTCCTAAAAACTATAAGGATGGTTTTACAAATAAACAAATGTTACTATAAAACGATCTGCAAGGGTTATACAACTAACATGTCTATTCAATTTTAAAGGTCACTCGTATCGGTAGTATCTTCTGAAGCAACTTGGTCATCAACGACTTCATCCGTACTGCCTGTGTTCAACCGTTGGTTGACGGTTTGGTTGTACTGCTTTGCCAAGGTGTAAATTTCATTAACCAACTCCTGATGAATAGCGTTACTTCCTAAGGTGGCATGCGCTTCTACATGTGCTACCAACACTTTGTAAGCGTTGGTGCCGTTTTCTCTAATAGCAGTAAAACTTGTTGCTGGTGTTGCGGCTTCTTCTGAAATACGTGCCAAATAACGGTTGTTAAACACTTCGTTGGCAGTTTTTAGCTCCGCAATCCAATCTGTCAATCGTGTTGTAGTAACAGCAGCAACCAAGTTGGTTTCTGTTTCCCAATCGGAAAGCATACTATCAATCACGGCGGTTTCTGCTTGGTAATTCAAGCGTGGAATATTAGTTCCGTAATTATTCAAATTAAACAACAAACTACGCGCCGCAGCTTGTAATGTAGCATCATAATGATATCCTAAGGCTTCCAAACTGGCTTTAATTCCCATAAACGCCTTATCGCGTCTAGCATCCAAGTCTATAAGTTCTTGGGTAATACCACTACTCTGCTCCTGCTGAAACAAATTATCCATCTGATTCGTCAATATAGCAAGCGTATCGCGTTGCGTGGTCAATTGCAATACGTCAACGTCATTTGCGTTGACAAGTTCTAATACATCTTTCATGTATTGTAAAAATTCGCTATTTCTGTAGCGTGAAAAAACTGGTATTTCCATAATAATCGATTTTAATGATTTGATAATATTTTAACATTTTTATGGTGTTTCATTGCGGAATTCGCAATAAAAAGCCGTTTGAAACCTTCTCGCAGCAATGCAGGGAGCTTTCCAACGCGTTTGAAACGTTCTCGCAGCGCTGCAACAAGCTTTCCGACGTGTTGAAAACGTTCTCGCAGACCTGCAGTAAGCTTTCCAACGGATTTGAAAACGTCTCGCAGACCTGCAACAGGCTTTCCAACGGATTTAAAAGCGTCTCGCAATGCTGCAATAGGCTTTCGTTGGCAAACAATCAGCAAAAGCCTTTCGGTTTGACACCATGAAATTCAAAAAATATTTTGAAAAATATGCTACAAACTTTACAAGCGTCGACTTTTTTTTACAAGCGTGCTATTTCAGAACGTTTCTCTATAAAAACAATACTGCGCAGTCCATTTTTATAAAACGAATCTCAGTAATTTTTTAAATACAATTCCTATGAATAGTGATAAACCGTTGCAAATTCAGGCAAAACATCCGTAGTGGATTGTGGGTTTTCTTACGGGTTTTGGGTGTTGGGTGTTGGGTGTTGGTTGCTGGTTGCTGGTTGTTGGTTGTTGGGTGTTGGTTGTTGGTTGCTGGGAAGATAATTTTGTTTGTGATTTAAACGTAGTGTGAACTTTTTTTTTCGTTCTAGGTTACTTAATAAATACTTTCATAATTCTAAATTTATAATTCATCATTCTTAATTCATAATTGGGGTGTTGGGTGTTGGGTGTTGGGTGTTGGGTGTTGGGTTTTGGGTTTTGGGTTTTGGTAAAAAGTACTATTGTACTTCCCTAAATAGAGTTGACCGTTT
>NZ_LBMG01000074.1 GCF_001005315.1 Kordia jejudonensis
GGTCTTGGGTCTTGGGTCTTGGGTCTTGGGTGAAAGAAACACTTTAAAATTTAATATTTTACATTTAGCGTTTTACATTCGTTTTTCGTGGAGTTGTTTAGTTGAAGCTTCTTGATACTTTCATTATTCTGAATTCGATATTCGATATTTGGTTTTAGGTCTTGGGTCTTGGGTCTTGGGTCTTGGGTCTTGGGTCTTGGGTCTTGGGTCTTG
>NZ_LBMG01000075.1 GCF_001005315.1 Kordia jejudonensis
TGGGTCTTGGGTCTTGGGTCTTAAAATGTACATTTTTAATTTTACATTCATATTTCGTTTTTCGTTATTAAAAATATCTCAATACTAACTTCTCAAAACTCAATACTTATTTACACAAATAAGAAAAGGTCTAGTACATTAATTACCAGACCTATTCTCCCTAAAAAACCTAAAATAACCTAATCTTTATTTCGATAAGAAAGCAAAGATTTATGAATTTACAAGTCACAAACTCTATGCCAATCTTCAACATTTTTATGATTTTTTTAACACAAACAGAAAAACCCGATACGTTATGATTTTATCAGGTCTTTCTGAATAAACAACTAAACAACCAACCTTGTGTTAAATATGATTTAAATGTACTTTACTTACACTGCTTATGAAACCTATATTGAGGGAACACATCGTTTTAGTGAGTGAAATGCCTTATCTATTTAGTTGAAATAGTTTTGTAATAATAGAGAATAGTGAAAGAATGAAAGTTATCTTCAAGTGTTAGTCTTTCATTATTTGAATCTTTGAATTTTTGAATCTAAAAAATCAACGCAACCGTTTTACCACGCTGTACTTTTCCTGTGTTTGTTTCTACAAAATTGTGAAGTGTGTAAATTTTCTTTGGAATTTCAAACTTGGAAAACTTTTTTGATTGCTTGATAGCTGACAAGAGTTTTGAAGTATCAAGCGTTTGTAGTTCATCTTCTATGAGAAGAATTAACTTTTGACCAAGTTGTGCATCAGCCATTCCTGCAACGAAATATCTCCCTGAAATAAAAGCACTTAACTTCTCCTCTATGACTTCAGGATGTAGTTTGATGCCGCCACTATTAATGACATGATCAAAACGACCTAACCAACGAAACTGAGTTTCTGAAAAGATTTCAACTACATCATTCGTTATAATTTCTTCCGTATGAATTCTCGGTGCAGTGATTACCAAACAATCGCGATCATCTTTTTTAACAGTTATATTTGGCAAAGTTTGATAGACTTCCATGGTCTCTTTTGATAGATGATTCAAAGGTTTTGCTGCAATATGTGTGATCGTTTCTGTCATTCCATACGTAGCAAAAACTACTGTAGAAATATGCTGTAAGTTTGCTATCAAAGCTGAAGAAGCTGGCGCACCACCAACAATCAATGTTTTTATTTGATGTAAATTTTCTAGTGAATTTTCAACCTGAATTGGTACCATCGCACAAAAATCATAGTGCTTACGAGTTTCAGCTAACGGATGCATCGACGGCGCAATCAAATCTAACGATAAACCTAAAATCATGGCGCGTACCAACATCATTTTCCCAGCAATAAAGTTAGAAGGCAAACATTGTAACGCCGAATCGCCAGGTGTAATTCCAAAAAAATCGCCTGTTGCCAAAGCTGAATGCACCATCGCTTGTTTATCCAATCGAATTTGCTTTGGCTTTCCTGTTGAACCCGAAGTAAACACGTCAACGAATGGTTTATCATTCAACCAATCAATCAAAAAATCGCCAATCTCTTTTTCATACAACTCGCCTTCTTTAACGTAGCTATATGCAACTTCTTTTAAGTCTTCTCTATTAAAATAATTGCCATCCAATCGAAACTTTAGATGTATATTTTTAAATGTTGGAATCATTTTTGTTTAGGTTGATGTGTAAAATTAAACATTCGTACAGAAAAAAACGATTTCAAGATTGGTTTTTACTATTTTTAAGACCAATTGAATCAAATTTTTGACAATATTTTAACATAAGTATTGTTTATTTTTGTGAACGTTTATTTCGAAACGATTTTTTAAATTATCATTTATGACAACATCGTATATAAAATTCCCATATTTCATCCTTTTCCTATTTGCTAGTATTTGCTTTGCACAGAATGACAATTCTGAAGATTATCAGTTTTTGGAACGAAATGAACATATTACAATCCAACTGGAAAAAGGGGAATTTACTATTGTAAAGAATATTCACGAAAGAGCCGAATACATAACCGCTAAAAAACTATATTTTGCCAACGAAATGTTGCGTTTTGATAGTTTTACCAAGCTTGAAGACATCGAAGCTATTACACATTTACCTGATGGGAAAACTGTAGAAGTTGATTATATAGAAACCAAACATGAATTTGATGATGGTATTTTTTACAGTGATCAGCAAACAAAAAACTTTACCTTTCCTGCGGTAACCAAAGGCGCCATTACAGATTTAAAGTACAAAGAAATCATTTCTGATCCGCACTTTTTAGGACTGTTCCGATTTGGAACCTTCGCTCCGACTAAAAAAGCCGAATTAACAATTGAATTTCCAAAGAATATTCAAATTGGATACAGAGAATTTCATACAGAAAATGTGCCTGTCAATTTCACAAAAGAAGAAACTAAAAATTCCTTTGTATATCGTTGGAGTGTAGAAAATGTCTCAAAATTTACAGGCGAAGAAGATTCTGAAGCTGCTTTGTATTATTTGCCACACATCATTATTCATATCAAAAATTACGAAGAAAACGGAAAAACAATTCCTGTATTGAGCAATGTTACGGATTTGTACAGTTGGTATGCTTCTTTAGCAAAACAAGTGGATGAAAACGATTTGGAAAAAGTATATCAAATTGCAGAAAGTATCGCTTCAAAACACACAACAGATCGTGATAAAGCGGAAGCTATTTTCAATTGGGTACAAGGAAATATAACCTATGTAGCGTTTGAAGATGGTTTAGGAGGATTTATTCCACGTGGCGCAGCGAGCGTTTGTAAAAACCGTTATGGTGATTGTAAAGACATGGCAAATTTGTTATATGTAATGCTCAATCATGTGGGAATTCCTTCGTACAGAGCTTGGATTGGTACTCGCGATCGTCCGTATTTGTATGAAGAAGTACCAACTCCAATGGTTGACAATCATATGATTACCGCAACCGTAATTGATAACGATACGATTTTCATTGATGGAACAGATAGTTATGTCAATTTTGGCATGCCGAGTTCATTTACACAAACAAAAGAAGCGTTGATCGGAATTACACCAGAGCAATTTATCTTGAAAAAAGTGCCGAAACTAGCTTCTGAAAAAAGCAAAGCGATTGTAAACACGTCAATTAGCTTTGAAGATGGAAGAATAAATGCCAAAGAAGAACGTTTATTGACTGGTTATGAGAAGGTTGATTTCGTTACAGGCTATTTATATAAGAAAAAAGACATCACTGAAGAAGAATTTTTAAATACAACCTTAGCGTTAGGAAACAACAAAACAAAATATCAAAATATCAAGGTTTCGCCTGTAGAATCACAATACAAAAGTTTGACGGTTTCGTATGATTTGGTCATTGAAAACTATGTAAAAACAATTGGTTCAAAAACCATCTTGAACCTAAATATTGATCGTGCATTATCAAAACAAAAGATCGATGTTAAAAGTCGCAAATACACCAAAAAGATCGATCATCAATTTCAAAAAGAATACACAACTACATTTACGATTCCTGACGGTTACAAAGTAACTTCTTTGCCAAAACCGATTACATATGACGGAAAAGCGTATGGATTTGCAATTTCGCATGAAGAAAAAGATGGAAAAGTAATTCAACACAAAACTATCTATGTAAATACATTACGCGTAGAAAAAGAAGATTTTGAAGCGTGGAATACTTTTGTGAAAAAATTAATAAAAGCCTATAAAAAAAGTATTATCATTGAAAAGTAAAATGAATCCTATGAGAACAGTAATTGTTATCCTTTTATGTTTGTGTTCTACACAAGCGTTTTCTCAATATTATAAAGATTATGATTGGGAAAAAAGTCCGAAACTACACAAACTATCTGAACAAGATGCGAATAAATCGTCCATTGCGATCATTGAGAAATATATCATAGAATACTATCAATCAGAACTTAGCGACGCCATTCGAAAGTTTGAAACCAATCATTCAATTACGCGCGTTCATGACGAAAAAGGAATTAAAATGCACAACAGAGTGTATATTCCAATGTACAATGTAAAAGACATTGTAAGTATCAAGGCAAGAACCATCTCGCCCGACGGAAAAGTTACGCTGCTTAATAAAGATAATATTAAGGAAGTTAAAAATGTGGAAGAATATGGCGATTTTAAAATCTTTGCTATTGAAGGTGCGCAGAAAGATTCCGAAATTGAAGTTTTATACACGCTAGAAAAGCAATATTCTGCTTTTGGCAGACAAACCCTACAGCAAGATTATCCAATAAAAACCTTGGAATATCATTTTATAACTGGCGATTTGGAAGGCCGCATAAAGCCCTACAATACAACAGGAAATTTTGAAAAAAAGACCTATAATGATCGTGCTGGTTTACAGCTTATTTTGAACGATGTTATTCCGATGGTAGAAGAAGAATATTCTACTGCTGACGCTAACAAAAGTGTTGTTGCCTATCAATGTTTTGGACAAAAAGGAGTTACAGATTCATTATTATGGAACAATGTTGTGTCTAATATTTCGGAAGGAATGTTTCCTGAAACTCCAAATGCAGCAGTTAAAGATTTGGTTGCCGAAATTTTGAAAGGTCAAAAAGAAGACGACTTTACCAAAGCATATTTGATTGATGATTACATCAAGAAAAACTACACCGTTATTGATAACAATAATGCGCAACTTTCTAATATTGATTACATTCTCAAAAACAAATCTGCAAGTGACTTAGGAATCGTCAAAGTATACGGACATTTTCTAACGGCAGCAGATGTAGAATATTTACCATTAATTACAGCAAATGTATATCAGCAAAAACTTGATCCTGAGTTTTTTAATCCAAATTCGTTGCGCGAGTTTTTAATCTATATTCCAAAAACAGGAAATTATATTACGCCAGATCGTATTGATTATCGTTTGAGTGAAATTCCGTTTTACATTCTTGGAAACAACGCAATGTACATCAGCAAAAAACTAGAGTTTAGCTTTTACAAAACAGCACTAAGCGATCCAGATTACAGTCGCGTTGTAAGAAACATGGATATATCGTTTGAGGATGAATTGGAAGCTGCAACCATTGTGCAACAACAAGAATATTATGGCTATTGGTCTATTACGAACAGAGCCGTTTTGAACTTAGCGCCAGATCAATCTATAAAAGAGTTTGAAGACTATTTAACAGGTTCTGGAATTGAAGATAAAGTGGTAAAATCATATACTACCAAAAATAAAGACATTGCACAATTGGAATACAACAAACCATTCATTGTAAACTCCGAAATTACATCTGAATCTTTATTGGAAGAAGCTGGCGACAGTTACATATTTCAGGTTGGAAAAGTAATTGGTACGCAAAGCGAATTGTATCAGGAAACCAAACGTGTAAATCCAATTTTGATGCAATATCCAAATCAATACGATTATGAAATTACCGTGACAATTCCTGATGGTTACGAAGTGGAAGGTTTGGAATCGTTACTCATTAAAAAGGAATTATTGGATGAAGAAGGAAAGCAAAAATGTAAGTTTGAATCCAATTACACATTGGAAGGAAACAAGCTTACCATTACCATTCAAGAATTTTACAAAGTAAGTGAATATGACATTGCGGAATATGATGAATTTAGAAATGTCATCAATGCAGCTTCTGACTTTAACAAAGCAGCAATTCTCATGAATCCGAAAGAATAAAATCATATAAAAATCAATAAGAAAAGGCTTCGTACAAACATACCGCACGAAGCCTTTTTTTATTTCCGAATTTCGTTTCGGACTATCTTCCTCCGCACCAAGCGTCTGGATCTTTGCTGATGCAAATAGAACCATCATCATGACCTATAGTTGGCATGTCACAATCGCCACGCGTTATGTCGGTTGCGCCACAAACAGATAATACACATGTAAGCGTAATTGGCGGTAATAAAATATCAATTGAATTTACTTGACCACCTTTAACATTTTTATCAGCTGCCACACGGCTGATCACTTTTTTGTTAAGCTTCAAATTTTTGAGATTTCTTTTTTTCATGAGTTTAAAATTTTTAGTTCCATTAAATGTAAGAAAATTATTTTTTTTCAATTACCTATAATTACAAAAAAAGAAGCTTAAAATTTACGTTCAAAATCGTGTTTATTTGTCTTAATGTGTACAAACGGACGCGTACGTATGTAGAAAAAGCAGATAGTTTTGTATATTTATATCAACAACAACAACCATCCTGCTTTAACGGGAACTATGAAAAAAATGTATCGTATCTACAGCTTATTCCTTATAAGTTGCACTATTTCTTATGCACAAGTTTTGGACAAAACAGCAAATCAAAAATTAGTAAAACAACACGAGTCAATTGCTTCTGAGCAACTCAAAGAAAACATCTACATCCATACGGATAAGGATATTTATGAACCTGGAGAAGATTTGTGGTTTAAAGCCTATATTTTAAACGCAAATGATTTAAAAATATCCCATGAAACTTCCGTGGTTTTTGCAGAATTACGCAATCAAAAGAAAGACAGTATTGTCGCAAAAGAAATGTATACTGCGGGCAATGGTTTTGCTAATGGTTTTCTTTTTTTAGGCAGAACGCTGGAAGAAGGTAGCTACCAATTTACCATTCATACCAAAAACACATTAGAAAATACGTCAAAGGAGATTTTGGCTTCCAAACGAATAGATATCAAAGGAACTATTATTCCTAAAATATTAATGGACACAGAGTTTTCAGAAACCGCATACAATCGAAACGATGAAGTTGTACTGAATATGAATGTATTTTCAAGAAGTAGAATTCCGCTTTCAGAGGCAGCTATCCGTGCTGATATTTTTTCAACAGATACAAAAATAAGTCGTATAAAAGTAAAAACGAACAAAAATGGCGAAGCGCAACTTGTTTTTCCTTCCAAGAAAATGGCCAAAGCCGAATTTGTAAAATTGCGCATCAAATACAAAAATGAAACAGTATATCATACGGTTACGATTCCGTTTAGAAATCCTGCTGCGATACAATTTGGCATGTATCCAGAAGGTGGAAGTTTGGTTGAAAATTTATCAAATAGAGTTGCTTTTAAAGCGATAAACCATGATGGAAATCCGATTGACATAAAAGGTGTTTTGTATGAAGACGACAGAAAAATAAGTACGTTTGAAGCGGAACATTTTGGAATGGGCACATTTAAATTTACACCTAAACCTTTTAAAAAGTATACTGTAAAACTATCAAAACCTGCACTTGATAGTACTTTTCAATTGCCTACAATTTACAAAAGTGGGATTACATTACAAGTAGATCGTACTAATCATAAAAATGTTCATTTTAGCATTACAAAAACAAAAGATGTTTCGATAAACCAAGCGTATATACGAGCGCAAAGTCGCGGAAATGTGTATTGGATGGCAACAACACTACTAACTAAAGATAGAACTCGATTCAAAATTCCGTGGGAGAAATTACCGCAAGGAATTGTAGAAGTTACCATTTTTAACGACCGATTTCAACCGTTAGCAGAACGTTTGGTGTACGCAAATTTAGATCAAGATTTACAAATTGAACTGGAAGAAATGTCAAAATCAGTCTATCATAAAAAAGACAACGTAAAGTTGAAATTTCGTATCACAGATCAATATGGAAAACCTGCTGTTGGACATTTTAGCTTGAGTGTTTTTGATCATTTATACGCCAAAAAAGGCAACAATTACAGCATTTTACCGCATTACTATTTATTTTCAGAATTAAAAGGTCATGTGTACAATGCTTCCTATTATTTTGATAAAAAGCATACAAATCGTGACAAACATCTTGACATGTTGTTGCTAACTCAAGGTTGGAGAAATTACGCATGGAATTCCGAAAATTTGCACACAACACCGTATGTTTCAGAACCTTTTCATGAAGAAATAAAAGGACGTGTATTCGAAGTAAAAAAAGGTAAAATTGTAAAAAATGCAAAAGATATTGAAGTGCAAGTAGTGTTGCCAAGTGCGATTGCATCTGTAAAAACGGATCTTGGAGGAAACTTTACATTACCGCTTGATTATCAAAAAGAAAATTTGGGCGGTCGCATCTTTTTAATTCCTGATGAGGATGCAAAAAACAAGTTAGACATTACATTTCCATTTGATCAAATTTCGAATCGAGTACAACATAAAACAGTCGCGTTTCCAAAAAATGATCAATGGACAGAAGTTAAAAAGCAATCATCGTACAATACGGCATTTAGCTTTACAGAAACCAACTTTTTAGACGAAGTACAATTAACAGGTTTCAAAGAACGTCCAATAGAAATTAGTGACGAATACGACATCACAGATCCCGAAAATGGAATTGGCGATTATGTATGTTACATTGGGAAAGTACTAAATTGCTTGCAATGTCTTCATGGTTTTGCACCTGTTGAGGGAAAATATTATTTTAATGGCAAAGGTACTGTAGAACTTTACGTAAAGCCACCACCACTAAGACGACCAGAGCCAAACTTTATCATTGCTCATGGTTTTCATCCTGTAAAGGAATTTTACGTGCCAACATATGATAAAAAAGAAACAAAAGAGTATCCTGATTATAGAAAAACACTCTTTTGGTCGCCTGCGTTAGTATCAAATACAAAAGGCGAAATCGAAGTGTCATTTTATACATCAGACATCCAAACCACCTTTTTTGGAAAACTAGAAGGTACCAACGGAAATGGAACATTGGGCGCGTCATTTTTTCAGTTTCAAGTACACTAAATAAAGCTGTTAATCTTTTATTAAAACTACGTTTCTGTTATGCAACGTACGTATAAAAACTGGAAGATTCCGTATCTTTATAACACCGATTATACGAATAAAATATGAATTACTACGCTGCAATTTTTAGCTGCTTCCTACTAAGTTGTCTCTTTTCCAATGCGCAAATGTTAGACAAAACTGCTAATGAACGACTTGTTATTCAACATGAACTAACAGCGTCAAAACAGCTCAAAGAAAACATTTACATTCATACAGACAAAGATATTTATGAACCTGGCGAAGATTTATGGTTTAAAGCATACATACTAAATGCGAATGATTTGAACATATCATTACAAACCAATATGATTTTTGTAGAATTACGCAAACAAGGCGAAGAAGATGTAATTACAAAAGAAATCTACACTTCAAGTACTGGTTTTGCTAGTGGACATTTGTTTTTGGCAGACATTCTAAAAGATGGTACATATCATTTGGTTGTACATACTAAAAATACGGTAGAAAGTGCTTCTGAAACCATTTTAGCAAGCAAGCAAATTGAAATTAGAGAAAGTATCATTCCCAAGATATTGATTGATTCTGAATTTCATAAAAAATCATATGACAGAACTGAAGAAGTTCACTTGGAAGTTGCCATATTTTCAAGAAGTAGAGTTCCATATGCAGAAGCTTCAATTATTGCCGAAATATTTTCTACGGATAAAAAAATAGGGCGTATAAAAGCGAAAACAAATGCGCAAGGAGAAGCCAAACTCATATTTCCTGTAAAGAAAACTGCAAATGCGGAATACATTCAGTTGCGTGTCCGATATAAAGACGAAACCGTAACTTATAACGTAGAGATTCCGTTTCAAAATCCTGCTGCAATTCAATTTGGCTTGTTTCCTGAAGGTGGAAATTTAATTGAAAACCTTCCAAATACCGTTGCATTTAAAGCTGTAGATCATCACGGAAAACCGCTAAACGTAGAAGGTGCATTATATGAAGATGGAAAAAAAGTACGTTCCATTAAAGCGACTCATTTTGGAATGGGAAAGTTTTCTTTTGTTCCTAAATCTGAAAAAAAGTATACGGTACAACTCTCAAATCCTGTGCTGGATAGTATTTTTGAATTGCCAAATATTCGCAACAGCGGAATAAAATTACAAGTAAACAGAAGCAATCAAAAACACATTCTTTTCGACATTACAAAAACAAAAGATGTATCACTTAAAAACGTATACATCCGAGCACAAAATCGGGGAACTATTTATTGGATGGCAACAGCTTCCTTGACAAAAGATCGTATTCGCTTTAAAATTCCTTTGGAAAAATTACCGCAAGGAATCACAGAAGTGACCATTTTTAACGAACGCTTTCAACCTTTAGCAGAACGATTGGTATACGCAAATCTTGATCAAAAACTACAGGTAACATTAGAAGAAATTTCGAAATCAAATTATCGTCAAAAAGATAAAGTAAACATGCGTTTTAGCGTAAAAGACAAATTTGGAAATCCAGCTGTCGGACATTTTAGCCTGAGCGTTTTTGATCATTTATATGCTAATAAAGATAATCATTACAGCATGTTACCACATTACTATCTTTTTTCAGAATTAAAAGGACATGTGTATAATGCTTCGTATTATTTTGATGAAAAAAATAAAAATCGTGAGGAAAAATTAGACTTGCTGTTACTGACACAAGGTTGGCGTGCTTACAATTGGAATCCGCAATACTTTTCCAAAAATCCTGTAGCAACATTTAGTACTGATATAAAAGGGCAAGTCTTTGAAAAAAGCGAAAACAGAACTTTGAAAAATGCTAAAAATGTTCAAATTAATGTAATGCTTTCCGATATACTAACACAAATTGAAGGCGATTTGGGTGGAAATTTCGTTTTGCCCGTAACCTTTTTAAGACTTGGACGTGGAGAGAAGATTATAGTATCGCCGCAAGACAGTGAAAAATACACTTTAGAAGTCTATTTACCTTTCGATGAATTATTGAAACGCTCCAAAGACAAAACGCTTCTTTTTCCGCAAAGTGATTATCAAGTGGGCGAAAAAAGACAATCTTCTTATGATCCGTCGTTTAGTTTTAACGAAACCAATTACTTAGAAGAAGTAAAATTGACCACATACAAAAAACGCAAAAAAAATCGAGGTAGCAAGTCCAACTTTTATGCTGGTTTTGTTAGTGGAGATTATGTTTGTTATGAATATGAAATTCTAAACTGTACAAATCATCCTGCGGGAACACGACCTATTGATGGAAAATATTACTTAAGAAACGATGGAACTAGAGTACGATACGTTGCGCCATATAAAGCTAAAGATGACATAGAACAAAACTTTTTGCTCGTAAAAGGCATGTATCCCGAAAAGGAATTTTACAATCCATCGTATGACAAAGCGGAAGACAAATTGTTTCCTGACAATAGAAAAACACTGTTTTGGTCGCCAAATTTAGTGTCTGACAGAAACGGAGAAATCAATGTTACATTTTTTACCTCTGATGTGCAAACCACCTTTTTAGGAGAACTACAAGGAACCAACGGAAATGGATTGCTTGGCGCTACGTCTTTTCAATTCAATGTAGATTAAAAACCGTTATAAGTTTAGCAATATAGAGTCGCAAGGCATTTAAAAAAAGTAAAAATAGAAGATTCCGTATCTTTATACAACCGATGATACCAATAACATATGAAATACTACTCCGTAATTTTTAGCCTATTTTTTCTAAGTTGTCTATGTTGTCACGCACAAGTTTTAGATGATGTAGCCAACGAACGCTTGGTCACAAAACATGAATCACTTGCGGAAAAAGAACTCAAGGAGAATATATATATTCATACTGATAAAGACATATATGAACCTGGCGAAAACTTATGGTTTAAAGCCTATATTTTAAATGCGAACGACTTAAAAATTTCTACGGAAACCGAAGTAATCTTTGTAGAATTGCTCAAAGAGGAAGAAAACAAAGAAAAAATGATTACCAAAGAAGTGTACATTGCCAATAGTGGATTTGCGTATGGTCATTTATTTTTAGCTGAAATTTTGGAAGAAGGCAACTATCAACTTATTGTTCATACCAAAAATACGATTGAGAACCATGCGGAAGCTATTAGTGCAGTAAAACGTTTTGAAATTCGACAAAATATTATTCCTAAAATACTGATTGATACTGAGTTCTTAGAAGATTCTTACCGAAGAAACGATGAAGTTATACTGGATGTTGATATATTTTCAAGAAATAGAGTTGCGCTGAAAGAAGCCGCAATTTCTGCCGACATCTACTCTACCGAAGAGCGTTTGGCACGTGTAAAAGTTAAAACAGATTCGCTCGGTCAAGCCAGAATCATATTTACAGAAGATGAAACTGCAAAGGCAGAATTTATAGAATTACGTGTAAAATACAAGCAAGATGTTGTATATCATATTATTGATATTCCGTTTAAAAAACCTGCTTCCATTCAGTTTGGAATGTATCCTGAAGGTGGAAGCTTGATAGAAAACTTGCCAAATACCGTCGCTTTTAAAGCGCTAAATCATCATGGAAAACCACTAAATGTAAAAGGTACGCTGTATGAAGATGGAAAAAAACTAAGCACGTTTAAAGCCATGCATTATGGAATGGGGAAATTTATATTTACACCAAAACCCGAAAAAAAATATACTGTAACACTTTCAAATCCTGCGCTCGATAGTGTTTTTCAACTCCCACTCGTTCAGAAAAAAGGACTTCGCTTACAGGTTCAAAAACGAGATCCTGCATTTATACATTTTGCCATTACCAAAACACCGAATGTTACGCTAAAAAAAGTGTATATCCGAGCACAAAGTCGCGGATATGTGTATTGGATGGCGATTGCATCACTGGACGGCGATCATGTCCGATTTAAATTACCATTGGAAAAATTACCACAAGGAATTGTTGAAGTTACATTGTTTAACGATCGTTATCAACCACTTACGGAACGTTTGGTATATGCAAATATTAATAAAAAATTGCACGTAGAGCTGACAGCAGTTTCAAAATCGTTATTTACACAAAAAGACAAAGTCGATTTGACATTTTCAGTCAAAGATCAGTATGGAAAACCTGCAAGAGCACATTTTAGTTTAAGTGTTTATGATCAATTATACGGTAAGAAAAACAACGATTATTCCATGATGCCGCATTACTATTTGTTTTCAGAATTAAAAGGACATGTATATGATGCTTCTTATTATTTTGATACGAAAAACAAAAATCGCGAAAAGCATTTAGACTTGGTTTTATTGACACAAGGTTGGCGAAATTACAACTGGAACACAGGCAATTTACTCAAAAATTTATACAAAAAAGCCGATCCTTTTAGTGAAGAAGTTACGGGTCGTGCGTATTATCGAATGAAATCGGGTACGTTGCGAAATGGAGCTGACGCTACTGTACAAGTGCTGTTGCCAAAACTTGCTGCGATCATTAAGGCAAATAAAGGTGGCAGTTTTAGTATTCCACTAGCGTTTCAAAAAGCTGCTACAGGTTCACGCATTACGCTTATTCCACAACTTTCAATTCCCGCAGCGGCAAAATCGTCCAAAAAAGATGCAATTCCTACAGAAGCATTTTTAGAAATTACCGAACCTTTTGAGGAAATATTTCAACGCACCGTTCAAAAGCAACTTCTATTTCCACTTGATGATCGCATAATTAACGAAAAAAAACAATCGTCTTATGACACTTCTTTTAGTTTTTCTGAAACGAATTATTTAGACGAAGTAGAACTCACAGGTTATAAAGATCGACTGAAAGATCGTGGCGATCAAGTAATTTTTGAAGGTGTTGTTGGCGATTATGTCTGTTTTGAATATGATATTTTAAATTGTCAAAATCATTATGCAGGACCAACGCCAGTAGAAGGCAAAAAATACAAGCTAAATGATGGAACCGAAGTCATTTATAAAGCCTCAAAAGAAACCATTGAAGCGGAAAAAAAGAAACGTGGCTTTTTCAACATAAAAGGCGTGTATCCAACGAAAGAATTTTACAGTCCAATGTATGACAAAGAAGAGGACAAACTGTTTCCAGATAACCGAAAAACGTTGTTTTGGTCGCCAGCTTTAGTTTCAGACAAAAACGGAAACATCAACGTAAGTTTTTATACTTCTGATATTCAATCTATTTTTTTAGGAAAACTTGAAGGAACTGATGG
>NZ_LBMG01000076.1 GCF_001005315.1 Kordia jejudonensis
TTATTGTCTCTAAAAGCTTCCGTAGCAATCGATGTTACCGAAGCAGGAAGTGTAATGGTTGTTAAGTTATTATCCTCAAACGCTTCTGTTCCAATAACTTCTACATTGATTGGTAGTACAACGCTGTTTAGATTTCTACTTCTAAAAGCACGAAGCCCAATAGCAGTTACGGTAAATGAAATATTGTTTTTTATGATTGTAGAAGGTAATACTATATCCGTGCCGCTTCCGCCACCTCTTAGTTCAACCGTATTGGGATTGACACCATTAATTCTATAATTAAAACCATCTACAGAAAAATCGGAACCTATGAAAGGTGTTCCATTGATGGAAAAGAAACCTGTCCATCCGCCATTTACATACGAAGCTTCCGATCCGCTTGGCACTGTTAAAACAATGTTTCCACGATCTCGAATACTATTAGTTCCAAGTGTAGGCGCTGTTATTGCCTGTGAAATGATTTCAACGAGTATATTATTGTCATTAAAAGCTTCAGTAGCAATCGATGTTACAGAAGCAGGAAGTGTAATTGTCGTTAAATTATTATTCTCAAAAGCCTCATTTTTGATAGTCTCTATCGTATTTGAAAACACAACACTGTTGATTCCTGCATTTCTAAACGCACGATCCCCAACGGCTGTTACCGTATAGGTTTCTCCAAATTGTGGTTCTACAACTGTTGGCGGAATTACGATATCAACAATGCCATTTAAACGACCAGCAACTTCAACTTCTAGCGGATTTTGTGATGTAACTCTGTACCGTAAATCACTTACATTAAAAGTATTTCCAAGTGGAATTTCGTCATTCACGGTATTAAAACCTGTCCAACCTGCCAAACGATAGGTTTCTTCTAAACCATCAGGAACTTCTAAACTTACGCCACTACGTGTTCCAAAAGAACTACCTGAAATTGACGCAGGCACAGTTCCTAAAGCTATAACTTCATTTAATCCGCCTCCAAAAAAAGCTTCACCTCCAACGGAAGTCACACTTGCTGGAAGCGTAATGCTCGTCAATCCGCCATTATCTCTAAATGCTCGAAATTTAATCGTTGTAATCGTATTTGATAAAACAACATTACTTGCACCATTTCTATACGCGGAATTACCAATGGTAGTTACGGTATACGTAATTCCATTATCGGTTACTGTACTTCGAAAGGTAAGCGGATTGCTACCATCGGTTCCACCAGTTACCTCTACTTCGTTCGGATTGGTTGAAATAACGTTATAGTTGAATCCGTCCACAGTAAATGTTTGCGCAAAGCATGTTGCTGCAATACAAAGTAAGAGTATGGTTATAATTATTTTTTTCATGACTATTAATTTTCTGGTAATTGTGTTGGTTTTTGAAAAGTTTTAATGTTTTAAAAATTTACGAATTACACTCCGCTAATTTCTGTTATATCTTGTATGTATACCTAGTAAAACTCCTTGAAGGGGAAAATTGAACTCCAAAAAGGAAAAAAACGGTTTAAATTTTCTAGCTATTTTCATATCATTTAGACTTCCAAGCGTGTCAAATATGTTAATTTCTAGTGCTGGTATTCATATTTAGTTTTGTGGCAATTGTTCTTGGATTTGAAAAGTGCTAAAGTTTAAAAAGTTCCCTGGATGTGCTAATACGTTTTGTAAGATGAGCGGAGAATCTGCAGCTCCACCTTCATATTGTGTAGTACCACTTAGGTTTACATCATTGTTATTGTAACCGTTGATGATAAATGTGGAAAAGTTTAAAAAGTTTCCAGGATCATTTAAAGCGGCTGATAAAATGGCCGTTGTATCTGGTGTTCCCCCTTGGTATTGTACAATGGTGTCTCCGTTTACATTTCCAGACCACATTCCTACTTTGCTTGCAGGCATTCCAGCATCAGTTTGTGCATTGTTACCAAATGTAATTGGATTGTTGGCATCACTGAAATTTAGCGTGTTTGCTACTGATAGTAATTCTTTCGTATTTGCAGACATCACGCCCAAATGATTTCGGTGTTTTACCGTGATAAAATAATGATCTAAAGCGGACGTAAATTGTACTGGCGAAACAGCATCCATGCCGACAACATCTCCATCGCGTTGCAGTAATGCAGATGTACTTTCTACAATGATTGCGTTGTTTGCTGCATCACGTAGTTCGATAAAAACCCAATCAACTATCGCATCCTCACCAGTAGTATTGTTCACAAAAGTGTTGTTAAAAATTAGCAAACCGTCTCCATACGGACTTATTCCAGGCAGTAATCCTGCAACACGCAAATCGTCACGCATCAAGTTTTCTTCTCCTGTAGTTGGATTTAAGCTAGCTCCTTGTAAATACACGTTTAGCACCAATGCTTTGGAAACGCCAAGGACTGATTTGAAACCTGTCCAACCATTATTTATATAATTTTGTGCTGTACCAGTTGGCACAAAAACTTCAATTGTAGATCGATTGGTAAACGAATTGTTTCCATTTGATTGATTGTTAACTGTCGGTGGCGTCACAGCTTCTGTAATAAACGCTGAGAGTGGATTATCTTGAAAAGCTCTTGTACTAATGTTTGTTACTGAAGCTGGAATGACTACAGAAGTTAGTTGATTGTCACGAAAAGCATCTGTACTAATATTTGTAATGCTATTAGGCATCGTAACTGATGTGAGTTGTTTATTTCTAAAAGCACTATTGCCTATTATGGTAACTTCATAGTTTTCTGTACCATCATTTACCGTACTTGGAATGGTTAGTGCTCCCGTAATAGATGTGTCTGCTGTTTCAACTTCATTTGGAGTTAAATTGTTAATTTTATAGGTAATATTATTCATTTCAAATTCATTGAAAAATGAAGCATCTTCTCCGTTTATTGAGGCAAAACCTGTCCAACCATTCGTTAAATAATTCAACTCTGTATTTGCGGGAACAGTCAATGCTATATTTCCTCTAATGTTTAGAAAAGAATCTCCGCTACCAGAATTAATAGTTGGTGGTGTTGTATTTAGAACGATAACTTCTGTTAATGGATTGCTTCTAAAACAATTATTTCCCAGCGAATTTACATTGGCTGGAATGGTCACCGTTGTTAATTGATTGTTTCTAAACGTCTGATTTCCAATAGCTGATATATTTTCAGAAATGGTAACACTAGCTAGGTTATTCAATTCAAAAGCACCATTTCCTAAAGAAGTTACTGAATTTGGAATGACCAAATCGCCTCCGATTTGATTGAGTCGAAATGCTCTGAAATCAATTCGTGTGACACTTGTTGGAATTGTTAAGCTTCCTATTTGATTGTTTTGAAAGGCAAAATCATCAATCAATCTAATGGTGTTAGGTAATTGTACACTTGTAAGTGTTCCTTCTTCAAAAGCACTTACGCCTACACTTGTTACCGTAAACGTTGATCCTTGATTGCTTACATTGGCATCAATAATTAAATCGTTCGGAATATTTGTTCCGCCTGTAATTGCTACTTCATTTGGATTTAAGGATGTTATTTCATAATTAAAGTTATTTTCGGTAAACGTTACTCCTACTTGAAAATTTATAATTCCATTAATGGTCGCAAATATATTCCAATCTGACGCTTGATAGGCTGCTTCTGTTCCTACGGGAACTGTTACATCAATCGTATTTTCATTGTCAAAGGAAATTGTTGTGACACTTGGCGGTGTTGTAGCCAATACATCTATAGTCGTAATAGGATTTCCTGTAAATACTGAAAGATCAATAGTTATAATATTCGCAGGAATCGTAACACTCGTTAAGTTATTGTTATGAAAAACTCTAAAATCTAAGAATGTAATTCCCGTTGGAATATTTATGCTCGCTAATTGGTTATTTTCAAAACAACGATCTCCCATTTCTGTTAAATTTGCAGGAAATACAACACTAGCCAGTTGATTCGTATTGAATGCTCTCCTTCCCAATGTGGTGACTAAGCTAGGAATCGTAATACTCGTTAATTGATTATTTTCAAAAGTGCTCTCTCCTATTTTTGTAACGGTATTGGGAATAGTAACACTCGTTAGTTGATTATCTTTAAACGCGTCAGTTGCAATTTCAGTAATGGTATATGTTATATTGTTAAATGTAACTGTAGTAGGAATGGTTACACCAACTCCCGTGATGGAACTGTCAATAATACTTACTGTATTGTTTGCTTGTGAGTTGATACTGTATGTGATATTGTTTACTTCAAAATTTGGATTAATTCCGTTAATCGTTGCAAAACCCGTCCATCCGTTACTTAAATAAGCATCTTCACTTCCTGTAGGAACCGTTAACGAAATAGCGCTACGATCGTCAAAAGTAAAAGACCCTAGCGTTGGTGGCGTAGTACCCAAGGCAGTTACTTGTGCTACTGTTGAAGACTCAAAAGCAAAAGATCCTATTTCTCTAATAGTAGCCGGAAGCGTAATACTTGTGATCAGTGTTTCAAAAAAAGCTGAGCTCTCAATTTCAACAACACTATAGGTAACGCCTTGAAATGTTACAGCACTTGGCACAGTAAATGCACCTTCTGGATCTGCGAAACTGAGTATTGCTTCGTTTGGATCAAAATTTATAGCTTCATATTCGATGCCATCAACAATAAAAATTGATCCGCCACCTTCTGGATTTGCAGTCTGCGCACTACTTATTCTAATTCCCAAACAAACGATACTTATATATAGGATAATTGTTACTATTTTTTTCATGATATGGAATATTTAGTTTTCTGGTAAAAACGTGATTAAAAAAGTTTGAATTGAAACAGCGTATTTAGTACTTTTCAATTGTTGATTTTTTAATCGTAAACAAAGAAAATTCTATGTCGGATTTGTTACAAGTTTTAGGTGGTATCAAAAAGGTATCAACTTAATAATAATCTGATTTACAATAAATTAAATCCTAATTATTGCGTAAAAAAACGGCAATAGTAGGTATTTCATTCGTGTTCTTGAAGTATCTGAATTGTATTGTTTAGGAATTCAAATTTGAAGTCTCTTGGGTTTCAATAAAAGCAATGATATCATCGCTAGAATCTAGGTTTAGTTTCTTACGAATTCGGTATCTTGAAGATTTTATAGACGCCAATGTTGTGTTGAGTAATTTGCTAATTTCTGCTGAACTCAATCCAAGTTTCATCATGCAAAGCAACTCTTTTTCTTTCGGTTTTAGTACTGAAAATTGCGAGTCTAATCGTATTTTGAAGTCGATATTTACTTTATCTAAATAGTTTTGCAAACTTGAAGTTGAACTTTTGGCTGTAGTTTCCGATAATAAAGAAGCAGATAATGATTTTAGTGCTGCTTGTCGTTCCCGTTCATTTTCAAACGTGATAATTTGTTTGATATCATCCAACGTTTTATTCAATACTTCTTCCGTGATGGAGTTTTCTATGACTACTTTTTTGAGTTCTTTTTCCCTATTTGCAAGTGCTAAATCAGCTTTGAGTTTTTCAACTTCTTTTAGTTGTAGTTCATTTTGAGTAATGTGCAAACGTTGTTTACTATTTTTCCGAATCAATATAAATGTAATTGCAGCACCAATGATCGTGATAAACAGTAAAATAAAGTATAATGTATTCTTGGCTTGTTCGTTGTCTAGTGCAATAGTGGCTAGTTCTTTTTCTTTTTCAAATTCATAACTTAATTCCAATTCCGTAAAACGCTTCGCTTCTTGTAAATCATTCACGGAATCGTAATACTTTTTAAACAAATTAAAATCTTTAATTGCAGCTTTGTAATCTTTAAAGTGATAATTGATATTTCGTCTCGATTCGTACTGAGACACTAAAAAACTTTTATTTCCTGTAAGTTTTGAATACGCAATAGCGCTGTCTAATGCTTGTAATGATTTTTCTTTATTATTTAAAAATGCATATACAGACCCGAGACTTTGATAACAACTGCTTAATCCTAAATACTTTTTAAGTTTTTTATGCGGACCAATCAAACTTTCATAAGTCATTCTAGCGTTTTCAAAATTACCATCATACAGAAAAAACGATGCTAAATTGGCGTCTGCATTTATCTGAGTTTCCAAAGAATTGTCATACGTTTTTGCCAATTTGGTATAATAAGGCATCGAATCTCTTTTTTTAGCATCGTAAAAAAATGACACGCCTAAGTAAATGTACGATTTTGAGATTCCTACAGAATCATTTATTTTTTTGTGAATATCAATCGACTTTCTAAAATATTTTCTCCCAGCAATTGTATCTCTATTTTTTATAGATAACGAACCTCTAATTCGATATGATTTTCCTAAATTTAAAGAGTCATTGATACTACTAAAAATGTCTATAGATTTTTGTAAATTTTCTAGTGATGCTACTAAATTATCTTGCAGTTCGTCACATACAGCAAGTGTTTGAAAAAGTGTTGCTTTTTGTTTTTGATAGTGCACATTTTCATCCGTATTTGTCTCAATGATCTTCTGAGCATTCAAAGCGACCTGACGTGCTGCATCTACATCAAATGTAGACATATGATCCGCTAATTTTAGCAACAATGGAATTTTTTCAACATTTGTTGCTGCCTTTTCAATTTGAAGTTTTAATGCATCCGAAATGCTATCTTTTACTTGTCCAATTGCACTAAAAGAGCCTACAAAAAACAAGATGGTTATGGCTAATTTTTTCATAATATCTTAGTTTTTAGATAACAATTCTTCAGTGTAATATGACCTAAAATTTTCAGAATCATTTACATTATTCAATTCCCTAACAGCAGCATCTAAAGCAACTGGAAAGTGATGGA
Organism: Kordia jejudonensis; assembly: GCF_001005315.1. GTDB lineage: Bacteria > Bacteroidota > Bacteroidia > Flavobacteriales > Flavobacteriaceae > Kordia > Kordia jejudonensis. Next base: position 6,720 of record NZ_LBMG01000076.1, read on the forward strand.
TAACACTATTTTCGTTAACGTCTGCTATCTGAGCTTCTTTAGGACTAACTGATGGTGCAGCACAGCAAATTATCACAAATAATTGTGTGCCGACGGCTAGTATTTTTTTGATGTTATTTCCCCTTATCATTTGACTAGTTTTTAAAATTGGTTGATAAATGATTTGTTTTACGTATGCTTATTTATAAATCAATTTTATGTAAATGCAAAGGTTTACTATACTATAATTTTACAAAACAAAAGTAGCTGCATTTTTTTTGCAAGCATATAACAATACCGTTTAATACTATTACATTTCCGACAAAATGTCGGTTTTTTGATAGTAAGCTATAAAAAAACAGCCATTCTTTGATGCATTCAGAAGAAAAGACAAATACTTGTATAAATGATTGAAATACAGAAAAATAACACTTTATTTATTTTGTAGAATTTAAAAATGTTGCCTGAAATTTTTTGTGTAGAATATTAAAAATTGCACAAATTGGTTATTTGAAAACATTAACAGAGACTATATTATTTTGCCCAAAATTTCAATGATTTGTGTATATGCTTCTTCTTCAAATTTCCATTGATTGATTGGTTTCAAATAGCGTTTATGATCACTTTTATTTTCACTAGATGTGTCTGTATAAAATGGTATAAATTGATTTGTGGGTAAATTAGCTAATGCAAAACCTGCTTTATCAGCATCACTGATGTCGCCATCTTTTATATTAAAAATATTTTTTAAGGAAGAAGAGGAAAAGAAATTCCAAGGAAACTGCTTAACTAATACACACACAATTTTTTTCTCTGGTTTTTCAGCCATCTGTTGAAATGTGTTGTATACTTCATCTTTTAAGATATAATCTGACGAAGCAAAATTCATAGACATCATAAAAATTACAATATCAGAACTTTCTAATTCTTCTTGAATTTGATCGTCCCACAAACCAGGTGTTATTTCTTCACAACTCCATGATTTTGCTAATTGAAATTTTTGAAATGGCTTTAAAAACTTCTCTAATTCTTTTTTGTAATAGATATCCGCATTGGAATAAGAAATAAAAATCTTCTTCATTTTTTTAATCGTTTTTTCTGTAAATAATTGAAATTGATTTAGAGGAAATAGTTTTGTTCTTTTTTTCGTATTTGCAAGCTGTATATGGTATTCATTAGAGTCGATACATACTTCAAGTTTAGAAATGGATATGTAATAATCTCCGTCTAGCGATACCTTAATATTTTTCGGAAATGCATTTCGAGTAAACAGTTCTTTACCAATCACAATATTTTCCTCCTTTGTAATTCCTACCGATTTAGTAATCTTTATTTTTTTAAATTCTTCCCACGAAATTAATGAGTATTGTACATACAAGTTGGTCATGCACAACCATAAATATTTTTTGAATTGTTGAATATTAAAACTATCATCACGTTTTTCAACGTGTATATCAATGCATAACTTTGGAATATTGATTACAATAAAAACATTTGCCTTTGGAACTCCATTTTCGTGCTGAATAAAGTAAATAGCATCGCGCCAAAATTTCTTTTTATTTGGTTCTTGTCCAAAATGATGAATTAAAACATTTATGAAACCAAACGGTATAAAATAATCAAATTGTATAGAAAATGCTAAATGCACTGCGGTTATATTAAGAAAATAACGTTCTTCATCTTGTACATACAATGGCAAATAATTCGGAAAAATGTATTCTTCAGTGTACGCATCAATAAACATTGTTTTCTGCTTTAGCATAAATGCTTCCACACGTTTTGCATGCACTCCATTATTGATAGTTTTCCAATCCTGAAAAGATAATCTTCCTTTTTTGTTGAAAATTATTTCCTTCTTCAATACATTCTTATGGATATACTTGATGAAAGCCTTTGGATTTGCAATTACTTCCGTTTGATTTGCCGATAAAAATAACACGCCCGAATTTTCAAGTAATTGCAACTGCGTTAGCATATTTTGCTCAGAAATACCCTTGATTCTTGAAGTATACTTGTCAATATTACGTATAATTAGTTCATCTAAAATACTGTCATTATATATTTCTTTATAAAATTCGATTACCTTTTTAGAAATCTCTTGTGGTTCATACAATTCTTGTAATAATTGCTTCTTAAGAAATTCGAGTTGTAATTTATTGTATTGTTCTTTTAAAGGATTTTTTTCGTTTAATGCTTTTAAAAACACATGAAATATCCCATTAGGCGCTACAAAGTCAGAAATATTTGGGTACTGTTTTACGAAAGCGTTATTTTCTTTCGAGTCTATTTTATTTTCCACAATAAAATAAGGATTCTTGGCTCCTGCTTCAAGATATTCTTTTTCTTTGAGCCAAAATGACAACGGATATTTATACGTATCGTACTTTTTAGAATCTTTCACAAGTTCTATTTCTGTCTGGTCAGCACAGTAAACAACTATTTGAAAAGCTACTTTAGAGGAGAAACTCTGATACAGACCATGATAAAAATCTTGACCACCAAAATCATAATACATCATAGGAAGTATATCTTGTATCCCAGAAATATTACTAAACATCGTTTTTAATGTTGCACTTTCAGTGTCATTTAATTGATGTTGCACTACATTTAAAACATGCGTGGTTGAGGTTTCAGGAGCATAATTTTTATGTTGTAAATAGTGCAATAAACTCGATTTCCCAGAAGCATGATTCCCCAGAAAAACGACTTTTTTAGGCAACAATACAAAGATTTTATCTTTCAATTTATTTTTTGCCAACCATAAGTTTAAAAAGTCAATATGATTATTTTGAGGATCAATGATATCTTCTTCTACACAGGGATTGTCATGAATAGACAGCATTTCGAGTGATGTTAAACCTTCTAATGGACTTAAATCTACAATTTTGTTATTAAAAAGGCTTAAGAAGCGTAATTCCTTCAAATTAGCTAAAGGTGTAATATCAGTGATATGATTGCCATACAGATTTACATAACTCAGCGTTGTTAAAGATGCTAAGGCGTCAATATTACTAATTTGATTCGCATTGAGATGTAAAAACTTTAATGATTTCAATGCAGATAAAACACTAATATCTGTTAGTTTATTTTCAGAAATATCTAATACGCGTAAGGAAGTAAAGTTTACTAAAAAGTCAATACGAGTCAATTGTGTATTGGAAAGGTATAATTCTTCTAAATCCACTAATTCTGATAAAGACGAAATAGTTGTATCTGTCAGTAAATTATCTGAAAAGTCTAATACTTCCAGCGAAGTTAACTTGGATAGAGGACTAATATCATTCAATTGATTATTTGAAAGAAATAATATTTTCAACGACGTAAGTTCGGATAAACTCGTAATATCGGTCAATTGATTATTTTGCAAATATAATCGCTCTAAAGTCGTTAAATTTGACAGCCCACTAATAGTATCCAATTCATTTTCAGACAGATCTAACTCAGTGAGTTCTTCTTGTGCATTAAATTTATAACTATACTCTTCAGATCCTAATCCAAATTCGGCATATATAAAGTCAAATACATCAATTTTACTTTTAAATTCTAGCTTTATTGACATCCAATTTTATTTTCGAGGGAATTTACACTCTCTAAAAATAAGAAATAAATTCTTACAGTTTTAGTTTAAACAACTTAGATTGTCAGATTGTTAGTATTTTGGAAGTAATTTGATTAGAAAAATTTTATTGTATTTAAAAATAAAAAACATACAATCCCAATTCAACAGTAGTATTCTTTTGAGGTTTAACGAAGAAAATTTAAACTTAGCATAACTAAAAAAAGCTGTCCAAAAAGTATAAAAAAGCGTCATTCTGAATCATGTACTAAACTTGATTCAGCAAATGATTCAGAATCTCATCACACTGATTTTCAATGATTATGAGAAACCGAATCAAGTTCGGTTTGACGAAAATTTAACTTTTCGGACAGCCTCTTTTAATTTGAGAATACTCTAAATACTAATATCTCAATTCTCAATACTATTTAATGGTCATCATGATGTTCACTATGATTTCCAAATGGTTTGATGATAATTCCTAAACTGAAGATAAAACCATCTGTTGGCGCATAGATTTCAGGAAACGCCGCATTGTTTGTGACTGGTGGTGTTAATGATGAAAAACGACTTTGTCTTCTATCTGTAAAGTTTTCGAAATTGGCGTAAATGCCGCCCCAATCAAAGTTGCGCATGGCTAAAAATCCCATACTTACAAAATCTCTAGTTTCTGTACCATCTGATAAAAATTGCGTTCCTGTATAATACGTTTCATAGCCCAAACGCCACGTACCCGTTTCATACATAACAACACTTCCGCCATTGTGCTTTGCTGTTAATGGTTTTTGAGGATTTCCAGGTAAGTAATTCAACGTAGCGTCAATTAATGCATAGTTTAGAAACCATTTAAAATGTCCGTACGAGAATTTAATATTCGTCTCAGCACCTTTACTCAAAATATTTCCATCCGCATTTTCATATTGAAAAAAGTTGTTTGCATTCAAGTTCAACAATAATCCATTGTCAATTGATGTCAGGTAAAATAATTGATTGATAGAGAAACCAATCGTATCATCAAAAAGCCTAGTTTTGTAATTAAAATCTAGGTTTAAACCATATGAACGCTCTGCTTTCAATATGTTTTCATCAATTCGTAAGATATCTTGGAAGTTTATAAATTCCGCTTCTTCCGTAAATAAATCAGGTGTTTTGTATCCTAATCCACCACCGAGTCGACTGGAAAATCCCGAATCATTTTTGTACAATAAAGAAACTCTCGGAAGTACAAATATTCCCCAACCTCTTGCAATATCGGTTCGCAAACCTGTTTCTAATATCCAATTCTCTGATAAATCGAAGTTTGAGTTTACAAAAGCGCCAAATGTTACATCATCTTGATCGCGTTGCAGTGGCGAATTGTCATTTTCGTCAAAATTTGTCGTATATAAATTTGCGCCAAGCGTCCAATCGTTTTTATCATAATTGTGCTGTAATGTTACTTCAGTAAAGGAGTTTAATTGTTTTCCACTAAACTGCCAGTTAGGTACATTTAATTCTCGATCAAAGAATGAAAAACTATTTTTTATCGTGAAAACACGCGCAGAATCTAGTTGTGTGGTATATACTGCCTGACTGCTTACACGTTGTGAAATATTTTCTTCCGTATACTGAAATGTAGCATTTCCATCATTTTCAATAGTATTGACATCGCCACCAATTCTGTCATCATAACTCGCATTTAAGCCAATCCAAAAGGTAGTATCTTCCGATGGATAGTAATAGAATTTTGGGTTAAATGCAATAGAAGTAGTTTCAGGCAAATTGCTAAATCCATCATCTTCCGGATCATACACTTTTTGATAGTTTCCTGAAGCATATAAACTGACTCCGTATTTTTCGTTTCGCTTGCTGTAAAAGACATTCGCCGTACTTCCCAATGCGTGTGTTTGTGTAAACATGATGTCCAATTCTGGCTCAAAATCAGGCGTTTTGGAAACTAAATTGACCAAACCTGCAATGGCGCCACCACCATATAATGTGGACGAACTTCCTTTGATGATTTCAAATTGTTTTAAATCTAACGGAGGAATTTGCATAATGCTCAATCCGCTAGAAAATCCTCCGTAAAGCGGAAAACCATCGCGTAATAATTGCGTATATCGTCCGTCTAGACCTTGAATTCGAATGTTTTGATTTCCACTACTGAGCGATGTTTGCTGCATTTGAATTCCTGTACTTTCCCGTAACACCATGGAAATATTTGTCGGATTCATCATGTTCTTCTCGCCTAGCTCTTCGCCTCCAACAACTTCTATTCGTGTAGGAATTCTGCGAATGTCACGTGTACTACGTGTAGCTTCTATCACAACGGCATTTAACGCGCCTTTGCTTTCTTCCAAAGAAAATTCAAGTACGTTAGTTGTTGGAAATGTAATGGACGTTTCTATCGTTTTAAAACCAACAAAAGAGATCATGAGTTTGTGCGTTCCGTTGGGAATATCAGAAAAAATTGCTTTTCCTTCTTCATTGGTAATTGCTCCTTTTTGTAAGTTTTCAAATAACACGTTTGCGCCCAATAATGGTTCTTTTTCGTGTGCTGAAAATACTTTTATCGTAATGTCATTTGTTTGTGCGTTGACAAATCCGCAGCTTATGCATAGGAACAAAAGGCTCCATATTCGTAATTGCATAGTTTTATGTTTTCTAGTTAATGTATGTGTGAATTGAATCTAAAATCAAGAATCAAGATCGCTCCTATGTTTGTAAAAGTATAAATTTT
>NZ_LBMG01000077.1 GCF_001005315.1 Kordia jejudonensis
AATACGTATTCTTTTATTGATGGAACTTCTTATGCGGCACCTATTGTTTCTGGAGTTGCCGCACTAATCCGTTCATACTATCCAAACCTAACAGCTTCCGAAGTAAAACAAATTATCATGGAATCGGGTGTTTCGTATGATATCATGGTCAATAAACCTTCTACAAGTAAAGAAAAAGAACTTGTTCCTTTTCCAAATCAGGCAAAATAGTGAATGCGTATAATGCTTTGCTCATGGCGGAAAAAGTTTCTAAGAAGAAGAAAAGAAAAAAATAAACATTATTATTCGTTCCTTCAGCTTTTTGTAAAGTGATGCAAACTTTTCGGGTTGAAGCGAAAATTAGAAGTTTACATCACTTCTATCACTAATCCTCCTCAATCCAAGTGCCGACAATGCCGTTTTTGCCCAAACTATAACCCAATCGGTAACTGCCCGCTTTTTTCATTTCAATGAATTTTCCAGGAGCAGGAATAATACCATTGTCCCGCAAAATAGCATTGTAAGCAGCTACTTTTTCCTCTGATAATGTAGTACCATTTTGAACGATTGAATTCCCGTTGATCATTATTTTTACAGCTTCATCTGTAGAAGCGATATACTTATTTTTGTATAAGTCATTAAAAAACTTCTTGATTTTTGCATTCAACCCGACAACCACAATATGATTTCCTTTTTTGTAAAATGAAAAATCTGCACTTGGTTGAATGCCTGCGTTTTGCAACATTTTTCGATACGACTCATTCTGACGCTGAGACAACTGTGTTCCGTTTACATACAATTGATCTCTTTCAGACGTCAGGGTAATTTCATCAGCATTTGTGATTAATCCATCGGCTGTTAACTTCTCAATCAATTGATTTTGAATTGCTGGCCAAATCCAATTACTCGCTGTTCCTGAGCTTACCGTATATACCGTTTTTGAATCGTTTAGTAATTGCTTAATGTAAGAACTCACGCCACCTTTGTGACGTGCTTGTTCTTCAAAACGTTTCGCTTCCATATCTAAGCGTTTGGCTTCGAGTTCTATACGTTTGGCATCGCGTTTGATGCGTTGCTGATCTAATTTTGCACGTTGTTCTAGTCGTTTTGCTTGCAATTCAACACGCTTTGCTTCACGTTTCACTTGTTCTGCGGTGCGTTTTGCCAACCGTTCTACCTGTCTTTTTTCAAGCTCTACTTGGCGATCCAAGCGTTCGGCTTCTCGTTGCATGCGTACGGCTTCACTGCGCATACGATCTGCTTTTCGTTGCATACGTACTTGTTCGCTACTCGCATTTGTACCCGAAATGATAATTTTGATATCTTCTCCTAAAGCTGAAAATTTCTCCGCTAGTTCTGGCGAAGCCACATCTAAATCTACGGTCATGCGAAGACTTTTCTCCGTAAGTTTTATGTAATATACTTTTTCGTCATTACTCCATTTGGAATATCCTTTGCCAATATTCATATTTTTTCCGCCAAGCTCTTTTTCAATAAGTTCCTTGAGTTGTACATATTTATTTTTAGGAAAACGCGCGCGCAATTTATAGTCGTCTTCTGTGTAACTTATAGAAATAGAAGTGCTTCCGTTTTTTGTAGTGCTTTTACTCACACTTGTAGAGCTGGTAGTTGGCGTTTTCGGTGGCGTTGGTGTTTCTTGCGCATTGCTTACATTGAAAGCAAATACGATTGCGATAAGTGTTATGATGTATGTTTTCATTTTTACTATTTTTTAATTGTCAAATGGAGCTCGTATCATTATCTATCAAGTTTGTTTTTGATGTTTTATGATTGATGCTCGAGTCATTTGTTCGTTTGTTGATGAATATTTAATTTTTGATGATTTTAAATGTCAATCCTACACCGCGTGTACTTTCAATAGCGATGTTAGCATCTTTTTTAAAATATTTTCGGAGTCGGCTGATGAATACATCCATGCTTCTTCCCGAAAAGAAATCATCATTTCCCCAAACATTTTCGAGAACGTCTTCTCGTTTTATGAGTTGGTTTTTGTTGTCATAGAAATACTGAATAAGTTGCGCTTCTTTTTCCGTAATTCGTTGGGTTTCTCCATTGAATTTCAATTGATAGTTTACAGCGTCAAATACATATTTCCCAATTGTACAATGTTGTTCGTTTTTTGATGAAATACTTACTTTTTGGGTTCTTTTTAATATGTTTTGCAAGCGTAATACTAAAATATCTGCTTCAAATGGTTTGACGATATAATCGTCGGCTCCAAGTTGTAATCCTCGTATTTTGTCTTCTTTCATCTTCTTGGCAGTTAAGAAAATGAATGGAATTTCTGGGTCAATTTCAATTACTTTTTCAGCTAATGAAAAACCATCTAGTTTTGGCATCATAACATCAAATACACAAATATCAAAGCTGTTTTCTTGGTGTTTCGTTGCGGAAAATACATGCAATGCTTCGTCTCCATCTTTTGCCCAAACGACATCAAAGTCATGAATCGCCAAGTATTGCTTTAAAATACTTCCGAAATCATAATCGTCTTCTGCTAATAAAACTTTGATTTTTTTCATATACATTTCCCCATGAAAATGGAATCTTTTTTAGTTAATTGGTATGATAATGCTAAACGTTGTTCCTTTGGTAAGTTCACTTTGTACTGTAATTTTCCCTTGATGCGCATGTACAATTTGATATGTGTAATACAAGCCCAAACCAAGTCCTTTTACATTGTGAACATTACCGTGACTTACTCTGTAAAATTTGTCAAAAATTTGTGCCTGATCTTTTTCAGAAATTCCCGATCCGTTGTCCGTAATTTGAATGATATATTTGTTGTTTCTTACTTCCGTTTTAAGATGAATTTCTACCTTGTCATTTCCATACTTAATGGCATTTTCTAGAATGTTTAACAATGCCGTGGTAAAGTGAAATGTATCAATACGTAAAATGACATCTTCATCACATACATCATTGATCAAGTGTAATGATTTTTGCTGTGTAGCGAGTTTGAAATCCGCTATCAAATCATTAAAATAGATAGTGTCTACAACGGTATCTTTCGAGAGTACAATATCTTGCGAACTCAAACTGTTCGTTAACACCTGATCAATGAGTTTTTGCAACCGCGTATTCTGTCGATCTACAATATTTAGTGTATTTTCAAACGCTTCAGGCGAATGCTGTATTTCCTTATTTTTCAAACTTTTTGAAGCAACACCCAAAGTTGCCAAAGGCGTTTTGAGTTCGTGTGTTATATTATTGATGAAATCGGTTTTGATTTCCGTTATTTTCTTCTGATTGATTAAGTTTTTGATGGAATAATACAGCAATCCAACCACAAACAAGAATAGCAATGCAGAACAGATTAACAAGGTTGCCATTCTACGAAATACAATACTTTTCCAATCGGTAATGACAATGAGATCTTTCGTTTTAATTTCTACATCAATACTATTAATAAACACACTGTCATTTAGTTTGTCTACAAATTCAAACTCGGTAAACGTGCGCGAACTTTTGATGGTTTGTGCATCTGCATCGTCAAATGTTTCTCCGAGAATAAGTAAATTTTGCTGTGTAGCGGTTGGAAAAATAGAATCGGTTTTTTTCCCGTCAAAGGTTACAATACTAACAATTTGACGTTTGTATCGAATTTTGTATCCTAAATTGATACTATCGAGTTCCGTAGTGTAGCGCTTCATATATTGTGGATTTACGCTATCGGCTTTTATTTTTATTTTTTGAATGAATGCAGCCTTCGAAATCCGCTTATTTTTATAGTCACTTAGACTTGCTTTGAGTTCTTCTCCAATACTATCGGTTATTGAATCTAATTCAGGATGATTGTCAATATCAGAAATTGCTTCGTCCGTTTCTTGCACAAATAGCTTTTTTTCCAATTGATACGTATTTTCTATTAAATACGCCTGAATGCCAGATAATGCAATAAGTGTAGCAATGGAAGCAATGATGAGTATGGTAATTCTGTTTTTCATTTGGTTGGTTGTGATGAACTGTTTTGTCAGTTTCAACAATTCAAAAGTAAGAATAACACTTTTGCCAACCATACAAAAGGAGTTCGTTAACCGATCATTAACTTATAAATTGTTTGAAAGTATTGTGTTTATTGGGTTTTGAGGAAGTGTGTTAAGAAAAATTGGAATCTTGTTAACGTAAGTTTTGAAGAAAAATAGTCTTTATGATAACATAGATTGTAGTGGCAGAACGTTTTATAAAGACATTGTAAACGCAAAAAAAGCGAACCGAAGTTCGCTTAATATGTATTGATTACTTGCATATACACCAGCTAGCCGTATCTGCTCTTGATGGTGCTGGACATTGACAAAGTCCATTAATAAATGTGAGTGTTTCTCTATCAAAACCGCCATGAAGCGTATTTGTTTGTAGGTTAGAAACGGATTTTTTGTTAAGTCTTAACGACGTAAGATTTACTTTTTTCATAATTTATTGATTTTAGGTTGTTGAAAACTACAAAAATAAATTAGCTAGTACGTACGGTAAGTCCGTAGTTTTATTATAAAAAATAAATTAAAAAAGCGCTTCCATTGGGAAGCGCTTTTGATATATGTTAATAAAGGACAGTTTATTATAAGTTGTAACTTAATCCAAGTGTCCAGAATGATTGTATTTTATTGTCTACGTTGTCAAACGTAGTGTTTACATTTCCTTGTGCCAAATTGAAGTTTACAGCTTCTTGTTTGTTTTGTCGTAAACCAAAATCGAAACCAACACCAATCATTTTCCACAATGTGTAGCTAAATGAGTTTGTCCATGTCCAGTTTGATAAGTCACTGCTTTTATAGCTTTGGAACATCGATAAATTTGTTTTGAAATTTATAGCTTTTATTTTTCTAGTATAATCGGCTACAATTTTTGCACCTAATGAAGATTCAAATACGGTATCGTTATCACTGAATACGAAATTGTAATTTAGTGGATGAATCACTACAATTAAGTTTTTAATTGGCGTCCATGTTCCTCCGACACCTACATCAAGATATCCAGGATCGTTAAAGTTACTTAAGATTGTTGTTCTGTATTCCATTAATCCTGAGATGGCGAACTTTTCACTTATTTTTCGTCCGTATAATGAACTTAAGTTAAATACGTCTGTAGCTTCTCTAAACTTGTCGCTATCCGTTGGATCGTCTTTGTCGTCTAGTTTTACCCAAGCCAAGTTGATGTTGGCACTGTTGTTCCAGAAAAACTTCTCTTGATCTAAGTTTGCATAGGCATTTACCGTAAATCCGATATTTCCTGAAGAGTTGTTGGGTGTTCCTTGTGCATACCAATTGTTGAATCTTGAAATGCTTCCACCAATGGTTCCAAATGCGCCAACTTCCCATCCTGGAAGTGCATCAATTTGTGCTTGTATAGCATCTGCTTCAGCTTGAAGTGCATCTGCGGCAGCTTGTTTTTCAGCTTTTTGAGCTTTTAATTCTTCTTCCGTTTGTGCATTCATAGAAAACATACCTACAAACAATGCAAGTGCAAATACGATTTTTTTCATGTTTAATATTTTTAGGTTTTTCGACAACAAAGATAATGGTTGCGCATGATAACACAAAAACACCATAAATTTAATAAACCTATGATTTTCAGATTGTTAAATGATTTTATCGCGATTTATCTTTTTTTGTAGAGTGGAACAGAAGAGCAAGCTTCGCCATACATTACGCTTTTGGCAACGTTGTGCAATTTTGTAGTTAGCATCGTGTATGCATTGTCTGGTATAGGTTTGTTAGCACAGCCTTTTATAATTACAGGTTTATCTTGATACGCAGAAACATCCAAATTGTTGATGATTTCTTGATAAATTGATGTTTCCATTTGTTCCAAGGTACCAATTAGCGTTTTTTCGACAAAAGGCGCCAAATATACGCTTATCAACATATATGCCCAAGCAGGAATAATAGCGTCAGTGCTACATATAAGTGCTACGTAATGTCCTTTGTGTTGTGACCAATTGTATGCAGCAGCATATTTTCGGAATTCTTTTTCACGTAAAATTAGTCCTTCCATCAACCAATCTGAGATGTCAAAAAGCACACGTTCTCCAGCAGGATAATAATCCTCCAAATCGATGGTAACTAGCTTGCTTTGCGCAACTCTATTGATGATTTCTTCAGCCATATATTTATAGTAAACCGAGTTCTAATTTTGCTTCTTCGCTCATTAAATCTTTATTCCATTCAGGTTCAAAAGTAATTTCAACCGTTGCATTGTTTACTTCTTTTAACGATTTTACTTTGTCTTCTACTTCTAGCGGAAGCGTTTCTGCTACGGGACAGTTTGGAGATGTAAGCGTCATTAATATTTTTACATCGTAGTTTTCATTGACAAAAACATCATAAATTAATCCTAATTCGTAGATATCTACTGGAATTTCTGGATCGTATATGGTTTTAATAACGCGTACTATTTTTTCGCCTAAAGCGTCTGTATCTATTGTAACTGCTGACATTGTTTTTTCTAATTTAATTGTGTTTGATATGCAACTGCATACAGTTTTAATTGTTTGATCATGCTGACCAATCCGTTGGCTCTTGTGGGCGATAAATGTTCTTTCAAACCAATTTTGTCAATGAAGTTTGTATTCGCTTCAATAATGGCGCTAGGATGTTGATTAGAAAAAGCTCTGATTAAGATGGCAATGATTCCTTTTGTGATAATGGCATCACTATCTGCGGTAAATACAAGTTTGTCGTTTTCCATTTCTCCATGCACCCATACTTTACTTTGACAACCTTTGATGAGGTTTTCATCTTTTTTCAGGTTTTCGTCAATTAATGGAAGTGATTTTCCGAGGTCAATCATATATTCGTAACGTTGCATCCAGTCGTCAAACATAGCAAACTCGTCTACGATTTCATTTTGTATTTCTTGTATCGTCATTTTTTCTCCGTTTACACAATCAAAATATTAGACGCAAAAATACAACAACTATTACGGTTTATCAACTGCTTTTGCCATTGCTTGAATTTTATTCAATAATGGCGCTACTATTTTTGGAGGATTTCCATGAGGAACAGTGATGTTTTTGACCATATCTTCTTTGTATTTTATTGCCAAAGTTGCTGGAATTGAGGCATCACGTCCAACATCATCTGTATTTGTATAACTTTCTTTGAGTTTTTCCGCATCAATATTGTCTAACAACGCCATAATTTCCGTCCAATCGGCTTCATTACAGGCTTTTGTAATACCTTTTCCGCTTCTATCGTTATGAACCGTAATTTCTTGTTTACTTACATTTATTTTTTGATAAAATCCGCGTGTAGAAGCTTCGTACTCAATAGATACTTCATCTTGTGCTTTACTTTCAGAAGCATTGTCATTGCAACCATCAGCAAATAAAAATACAGAGAATAAACAAAATAGATATTTCATAATTTTTTTAATTTAATACTATAATGATACAAAAAAAGACGCCAAATTTGGCGTCTTTCAATATTAATTTTAGCACTCTTGTAGTTGATTAGTTCACTAAGCTAGCTCTTGCTCCGCCTGAAACTAATACGCCACGCATTCTAGATTTTTGTCCTACACTAAACATATTCATACATGCATCATCTGTGTAATCCATGTAGTTCATTGTCATATCTGTTGAACGACAGTGCGTTGTTGGGAATGATGGACATCCGTAGTTTGGTCTGTCAGATTTTGGTGTATCAGAAACGAAATCATCTCTGTTACATCTTCCGTCTCCCCAAATGTGACGTAAGTTTAGGTAGTGACCAACTTCGTGAGTTGTAGTTCTACCTCCGTTAAATGGCGCTGCTACGTAACCAGTTGTTCCGAAAAATTGTGGTCCTACTACAATACCATCTGTAGCTGAGTTTCCTCCTGGGAATTGTGCATATCCTAAGATTCCACCACCAATGTTACATACCCAAATGTTCATGTGTGTTGAAGGTGTTACTGGTGGATATGTTGATTTTACTAAATCGTTCGTTCCCCAAGAAGTTCTTGAGTTTGCATATCTAAATGTTCCTGCTAATGAGAACTGAATTTCAGTATCCGCTGCTACTCCAGAAAATAATGATGGTGTTTGGTTAGCGTCATTGTTATTTCTTCTAAAGTCATCATTTAAAACAGCCATTTGCGAGTTAATCTGAGCGTCGCTGATGTTTTCATTATTATTGCTATATACAACATGTACATATACAGGAATAGTTACCACACCTAAGTTATCTGTTGGTGGTTCCGGATCTCCGCCACCGCCGTTGTTATTTCCATTACCATTTCCTGGTTTTTTAGCGTTGTTTTGTCTGTATCTTTTTTCTAAATCATACATTCTTTGAAATAACTGAGGATCTTTGTCTAATTGCTGATTTAATTTCTGCATACTAAAACAGCCGCCTGCCGCTTTTTCTTCTCCATCCGTATATAAGTAAAAGTCACTCATATCTACCGCTTCTTGTGGAATTTCATTCGTATCCGCAGTCTGGTCGTCACTACATGATACTGTAATTGCTGCAAGAGCAATCATACTTAAAAAAATTTTTTTCATAATTTTCCTGAATTAAGTTTTTGGGTTAATCGATCAAATGTATAAAATTTTGTGAATCCTTTAACAAATGAATTATTTTTTTAGATAAAATGTATTATTTAGTGTGTTTTATTGTAAATAAAATAATTTAGTAGGTTTTAGTTTACAAGTGGTACATAGTGACGTTCTCGATAAAGTGCAACTTTATTTTTCAGTTTACTACAAAAAAAAGAATCGACGGATGGGTCGATTCTGTAGATGAAAGGTGTTTTTAAGTATTTTTATTACGAAAGCATCATTTTTGCCTTTTTGATCGCTTCTATAAATGTGTCTATTTCTTCTTTGGTATTGTAGAATGAAAACGAAGCTCTAACCGTTCCAGGTATTTTATAGAAATCCATGATTGGTTGCGCACAATGATGTCCTGTACGAACGGCAATTCCAAGTTTGTCTATAATTGTCCCAATGTCATACGGATGAATGTTGCCTATGTTGAACGAAATCACAGCTACTTTATCTTCCGTTCCGTAAATGGTCACATCGCCAACAGCTAGAAGTTTTTCGGTAGCATATTCTAAAAGTTCGTGCTCATAACTTGCAATAGCTTCAAAACCTATGTCATTCATATAGTCTAAAGCTGCACCAAAGGCAATAACACCGCAAATATTTGGTGTGCCGGCTTCAAATTTGTGTGGCAATCCTGCATAGGTTGTTTTTTCAAACGTAACCTGATCAATCATTTCGCCGCCACCTTTGTACGGAGGCAATTTGTTTAGCCAAGCTTCTTTTCCATATAATAAGCCAACACCTGTTGGACCACAAATTTTGTGTGCAGACGCTACATAGAAATCTACATCTAAGGCTTGTACATCTGCTTTTATGTGTGGAGAAGCCTGCGCGCCATCAATCAACACAGCAGCGTTTACTTCATGTGCTTTTTCGATGATGAATTCAATTGGATTGATACTTCCCAACGCATTGGACACATGATTACAGAAGACCAATTTTGTGTTTTCATTCAGTAATGAAACATACGCATCCATATCAAGTTTCCCGTTTTCAAACATTGGAATTACTTTTAAGATAGCGCCAGTATGTTCGCACAACATTTGCCAAGGAACAATATTTGAATGATGTTCTAAAGCAGATACAATGATTTCGTCGCCTTTTTTTAATAATGAAGAAAATCCGTTTGCCACTAAGTTGATGCTATCCGTTGTACCTGAAGTCAGAATCATCTCGTACGGTTTTGCCGCATTGAAATGTTGCTGAATTTTTATTCGTGCTTCTTCATACGCATCGGTTGCTTCTTGACTCAGCGTATGTACACCTCTGTGAATATTGGCATTGTATCTGGAATAATAATCTACAATGCAGTCAATTACTTGTTGTGGTGTTTGCGAAGTAGCCGCATTATCGAAATATATTAAGGGTTTTCCATTGACTTCTCTATGGAGGATTGGAAAATCTTTTCGTATTTTTTGAATGTCTAACATAGTCTGAATTCTATCTTTACAAAGATACTAACTATTCATAGAATGCGGTGTCACTTTTTGCATCAAATCAGTTGTAATTGTAACAGGAATTAAAGCTATTTTTTGCTTTTCAACGAGATTTCAAGTTTCTTTGGAAAAAACAAGGCATATTATTTTAAGTTTTCGCGTACTTTATTTTTGTAAGTCATCTTTAGACAATATTAATTGAAAATGCGCGACTTGTAATTTTGAGATTCGCATCCTTTTTTTAACACTAGATCAATGAAAAAAAATAAGAATAACCAAAAAAGTACAGTTTCTGATAACTCGACGTTTACGACTTCTAAATTTTTATTTTTGCTGTATCTTTTCACGGGTTTTATACCTAGTATGGGCGCAATGGATTATGATGGTCCAGAATGGTTATACGTATCTGTATTAAATGTTGTGGTTTTGTTTTTCATTGCTAAGAACTACACTTTTTTTAATGCTTTTTCCTTTCATAAAAATTTCAAAACGTTTTTATTTCTATTTCTAGGTTTTTTTACCATTGGATGTGTATCAATCTTCAATGCCATAAATGTTAGTGAAAGTTTGGTACATCTGTCGCGCTTGGTAAATATCATTGTTGCATTGTATTGTTTGTATCTTATTATCAGACAAAATCCTCGTTATTTTTTTAATTTCACTTGTAAGGCAGTTACAATCATTCTTGCGTATTTTGCTGGGAAAGCTATTTTATTTTTCATAGGAAATTATAGCAGTCCACGAACTCACGGATTTTTGAAATTATTTCCACATAATTACGGAAACATGAATATATATGCAGCTTATCTCGCGATTCAGTTTCCTTTTGTGGTATATGGCTTCATTTATTTTAAAAAAGTGTGGAAATACATTTCAGGTGTTGTCGTATTGATGGTGATATTAGCATTGTTTTTCGCTTCCGCTAGAACGGCTTTATTGTCTACATCAATTATATTTTTCCTTTTCATTGCTTACCTCGTATATGGAGTTGTAAAGCATAAATTGCCTTTCAAACGCGAAATTGCCATTTTGTTAATTTTACCTATTCTTTCAGGGTTTTTAGTGTTAAATGTGAATAGATTGGACAAGAGTTCTAGCAATTCAATACAAGAACTTTTAGTATCTCGTGAAGCCGATTTTTTTAAAGGAAGAGATGCTGTTAAATCTGGTGCAGATAACCTAAAAGATTTAATTCCCAAAGCGGTAAAAATAGAAACTAAAAAACAGTTGGGTTCTGAAAGATTTACACTGTGGAATTTGGCATTTTTGCGATTCAAAGAAAACCCTATTCTTGGTGTTGGTTATGGAAATTACAAAGCAATTGGAAAAAAAGAACATTATGCGAATTTCTCACATCGAGAAGGACTTTTTATGAATCCGAGACGCGCTCATAATGACTTTATAGAAAAACTAGCAGAAACTGGTATTTTAGGATTCTTACTGTATGTGTCATTGTTTGTATTTCCTTTTATTCTATTTGTAAAAATGTTTCGTCGCGAAAAGCAGTATGAAAAACGATTTATTTTGGTCGTAATCCTAGGATCTGCTATTGTATATACTTTAGATGCGTTGTTAAACTTTCCTTTGGAACGTCCGCCAGTACAACTATACTTTTTACTCGTTGCCGTATTCATATTGTTGTTTTCACGCAAAGAAACTTTCGAATTACAAAAAACAAGCAACGGAAAGCTACATCTTGTGTTTTTTGGCTGTGTGTTCTTAATTAGTTTTGCAACCATAGCTTCCAATTATTTAGTTTTTAAATCGTATCAATTGCAACGAACAATGAGAGAAGATTTATCAGGAAAAACATTGTTTACAGATCAGAAGTTAAAAAATTCATATGCGAGTATAAAGAAAAAATGGACTGATTATCCGCAGCTGAGTTATATTGGAACAGTAAATAATGTGTATTTGGCGAATTATGCAGTGAAAGCAAAAAAGTATGAAGAAGCATTAGAAATTTTAAATAGGTCTGAAAACTATAATAAAGATGCTTTTTTAGTCAAAGCCTTCAAAGCTGAAATATATCTCAACGCCTACGATAATATTGACAGTGCTACATATTATGCAGAAAATGTATTTAAAGACTATCCAGGATTTAGAGCAAATTATGATGTGCTTAGAAAAGTATATTTAAAAGAAGAAGATACCGTTAACTTAATGCGAGTAATGGATCGATATTCTAAAAAGAGTCCAAGAGATGCAGTAGCGTGGAAACAAAAAGCCAACACGATTTATAGTGTAACAAAAGATAGCAAGCGCATGTTAGCTGTAATAGATACTGCTTTGGCATATAATGCAAACAGTTATACACTACTGCTTGCTAAGAAAGAAGTGTTAGATAAGTTAAAATTCAAATCGCATTTAAGTGATGCTGAAATAAAAGCGAAACATCAAACGGCGTATGGTTTCTTTGCTAAACAACAATATCAAAAAGCAAGAGAAGTATATCTTAGTATTTTAAAAACGAATCCAAACGATTATTTATCGGTTCAAAATATTGGAATCATCAATTTAATAGAAAAGAAATATGAAGCCGCTATTGTCAATTTAACACGTGTAATTGATGCGAAAGTTTTTCCAGATGGTAAAGCGGAATATAGTAGAGGATATTGTTACGAACAATTAGGGCAGTTGTCCAAAGCAAAAGCTGATTACAGGATTAGTAGAGCTAAGAAGTATCCACAAGCTATGTCGCTTCCTGAAACAAAATATAAATAACTTCAGTTCGATTTAGGTAATTCACTCATATTTATAATTAAGTTTTAAAATTCTCTGCTAAACACCGTATTTTAAGTGTTTTATTTTCATTTTAGCTCATATGACATTATGTTCTTAAATAGGAATTCGTGAATCTTCGATT
>NZ_LBMG01000078.1 GCF_001005315.1 Kordia jejudonensis
CTGTGATTTCTCCGAGTTCGATACGATATCCACGTAACTTTATTTGATCGTCTTTTCTGCCTATGTAGGCAATGTTTCCATCTGGTAACCAACGTGCGATATCGCCTGTTTTGTATACGCGTTCGCCTTTTTTGAATGGACTTTCGATGAATTTATCTTTTGTAAGTGCTTCACGATTGATGTACCCTTCCGAAACTTGTACGCCGCCAATGAGGATTTCTCCTGAAACACCAATTGGACTCAGTTGCATGTCTTCGCCAACTATGTAAATGTTGGTGTTTGCAACGGGTTTTCCGATTGGAATGGTGACTTCGTAATCACTATTTGTTAAGTTGATTGCAGTGACATCAATTGCGGCTTCCGTTGGTCCGTAATAGTTGTGAATACTTGTGTTTGTAAATGTTGCTTTGAAATCCTTCACAAGTTGCACTGGCAATGCTTCGCCACTACAAATGATGTTTTGTAATGAGCTACATTTTTCAGCTTCAACAGTTTCAACAAAAACTGCCAACATGGAAGGTACAAAGTGTACTAAACTCACGTGATGTTTTTCTATCGTGTTTTGCAAATAGACTGGATCTTTGTGTCCTTCTGGTTTTGCAATGACGAGCTGACAACCTGTAATTAATGGCATCAATAATTCCCAAACGGAAACATCGAAAACATATGGTGTTTTTTGGAGTAAAACACTTTTTTCTGTAATGTTTACATCATCGCGCATCCATAAAAGTCTGTTTAGTAATCCTGAGTGTGCATTTTTTACTCCTTTTGGAAGTCCCGTAGTTCCTGAAGTGTAAATGGCGTACGCTAGTTGTGAAGGAACAATCGTTACTGCAACTGCTTCACTCGATAGTTGTTTTCCTTCAAGCTGATCTAAACATAGAATTTCTTTTTCAATAGTGTTAAAAAGTTCTGCTTGTGTAGAACTTGTCAAAACAACTTCTGCATTGATATCATTGATAATGAATTCAATACGTTCTACAGGATTGTTTGTATCAATTGGAACGTATGCAGCGCCAGCTTTTAGAATTCCTAAGATTCCGATGTACATTTCGAGTGAACGTTCTGCACAGATTGGCACAAAATCGTTCGCTTTTACACCTTTAGACACTATATAGTTTGCAACTTGATTCGATCTTGCATCAAGTTGTTGATAGCTTAGTTTTTCCTCTTCAAATACTAACGCCGTTGCATTGCCACGTTCAGCAACTTGCTGTGAGAATAAAGAGATCAAAGTTTCATCCGTTGTATATTCTACGGAAGTGTTGTTGAATTTATTTAATAATTCCGCACTTTCTTTTTCCGTGATGTACTGCAAATCAGAGATTGTATTTGCTGTTAGGAAACTTTCCAAAAGTTGTTCTATGTGCAACTCAATCATTGCAATCGTAGTTTCCGAAATTAGTGTATTGTTGAAACCAAATCGGATGGTAAGTCCTTCTTTTGCAGGAAGAATGATGAGTGATAGCGCGTAGTTCGTACTTTCCGTTCCTTTTACATCTTCCAAACCAAAACCTGAACGTTCACTGGTTTCGGTGTCGGCAGCGATTTCTTCTACAGGATAGTTTTCAAACACTACTAAACTATCAAATAATGAACTTTTGATGTTGCTTTGTCTTTCTACAGTACTTAGTGGTAAGTATGCATATTCTTCTCGTGCTTCTGTGTGTTCTTTTTGTAGGTTTTGCAACCATGTTGTAATGTTTTCGGCTCCGTCAATTGTACTCGCAACAGGAATTGTATTGATGTACAAACCTATTTTATCGTCAATTCCTTCTACATCTGAATCTCTACCAGATATTGTTGCGCCAAATACTACTTCATTTTGTTGCGTATATTTTGAAAGTAAGTATGCCCAACTTGCCTGTAAGAGTGTGTTTACCGTAATGCGTTGTTGTTCTGCAAAAGCGTATATTTTTTTGTTTAAGTCTGCTGTGAGTACAAATTCGCGTTCGGTATTTCCAAATTGTTTGTTTCGTTTGGAAACGTCTTTGATAAATGGCAAGTAACTTGGTTCCGTAATGTTTGCCAAATATGATTTCCAGTATGCTTTTCCGCGTCCTTCATCTTTTGAAATGATGTGACGAATGTGACTTCCATAGTTATCCACAACTGCGCTTGGCACAATTCCGTTTTCTTCAAATTGTGCGTAGGTTTCCATGAAGTTTTCCATGAGTCTGGAAAGTGACCAGCCATCCCATAACATGTGATGATTGGTAAAAATCATTTTGGTACGTCCGTTTCCTATATTGATGAGTGTGATGCGGAATAGTGGCGCATTTTGTAAGTTGAATCCAATATTTCGATCTTCATGTATGAACGTTTCCAATGCTGTTGCTTGTGCGTCCGCTGTAAGTTCGCAGTAATCTAAGGTCGTAATTGGAACCGCGACATCTTTGTATACACATTGTACAGGAATTGAAATGTTTTCCGTGTGAATTCCTGTGCGGAGAATGGTATGCATTTCCATGAGATGTTTCCATGCTTTTTCAAAAGAAGTGCTTGAAAACTCACCCACAATATCACATTGAAATTGTACTATGTACGCCGCCGTATTGTTGTTGTATAGACTGTGAAATAATAATCCTTCTTGCAATGGACTTAACGGATAGATGTCTTCTATTTCATATGGATGCACTTCAAGTTTTTTAAATTCAATAAGTTCCGTGTTTGAGATTTCGGTTGGCAATCCAAAATCATGCGCCGTTTTTGTTTTGGCTTTTACGGTTGTACAATGTGTTATAATTTCATCAATGGCGTCTAGGTAACGTGTTGCAAATTCTTTGATGGTTGCTTCGTGATATCGTTTTGCATCGTAATTCCAATCGAGTTGCAGTTCGCCTTTTACAACCATACTATTGATGGAGAGTTTGTGCGGATTTGCATTGTTACTTCCTGTTGTTTCTCCCGAAGCTTCATCTGCAAAACTGATGAATCCTTCTTTTTCATCCGAAACGCTGTTATCAAAACTTCCTAAATAGTTAAAAATAACATCTTCGTAAGCGACATTCAATTCTTCTCGTACATCCGAATCACTAGCGCTGTAGCGTAATGCGCCGTAACCAATTCCTTTGGTTGGAATGCGTCGTAACATATCTTTGATATCAGCCAAAAGTGTTCCTATGTTATCTGCCGTATTGAGTTGTAAACACACAGGATACATACTTGTAAACCAGCCTACGGTTCGGTTGATATCGACACCGTCAAAGAGTTCTTCACGTCCGTGACCTTCCATGGCAATTACCAAGCTTTTTCCTGTTACATATTCTTGCAACGCTACTGCCAATGCGGTAAGCAATACGTCATTTATTGCAGTTCCGTATGCACTGTTGACTTCCTGCAATAAAGTTTGAGTTTTTTCTTTGGCAATAGCAATACTGTAACTTTCAGTTTCGTTGTTGGTTATTTTTTCTGTGTAAGGAACATCGACAGGTAACGTTTTATAGTTTGCGAGTACTTTTTTCCAATAGTTATGTTCGCCTGTAGTGGCAATTTGATCTGCATATTTTTGCAATTCTGTAGTCCATTGACGGTATGAAGTTCCTTTTGCAGGAAGCGACGTATGTTCGTTTTCAATGAGATTTTGAAAATCTTCCAAGATGATTCGCCAAGAAACACCATCTACTGCCAAGTGATGTATTGCAATGAAGATTCTGTCTTTTTCCTCGTTTTCAGGTGTTTGCATCCAAACAAAACGTGCAATATCGCCTTCGTAAATGTCTAAGCTAGCTTGATGTTTGCTACAAACTGAGGTAATTTCGGCAACGTCCGAGATCATTTCTACTTGTAACGTTGTTTCGTGCGTACCATAAGTTTGAACTGGATCATGACTCGTTTCAACTTTTGTATAGTTGAATCGTAATGCATCATGGTGTTTGCAAATTTTGGCAACTGCCGTTTCTAGTGTTGGTTGTGTTATTGTTTTCGGAATTGTGAGTAAAACTGCTTGATTGTAGTGATTGAATTCTACATAGTCATGTGCAAAGAATTGCTTTTGAATTGGATGCAATGGCACTTCTTCTGCTAAGACACCACTTTCTTGGATTACAGTATCCGCTTCTTTGAGTTGTTTGGCAATTTCTGAAATGGTTTGGTATTGGAATATGTCTTTTACACTGTAAAATAAACCTGCTGATTTACTTCTACTGACCAACTGAATCGCTTTGATGGAATCGCCACCTAATTCAAAAAAGTTGTCTTCAGTACCGATTTGTTCAATACCAAGTAAGTCTTGCCAAATTTCTGTAAGTTGTATTTCCTGCTCCGTTGTTGGTGCTTTGTATGCTTTTGTTTGATATGCTTCTACACTTGGCGCTGGCAACGCTTTTTTGTCTACTTTTCCGTTGGTTGTTAGTGGAAATTGTGTGAGATTGATATAAGCTTTCGGAATCATGTATTCAGGAAGATTCGCTTCAAGTTGTGTTTGTAGATATTTGCTTTCTACCGTCACGTCTGAAACTGTGTATGCTACCAATTGCTTTCCGCCTTGCTCGTCATCTAACGCTAAAACTACCGATTGCTTTACTTCTTCAATTTGTTCTAATGCCGTTTCTATTTCGCCAAGTTCTACACGATAGCCACGAATTTTTACTTGATTGTCTTTTCGTCCAATGAATGCGATACTTCCGTTTGGCAACCATTTTACTAAATCGCCTGTTTTGTAGAGTTTCGAACCTTTTTGGAATGGATTATCAATGAATTTTTCTTGCGTAAGTTCTGGTTGATTTAAATATCCTTTGGATAAACCTGCGCCGCCAGTACATAATTCGCCTGCAACACCCATAGGTACAATGTCTAAGTTGTCATCAAGAATGTAGATAGAAGTTCCTGTTATTGGATATCCGATTGGAATGCTTTTGTAAGTTTCGGCATGTTTTGGAATGCGATAACAAGCCGTAAAGGTTGTATTTTCCGTAGGTCCATATCCGTTTATGATGGTAATTTCAGGTAATTTTTCATAAAGTAACGAAATGCTGGAAGGCGTTAATACATCACCACCGCACAACATGTATTGTAATGGTAATGCAGCAATATCGCTTTCAACCCATTGATCTAATAAACCTGAGGTAAACCATGTAGTATTTACATTGTATTTTTGAATGGTATCATTGATGAGTTCTAAATCGACTTCATCATGTGGATATACTATAACTTCTCCTCCATTTAGCAATGCGCACCAAATTTCAAATGTTGCCGCATCAAAGGAAATGGATGCCATTTGTAATATACGTGTTGCATCATTTAACGGTAATTGCGTCATATGTGCCAATCGGACGATAGCTTCATGCGTGATGAGACTTCCTTTAGCAATTCCTGAAGTTCCAGAAGTGTAGATAGCGTATGCCGAATCGGACGGTTTTCTGTCAATTTTGATATTTTCAGTATGTGGCATATCAGTTACCATCGTGTTGTATTCTATGTCAACAGAACAGAGACTTACATTGAGTTCCATTGCTTCAAATACGTCTTCCGAAGTAATGAGTAATGCTTTGATGTTTGTGTCTTGAACCATGAATGATTTTCGCGACATTGGATAGTTGCTATCAATTGGTACATAAGCTGCTCCCGATTTTAGGATTCCAAGGATGGAAACTAACATCCAATCGGAACGTTTCATCATGATACCAATAAAATCATTGTTGGTAATGTTGTAGCTTTCTTTTAGGTAATGCGCTACCTGATTTGCTTTTGTGTTGAGTTCGTTATACGTAAGTTGTACATCTGCATAACAAACGGCAATAGCATTTGGTGTTTTCTCCACTTGTGCTTCAAACAGACTGACTACATTTTCTTCTCTTGGATAGCTTGCTTTTATCGTACTAAAATCCGTTAGAATTTGTTTCTTTTCCGCTTCTTGCACATATTCAATAGCGCCAATAGTTGCTACATCGTTCAGGAAACTTTGCAATACTGTGTGCAAATGTCCTTTGATCATTGCAATGGTTTCGTCAGCAATTACCGTATTGTTGTATCCAAATCGGATGGTAATTCCTTCCGTTGCTGGAAAAACACTTAACGATAGTGAATAGTTATTACGTTCGACACCTTTGGCATTTTCGATCATGAATTTTGAACTTGATTCTGACGAAATTTCTTCTGCTGGATAGTTTTCAAATACAACAATACTATCAAATAAAGAACCGCTACTATCACTTTGTGCTTCTATCGTGTTCAACGACATAAAACCGTACGATTCTCTACCAATTGTATGTTCTTTTTGTAATTCTTGCAACCAATCTGTGATGTTTGTATCACTTTTTACCGTAGTACTTACAGGAATCGTGTTGATATACAACCCAACTTTGTCTTCTACGTTTTCAATTCCTGAATCTCTTCCAGAAATTGTTGCACCAAATACAACCGTTTCTTGATTGGTATATTTTGATAGTAAGTACGACCAAGCACCTTGTATCAAAGTATTCATGGTAATGTGATGCTTTTCCGTAAATGCTTGAATGTCGCCTGAAAATGTAAAATCGTGTTCCGTGTTTCCGAAAATCTTGTTACGCTTTGCTGTATCGTTGATAAATGGCAAATAACTTGGAGATGTAATGTTTGCCAAATACTTTTTCCAATAGTTTTCTCCTTGTATTTCGTTCATTCCTGAGATATGGCGAATGTGCGCTCCATAGTTGTCAAACGGTAATACAGGAAGCGTTCCGTTGGCTTCCAATTGTGCATAACTCGACATGAAACTACTCATTAATCTCGATAACGACCAACCATCCCACAACATATGATGGTTTGTAAATACCATACGTGTTCGGTTGTTGCCAATGTTTAACAATGCAATTCTAAATAATGGCGCATTTTCCAATACAAAACCTGCTGTTCTATCATTTTCAATAAAGGTTTCAACAGCACTTTCTAATGCTTCTCCTGATAAATTGCTATAATCGACATGTGTAATTGGTGGCGCTACTTCTTTGTAAACACATTGTACAGGAATTGCCAAATCTTCCGTAAATATTGCAGTTCTAAGAATGGTATGTTGAGCCATTAAATGTTCCCAGGTTTTTTGAAAACTAACTATGGAAAACGAACTTATGATATCACATTGAAATTGAATGATATAACTTGAAGTGTCTTCGTCGTATAAACTGTGAAACAAGAATCCTTCTTGCAGCGGACTCAACGGATACACATCTTCAATACTACTTTGATGCTTTTTAGCCGTCATAAAAGTAGCCAATTCCGAGTTGCCTATCGTAGCTGGCAATTTGTAATCACTTACTGTTTTTACTGGAACTTCGGTCGTTTTGCAATGTGCAATAATTGCCTGTAACGCTTGTATATAATTATCGGCAAGTTGTTTTATGGTTTCTTCCTGATACCTTTTTGCGTCGTAATCCCAATCGAGTTGCAAACTTCCTTCTACAATCATACTATTGATAGAGAATTTGTGTGCGTATTTGTTTTTAGGACTCATTGTTTCGCCAGCATTTTCCTTGGCAAAACCAACAATACTTTCTTTTTCAGACGACACACTGTTGTCAAAACTTCCTAAGTAGTTAAAAATGATGTCTTCATAATCAACAGACAAATCCATATTGATATGTTCATTCTCTGAAAGATATCGCAATGCGCCATATCCAATTCCTTTGTTTGGAATTTCACGAAGCATGTCTTTTGTATCTGCGACTAAAATTCCGATATCAGCAGTATTTAGCAAATCTAAACACACTGGGTACACACTTGTAAACCAACCGATTGTACGATTTATGTCGATGTTATCAAACAATTCTTCACGTCCGTGACCTTCCAATCCGATGACAACTTTTGGCGCTTGCATCCAAGACTGTAACGCCATTGCCAACGCACTTAATAAGATGTCGTTTATTTCTGTTCCATACGCTGTGTGTACTTCGTGTAGTAACGATTTTGTTGCAGATGCATCCAGCGAAACACTGTAATTTTTTGTTTCCTCAAATGTTATGGCTTCATCATAAGTTGTATCGGTTGGCAGACTCGTATGCTGTTCCAATACTTGTTTCCAGTAATTTGCTTCTTTTTCAAGCGTTGACGACGTTGCATATGTTTTCAATGCATTTGTCCATTGGCGATAGGAAGTTCCTTTTTCTGGTAGTGTAACTGCAATTCCTTGTTGTTGGTTTTCTAGAATTTTAGTCAAATCTTCTAATAAAATTCGCCATGAAACTCCATCAACCGCTATGTGATGAATTGCTATAAATACACGATTTTCCGTTTCACTTGAAGGTGTTTTTATCCACACAAAACGTGCAATATCGCCTTTTTCGATGTCTAACGTCGTTTGAGCATTTGCACAAATATTAGAAATTTCTTCGACTGTTTCTGCCGTTTCTACTTGTAATTCAAGTGTTTGATTTCCATACATTTGTGTCACTTTTTCATCCAATTGATATTGAAAACGCAACGCATCGTGTTGTTTACTTAACAGTTGTATTGCTTCCGCAAGATGTGCCTCTGTAACAATTTTTGAAACTGTTACCAATACAGATTGATTGTAGTGATTGAACGCTTCGTTTTCTTTTGCGAAAAATTGTTCCTGAATTGGATGTAAAATTGCTTCGCCTTCTAAAATTCCCGTTTCTTGAATTAGCGTACTTGCTTCTTTCACATGTACGGCAATTTGCGCAATAGTTTGATGTGTAAAAATATCGCGTACTTGATAGTGAATCGCGACCATTTTACTTCGACTGACTAATTGAATCGCTTTGATAGAATCGCCACCAAGTTGAAAAAAGTTGTCGTGTATTCCTATTTTTGGTATGCCTAGTACATTTTCCCAAATGGCTACCAATTGCTTTTCAGTTTCCGTTGTTGGTGCAACGTATTCCGCTTTTTGAACAGCAATTTGATCCAATGCTGGAAGTGCTTTTTTATTGATCTTTCCGTTGGCATTCAGTGGAAATTCGTCCAAACGCATAAAACGATTCGGAATCATGTAGTTTGGCAATTGTGTTGCCAATTGTTCTTGAATCTCGCTAAAGTCAATTTCTGTTTCCGAAGTAAAATATCCTACCAATTGTTTGCTTCCTGTTTCATCTTCTTTGGCAACAACAACCGATTGTTTGATTGTTTCCAACTGATCTAAAGCCGTTTCTATTTCGCCCAATTCTATACGATAACCGCGTATTTTGACTTGATCATCTTTTCGTCCGATGTACGCAATGTTTCCATCTGGAAGCCATTTTGCCAAATCGCCCGTTTTGTATAGCTTCTCGCCTTTTCTGAACGGATGATCTACAAATTTTTCTGCTGTGAGTGCTTCTTGGTTTAAATATCCTTTTGATAAGCCTTTTCCGCTGATGCACAATTCGCCAATAACGCCAATTGGCACTAATGACAATTGATTGTCTAAAACGTATAATTCGGTATTGATCGTTGGTTTTCCAATCGGAACACTTATTTGATCGTCCGTTAAGTTTTCAGTACTATAATACGAACTGTAAATGGTTGCTTCCGTTGGTCCGTAAATGTTTTCCAGTTTCGTCTCAAAACCTAGTTTATGATAATCTTTTACCAATTGAACTGGCAATGCTTCTCCTGCTAAGAAAAAGTATTCCAAACTTGAAAGTGTTTCTTTTTCAGCATACTGCAATTCTTCTAGTAAGACTGCAAACAACGAAGGAACTAAATTCAGATGTGTAATTTTGTGCTTTTGAATCTGTTCAATAATACTTGTAGCTTCTTTTTCTGCATTTGTTGGAAATACAACCACACTTCCACCTTCGTTGATCCAGCCAAAGAGTTCATGAACCGAAACATCAAATGCATAATTTGTTTTGAAGCCAATTCTGGCAGCGGCCGAAAAATTGTACAATTCAGAAAAACCGTTGAGAAAGTTGAATAATGACTTGTGTTCAATCATGACACCTTTCGGAATTCCTGTCGTTCCTGAAGTGTAAATGATGTATGCTAATTGATCGTCCTTTACGTTCGTTTCAAATTTAGAAGATTCATTTTCTAAACTTACAACGTCTAATGAAATTACTTTTTGAGTTGTGTCTGAAAATAATTTTTCCAATGAACTTTCCGTCAAAATGAGTTCCGCAGCAATATCTTTTAGGATAAAATCGATTCGTGTTTGTGGATTTGTCGGATCAATCGGAACATATGCATGACCAGCTTTCAGAACGGCAAAAATTCCGATGAGCATTTCCACAGAACGTTCTATACATAAAGGAATTAAGCTTTCTGCTGATACATTTTGTTTTTGAATGAAATTCGCAAGTTGATTCGATTTGTCTGCTAATTCTTGATACGAAAGTGTTGTTTCTTCAAAAATAATAGCCGTTGCATCAGGATTTTTCGCAACCTGATTCGCAAACATGTCTAATACCGTTTTGCCCGTTTCATACGAAACCGCAGTATTGTTGAATGTTTCTAATAAGTGTACTTTTTCAGTTGCTAACAAAATTGCACGACTATCTACTATTGCCGTTGCATTTTCTAAATAATTATTTAAAAAGTTATGCAAATATTCAACAACATCTTCTAAGCTGTGACCTGATTTTAACTTTTTGGTTTGACTTGCCGAAACGGTCAATTCGTTCCCCGTTAAACTCACGGTAATGTCTAAAAATGTGTTCGTACGTTCAAAATCGCCAACTGCCAATTCTGTTGTTTCTTTTTGATCAGCGTGCGCTTCAAACGCTTCGCTTTCCATCAGATTCTCAATGACATGGAAATCAACATAGTTGAACATGACATCAAAAAACGGATTGTTTTGAGAGCTTTCGTTGTGGAGTTTTGAGATTTCTAAGAGTGAAAATCTGTCTTTTCCTTTAAGTTGTTGCAGCGCCGTTTCTACTTGTCGTATGTATGCCAACCACGAATCGTTTCCAATGGTTTCCGTTTTGAAACGGAACGGCACTGTGTTAAGAAAACAGCCCAATAGTTTATCGCCATCTTCCGCAATTGGTCGTCTGTGCGAAACGGTTCCGACGGTAATGTCTTTTTCCAACGAGAATAAACTCAACGTGTATAGATATCCTGCAAAGAATAAACTTTTGGGTGCAATGTGATCTTTTTTACATTGGGTAACAATTTTTTCATAGAATTCTTGTCTGTAAATGATTCCTGTTTCGTGATAATGACGTTCGTTACTGAGAATATCTAAGCGTTTGTAATCTTGCAGTTTTTCTTTCCAATATGTGCTATTTTCCTCGTTTTTAAGCTCTAGCAAGTCAGAAATCACACTTTCTTTGAGTCCGATAGCTAGTTTTGAAGGCGTATAGTTTTCGTTTTTTTGCAACTCCAAATAGGTTTGCATGAGTTCGGAACGGAAACTTTTGTCCGACCAACCGTCAATGATGGCGTGATGGAATTGGAAAATGAACACTGAATCTGACGCGTTGATTTGAAAAATATGAATGCGCCACAGTGGTGCTTTTGTAACATCGAATGGATTTTCAGCACGTTCATTCGCTAAGAAATCTTTGATGTATTGTTCGCGATCTTCTTTTGTTTTTTCACTGATATCTTCAATGAGAATGCTTTTATGACTTGGCTTGTGAACAATTTGAACTGGTTGACTGAACCCATAGAGATGAAAAGATGTGCGTAGAATTTCATGCTTTTCTACTAATAGATTTAATGCTTTTTCCATGATTGGAATGTGCAACGCGCCTACTTGCGAAACCATTTGATCGTGGTAGATTCCGATTTCTCCATCGGCTCGCATCATTTCACTTGTCAACACCATTCCAACTTGAATATCGCTCATTGGATACGCGTTTTCGATGTCTTCTTTTTCAGGATAACTGTTGCGTACAGCAAGTGCAATGTCTTCTAGTTCTTTTTCTATGATTAAACGTGCTGACGTGCTTTCTTCTAACGCTTTATCTTCTCCTTGTACTAAGGTTGCTAGGTTTGTAATTGTTGGATTTTGATAGAATTTTGCCAATTCCACTTTGGTATCAAATTGCTTGTTGAGCATGCTGATAAGACGAATAATTTTGATAGAATCGCCACCCAATTCGAAGAAATCATCGTAAATTCCTATTTGTGGAAGTTCTAATTGTTCTTCCCATATGGCAACCAATTGTTTTTCTATTTCCGTTGACGGCGCGACATAGTTTGCTGTTTTGTAATCGTCAGTAGCTGGCGAAGGCAAGTTTTTCTTGTCTATTTTCCCGTTGGATGTTAATGGAAATTCGGCTAGTGAAACATATAGTTTTGGCACCATGTATTCAGGAATTTTGGCAAGCAATTCCTGTTGTACTATTTTTTGTTCAAAATCTTTTTCTGTAACTACATACGCCACCAATTGTTTGTTTCCAGAACTGTCTTCACGTGCTAAAACAACTGATTTTTTGATGCTTGAAACTTGTTCTAACGCAGCTTCTATTTCGCCCAATTCTATACGGTAACCGCGTA
>NZ_LBMG01000079.1 GCF_001005315.1 Kordia jejudonensis
TTTCTTGGTTGTTAACACAGAATCTTTGCTTGTAGATGTTAGACAATACACTTTATCTTTTTATAAAATTAACTTGAAACTTGTGGCGGTTGCCAAATGGCAGCTAATATATTGAATCGATAGTGTGATTCGTAATGTGAATTGAGTTGTGTAGAAATTTTAATTTTTGATTGCAATGCAAAGGTTGGCGGCTCTTGATGCACAATTAATGTTCCGCAACAGTTACATACACAAAGCATTGCGCAGGAATCATCATGATCGTTTTGATGACTGTGTTCCATGCTGATTTCCACATCATTTTCATGTTCCGCATTATAGCCGTCGGCACATGGTTTTAACGCCAATGCCAATATGAGAAATCCGAGTATGAAACTGATGCTTTTCATTTGTCTTACAAATATAAAAGAAATGTCTTTTAATGACTTAATTTGTTCTTTTTTGTTTCTGAATTAATCCTATATTTGAAAAAACTGTAGCATATGGAACCCATAACTTTTGATAAATCGCGCGTGGTAAGCTTTAGCGATGCCGTATTTTCTATAGCGATGACGCTTTTAGTGCTAGAAGTTGCTATTCCAGATGCAACAGAAGTTGTAACGACTTCATTGGGAAGTATTTTAAGCGAACGAATTCCAAGTTTTATAGGACTTTTAGTCAGTTTTTTAGTTACTGCATTGTATTGGATCGCACACATGCGCATTATGCGATATGTAAAGAAAGTAAGTTACCAATTGCTGTGGCTAAATATTTTGTTATTGCTTTTTATCGTACTGCTGCCCTTTTCTACAGGTTTGTATGTGAAAGGTTTTAATGCGGTTTCGCCATTTGCTTTTTATTGCTTCAATTTGTCTGCTATCGGATTTTTTAATTATTTGATGATTCGTTACATCGCAAAACATGAAGAAGAAGTGACGCCAATTGTAGGACAATCTGAAAAAGCACGTGCTTTAGTAAGTATGTTTGTTTGGATTTTATCAGGCTTTTTGGCCTTTATTCTTCCATTAACATCTCGGTTTGTGTTTGTGTTGATTTTTATATTTCAACCTTTTATGAATCGGTATTTTAAGAAGAAAAAAGCTAGATTAGAACTTGCCTTTGTTGAATCTGAAGAAGTTGTTGATTCAATTGAAAACAATACTTTAAGAGAAGAAGTTGATGAAAACGGTGATTAGATTGTTTTGAGTTTTTAAATACTTCTCGATACAATTTTTTATCTATCTCGACTGCGCTTGATATGATAAAAAATCAATCAAAGTGACGACTTTAGTACTCAACTTTAAAAATATCATAATTCTGAAATCAAAAATCAAAAATCGTACATCCTAAATCACTAATCGATTCCTGGGAAACTGGTCACAAATTTGACTTTGATGTCTGCAAAATTCTCAGCGACGAAGACTTTTAAATCTTCTCCATATTCCACCACTTGCCATTCGCCACAATCGTCTGCAAAGCTTTCTACTAATTTTACTTTGATATCAGAAAAATTATTTACAATTTTTATTTTAACATCTGCATTGCTCGCGTGTTCCACAAAACGAATTTTTCCGTAGAGTTTTTTTCCTTTAAATGTACAATCGTCGTCTTGTATTGTTGGCTTCGTTGCCGAAATACACAATGAACTGATGAATAAAAGCAATAAGAATTTACATAATTGTTTCATCACAAATAAGTCTATGTTTTGGTATTATTGAATTTAGTATTCATTTTTTTTAAACCTTCTATGTTTCTTTCCAAAACGAGTTTAACGTCTTCCGTTTTTATATGTCCCAAAATGCCCCAAGGTCCCGTAAATCCTTCTTTAACCAATGTTTGAATCATTTCAAACTCGTGATCTCCTTCTCCAATCGTTATAATTTGTGGACCTTCTTTTTTAACGCCGTTTAGATTGACAAATGATAAGTAAGGTGTAATCTTTTTTGCAATGTCTTGAAATTGATCTACATATTCCTGTGCGTGATGAAAGTTGTACACCATCGAAATAGAATCATCATTCAAGGCTTCTAATATTTTGAGTTGATTGTATGGATTTCCAAACCATCCATGATGATTGTATAAGGCTAATTTACAACCCATTTGATCCGCTTTTTGCTTGACGAACTTAATCATATCTACAGATCGTTTTATAGCTGCTTCTTGGGATAGATTTTCAAAAAAGTTAGCACTAAAACTTACCCAAATCACAGGTTTTTGAGGTACTTCACTTATATTTTTTAATAATTCTTGGTTTGAAGGACTCAATTTCCCAATACTATCTCTCTTTGCGTTTAACCACAAAAATACCGATGTGATTTCAATATCATTTTCTTGGGCAAGTTGAAATTCTTCTTTCATTTTGCTGAAATCTCCTTTGCCTTTGTTGAATCCATATTTTTTTAACCCAAGTTCTTTTAGAAGCGATATTCGTTGTTCGGGAGTTCTATCGGCAGCATCAAAACCTAAAATACACCATGGCGATACTTCTTTGATGTCAATTAACTGTTTTTCAGCTTTTTCACAAGCAATATTTAGGGATAAAATAAATACGACAACGCTACATTTTATAAAGTTCTTCATGGATGTAAAATTCTAAATTTGTGTTACGCGCACTTTTTTCTTTTTTAAACGTGTATCCGAAGTTAGTTTGATGACTTCTTTGGCTTTTGAAGCTGCAACTGCCACAAATGCACAATCGCTTTTAAGTTCTATCATGCCCAACTCGTCTTTGCTGAGTTTTCCTTGTTTCATAAACAATCCTGCAATATCTCCTTTGGAAATTTTGTCCTTTCGTCCACCAGAAATAAACAAGGTTTTCCAACCAGAAGCTTTTGGTCGTACTCCCGAAGCTAATTCTTCTACAACTTCCACTTCTGAGATAAAATCTGGAACCGTTTCATGTTCCCATTGCAATACAAACGCTGTTCCTTCGGCATGCATACGTGCTGTACGACCGTTTCTATGTGTGAATTCTTGTGCTTTTAATGGCAATTGATAATGAATGATGAATTTTATCTCAGGAACATCAATTCCACGTGCCGCCAAATCGGTAGCTATGATGA
Organism: Kordia jejudonensis; assembly: GCF_001005315.1. GTDB lineage: Bacteria > Bacteroidota > Bacteroidia > Flavobacteriales > Flavobacteriaceae > Kordia > Kordia jejudonensis. Next base: position 3,039 of record NZ_LBMG01000079.1, read on the forward strand.
GTTGATGTGTTCCGTTTCTAAATTTGATCAACGCGCGTTCTCTGTCTTTTTGTTCCATTCCGCCATAAAAGCAACCGTGTGGAATGCCTTTTGATGATAAAAAATCACTTACATACTGAATGGTATTTTTAAAATTGCAAAAAATAATTCCAGGTTGATTCGCGACAAGCGAAATGGTGTTTAGAAGTGTATCTAATTTGTCTTTTGTTGGCGAAAGTATCCGTTTGACTTCAAGTTTGGCAATTTTCTCACCCAAATAATTGATCGTTAATGGATTTCTCATTTCCACAAATGCTGGAATGTCCATGTCTTTCGTTGCCGAAGTTAACACACGTTTTTCAATATGTGGCACCAACGAAATAATATCTTTCATTTCCTCTTCAAAACCAACTTCTAACGATTTGTCAAACTCATCCAATACCAAGGTTTTAATTTCTCTGGTAGAAAATGTTTCTCTACGCAAGTGATCGGCAACTCTTCCAGGCGTTCCAACCAAGATGGCAGGACGGTGTTTTAATTCCGTTTTATCCTTTGAAAAATTACGTCCACCATACACTTCATTGACTTTGAAACCTGTTCCCATTTGACGTGTTACCTGCGAAATCTGAATTGCCAATTCGCGTGAAGGTGCCAAAATAATAACTTGTACTTCATCGATATTTGGATCTAATTCGGCAATGATAGGTAGTAAAAATGCAACCGTTTTTCCAGTTCCTGTTGGAGACAATAAAATGGTATTTGGATGCGAACTTATAGATAGTTTCGCTTCTTCTTGCATGTCATTGAGCTTTTGGATGCCCAATTTTGCTAAGATATCGCGCTGATTTTTAATGATTTTTGACATGCCGCAAAAGTACAGTTATTTGTAATAATTAGATGATTTAAAGTTAAATAATTGAAAGATTTAAACAAAACACTAATCAATATATGCTGACTACACTAAAAACTGCCGTGATGTATGGTATTACCGTAGTTTTTTGAGAATTCATTTTTGTAAATTGATAAGCATATTAATTTTAAAAATATAACTCATGAAAAAGAAACAAATGAAAACATTGCGATTTTCAAAATCAGTGATTTCAACATTAGGCGCACAAGAGATAACAGGAGGACTTTCAGGTGCTTGTACTTCAAGTGTTAATAGACTTCAATGTAAGTTGGGTTGTCCAGAATCAGTTTATACTCCTTGTGGCTAACAATAATATTTTTTTAAAACAAAAAACGTCCTTTCGTGTGAAATGGACGTTTTTTAGTATCTCTGAATTTGTGTAATTTCACAATATATTCATCTTATTTTTCAGCTTTTTGAAATTCGTAAAGTAACAATTGACTTTGAATATTCATCGGTAATCCAAGTACTTTCGTTGAAGGTTCATATAAAATATCGCCAACACTTCTACCTACAGTTACGATGTCTTCCACTTCTCCTTCGGTGCTGATTTTCATTATTTTACCCGTATTCCAAGCAGAAATTAGAAAACTATTTTCATCATAAATTTGTACACCATCTAAGTTTCCTAACGTGTCTTTTGAAACTTTCGTGATTTCTTTGGTTTTCATATTTAATTTGAGAAAATTTCCACTTTGCTTCCTCGTATCGCCTTCTCCTACTACATTTCCCCAAGCTGCCACATACATATCATTTCCAACGTTTAGCAAACCATTTGGATGTTCTAATGCTTCTGATTGTAACCATTCTGAAAATGTTCCGTCAGTTGTTAGTGCAAATATGGACGATTTTCGAGTGTCAGAAATGTAAATTGTTCCATCTTTCGCAATTGAAACATCGTTTAAAAACTGAGTTCCTTCCGTTGTATGCGTTTTGATCACTTTTCCTGAATTTAAATCCGCTTCTACCAAAACCGTGACATCACTAACATATAATTTATCAGCTGTAATAGCAATTCCTTTCGGATCATTTAAACCTTTAATAAAGATTGAATCTATTAATTTTCCATCCGCGCCAACTTTCGCAATGCTTCCATCTCCTTGTTCCCGATTTCCAATTAATGAAGCGTAATATACATTTCTTTTTTTATCGTACACAACAGATTCACAATGTGTTAAACCGTTTATCTCATGTATTAATTTAGGTGTCATTTTTATAGCAACAACTTCCTTTTCAGGAGTTTGTTCAGGTGATTTCTTTTCTGTTTTACAAGCAAAAAATAGACTGGTAAGTAGTATAATTTTGAAGAAAGTTTTCATGTGTCGGTTTTTTAATTTGTTACTAAAATACATATTCGAGCGTAATTTTAATGATTTACTTTTAGTATTTTGCACACATGAGAAGAACTTTCCAACAATACTTACTATTCACATTCCGATCTATCGTTTTTTGGATTTTAGCATTCAGCTTTATGATTATCATTCGCTATTTTGGAATTTTTGAAGAAAAAGGTGTGAGTATTTTACCAAAATATGAGTTGCCGTTGTTGGAATTGTTAACCTATGTGAGTTTGTCTTCGATTCCGTTTGGAATTTTTTATGCGGCTGTAGAGTTCTTGTTTGATCGGTATTTGGCTAAAAACTTGGCGTTGGGCGTTGTTATTTTTGCAAAAAACTTCATTTATTTGATTACGCTCATCTTTTTAGTAAATATTGTTGTTGAATATACGGGTCAGATTTTAGATGTTGAGTTGATTGAAGGAAACGGCTGGTGGCGCACAAATAAGACGTTTTGGTCAATTGTTATTTATTTTATCGTGGCATCTTTGGTGTTTTCGTTTATAAAGATTGCCAACGAGAAGTTTGGTCGTGGTGTTTTCGTAAAAATGCTCCTTGGAAAGTACCGAAAACCGCAAGAAGAGAAACGTATTTTTATGTTTTTGGACTTGAAATCGTCCACGACAATTGCTGAAGAATTAGGACATTATGTCTACAGTCAGTTGATTCAGGATTGTTTTTATGATTTGAATACAATTGTACAAAAGTACGATGCAGAAATTTACCAATATGTTGGCGATGAAGCCGTTTTGAGTTGGAAATATGCCAGAGGAATTAAAAAGTTTAGAGCGATTTCGTTGTTTTTTTCGTTTCAAGAAAAGATACAATCGAGAAGTAATTATTATCAGGAAAAGTATGGTTTGGTGCCACAATTTAAAGCTGGAATTCACGGTGGAACCTTGATGGTTACCGAAGTTGGATCAGTTAAGAAAGAATTGGCATATCACGGAGATGTGATCAATACAACGGCAAGAATTCAATCAGAATGTAACACTTATGGTGCAAGCATATTGATTTCCGAAGATTTGCTTTCTGACATGAATCTTACCGAAGATTTTTCTACCAAACGTATTGATAGTTTGCTGTTGAAAGGAAAAGCAAAAACGGTTACAGTTTTCAGTATTTCTAAGAATAATTAGTCTGTTTCTTCTAAAAAGAAAAATTCATTAACTGGTTTTTGAAAAGTGGCGCTTAATTTTAAAGCTAATACTGTAGAAGGTACATAACGTCCTTTTTCAATAGAATTGATGGTTTGCCTTGAAACTCCTATTTTCTTTGCTAATTCGTCCTGTGTAATGTCTAAAATAGCGCGTTCAATCTTGATTCTATTCTTCATTACAATCTTCTTTTTATCATATAGAAAAATAATAAATACATGGTGAGTAAAAACCAAAGTACTTGAAAATCTCCCACATCTGTTAAAGGATCTTTGTCTTTTTCAACAAAAATAGCAACAATATAATTAATCAAAGGTTGCACTAATGTATATACAACTCCAGCCACAAAAGCCATTGAAAATGCTTGTCCACGAATGGTTTTTATCATTTCATCTTCTACTTTTTCTTTTGCAATTGCAATCATGAGTAAACCGACCAATACAACGCGTTTTAATATGAATTTTAGTGTTTCTGCAATTTCTATATCAAATAGCTTTCGTGCAAACAAGAAAAGTATGGACACAACAACGAGTATGACTCCTATTTTTTTGAATGTATGTGGCAATCCAAAATTTTTAAATTTTTCAAATCTTCTGTTCTCTGCTTCGCAAAATGTTTCTTTCGCCATCTTATATTTGTATTATGATTGACAAGTTTGTTTTCTATAATGACAAATATACTTTACATTTTGTAAAACACAAATGTTTTTCTACAGATTTTAGAAAAATTATGGTTTTAAGCTAATTCGTAGGTAGTTGTATCTCTTTCGTATTCAAATAGTTTTGAATATTCCATCACATTAGAAATGCCTTCTAACTTGCATAAATAGGCAATTACTGCTGAAAGTCCTTTGAATAAAACTTCTTTATCCGTCGGGTTTTCAGGTTTATTATTTTTGTGATGTAGCGGAATGGTGTAGCCGCAAGCTTTTAAGAAAACGGCTTCAATGGTCAATAATTCGATAGGTGAATATCCGCCAAATTTGCGTCCAAAGCTTTGGTGTACTTTTCCGATGTAGTTAAGTGTCGTTGCGCCATGATCGTCAGAGAGATGTTTCCAGCTTTCGGTATTGTCTAAAATATTACCGACAGCACATTGTTTGCAACATTCTGGATTGAGCGTATTGTGATGAAATGCAGTGTATAGTTTTCGTATTGCAGATTCAAATCGCGTTGAAGTGTTCATAATCCATGCTTCTTTTTCTTAAAAATACAAAAAATGTGCTGAATTCTCGCCTCTTAAAAAAGACGAACGCTTTAATTTTAATGAGTCTAAATTTAATTGAACGCTAAAATTACGTAGTAAAAGCTCTAAAACTTACTCTTTAACGATAATCATGGTGGCTTTAATTCCTGTGGTAAGATTCCACTCGTTTGCCGAAATGAGTTCGCCTTTGTCATTATACACGCGGAATTCGGCAGTATTTGGTCCAGAAGAACCTTGATTGAGTGCTTGAAATTCTATTTTATTGAAACCTTGTGCCAAAGTCACATTTATTTTTTTGTATACAGCTTCCAAGCGAATGTTTTCAGCTACAACAACATCATTAACATACACACGTACACGATCGCCGTCTACATATTCGTGATCTCTACAAACAACTTCGACAAATTTTCCATTACTTCTAAAATCGCCTAAATATTGTTCTACTTTGTATTCTGGACGAATTTGTTTGTCTTTTTTGTTAAGCTTTTTCTCAAATTCTTTGTTACGGGTTACATATTGCTCCTGACCTGTAAAGTATACTTCTTTTTCCTTTGTCAACGATGAAGGTTTCGATTTTGGCAACGCAATCAGACTCGTTCGTTTTTTAGTTAACAAACTAGGCGTTTCGAATTCTACAAAATTATCTGCATTCTTCTTAGGAGTTGGTGTTGGATCTTTTGGTTTTGGAAACGGCAATTTTATACGACCTTTTGTAATGTCGATATCGTTCGTTTTTGTTTTGGTTGTATCTTTTTGCCCATAGGCTGTGCACATACCAAATAGTATGAAAAGGAACAGGATTCGTATATTTCTATGTATTTTTTTGGCTAACACTCTTATTTCTTATCAATTGCAACTAAGCTATACAATATTACGTTTTTTTTAATCACAAACTAAAGTGTTAACACACAATTATCATTCCAAGTTAAAGATTTTATAAAATTATGCTAGAATTACTCATGTGAAGCTCTTACGACCAAGCAATTTCAGTAAGTTCTAAATGCACAATTTTCTTCAAACCCAAACGGATATTTTTTCGTTTCCAAAAACCGCTATTTGGATGATGTACTTGGTATTCTACATCAATGACACGTGATAATTCTTGTGAGATGATTCCTTTAAAAGCGCTCGTACTTCCGTTGATATAATGATCAAATGTATGTTGTTTTAAATAGTTCATAAAATCATTTCTATATTTTAGATTGATCCAACCATAAAACCAAAAATTCAAGCGTGTTTGATTGCTTCCTTTTTTCCCTAATAAATAATGCAAAGATGTTTGATATGGCACCAATGTGTAGAATGTAACTTCATAATTTTCAACTGTTTCAGGCGAAATTTGCTGCATTAATTCCATAAAACCAGTTTTAAAACTTTGAAAATAACCAACCAACGGATTCATGGCTCTGAATTCATTTTTATAGTCAAATTCATTTTTATCAGGCGCTTCAACCGTAAATAAAACTTTTGTATATGTTGTATTTTCAGAAGGTTCTAACAACGGTTTGCCGTTTTCAATCCAAAATGTCCAAGGTTTTACCAAATGCGGCATTCTGAAAAAGCGATCTTTTATAATGACAAAATCTCCTTGTACATCAAAAAACTCTTCGTTTTCATTTTTAATCGACTGAAAATCATCTACTTTAAGACTTGTAACGCGTTTACTTTTTCGATTGTATACAGGAACCGTTTGAACTATCTTCATATTGGGGAATCATTTTGCGATGCATATTTAAGTATTCTTTCGCAAACTGAAAATTATTTTTTTTAACAATCAATTTGTTAATTTCTTTTTGTCACTCACCAAAAAGGTATCAAAAAAGTAAAAGAGAGCACGCAGCTCTCTTTTGGGTTTTAGGGGGAATGTGTTTATGTATAAACATAATAACAGTTCAAAAGTATACTTTTTCTTACTTTAACTTATTTTAAAACGTCAAAATATTTGAAAACTATCGATGAAAAGCACATAAAACTCGATGTACGGAAGTGTGAAAAAAGTTTCTTGAATTTAGCGCAAAAAAACGTCCTTAATATTAGTAAATTAAGGACGTTAGCTAGTCAATATATTTAAGCCGAATTGACTAGTATTTCGAAAAATAGTAACTAAACAGCAAATTGATGTCATATTTTTCTATTTAAATATACAAAAAAAAGAGCCCAATTGAAGTATTGAGCTCCTAAAAACTTTAGAAAGTTTTTGATAGTATTGCTGAATAGCAAAACTACTACTTTTATTTTTTTGTAGGAAATTATATTTGTTTTAAATATAATTTTCTTCATAATTAATAAGATAAGACTAATTAACTAATAATCTATATGAAGATTCATTTTATGAAAAAATTCAGCATTGCATTGCTACTTTTACTTAGTATCTGGAGTTGTAAAAATGATGTAAAAACGAAAGCTGCTGAAGAAGACACTACCGAGAATGCAAGTATAGCCGATGGATATTTGATACAAGGAAAAACGGTTGACGCCGATGGAAAGAGCATTTCATTATTCGCTGTGCATCCAAATGATAGTCTTGTAGCCATTAGCAGCACTACGATTGAAAATAATACTTTTCGCTTTCAAGGAAAGGTTGCACAACCCGATTTTTATTTGCTTCGGATTGATTCAATACGTACCTTCAAAATCTTAGTTTCAAATAGTACACATGATGTTTTTATTTCAGATAAGAACTTTGCTCACACTATACAAAGTGCGGATTTAGAGGCTAATTTGTATGGCAGATTGCATCAAAAACTGAATAAATTTTTACAAGTTGAAGATTTATATAAGGAAATTCATCGAGATGCAGATGCACAAAGTGACATTCCAAAATTGATGAAACTAGATGAAAAACTGGACGAATTTATAAATTATAGAAGACAAGTTGTGAGTAGTTTTCTAAACGTAAATACAGAGAAACAACTGACCGCATTGATTTTAAAAGATCAGATTGACTTTTTAGATTTTGATGTTGTTTCTGCTACATATGCTTCATTACCAATTGATATTCAAAATAATACAACTGGAACCTATATTGCCGATTTTATTAAAAAGAAAACAGATCAAACGCTTGTAGTTGTTGAAATTCCGAAAGTAGAGAAAAAATCTAATGTTACAACGAAAGTAGAATTTAGACCTGCAGCCTATGCCCTTTCGGGAAAAACTCACGAAGGAAACGAATTATCATTGGCAGCTATTTCCAACAAAAAAGTGGTTTTAATTGATTTTTGGGCAAGTTGGTGTCAGCCATGTAGAGTACAAAGTCCGCATTTGGTTTCTTTGTATAAAAAGTATAAAGATAGTGGATTGGTAATTTTAAGTATTTCTGAAGATACTAATGAAAGTGCTTGGCTAAAAGCTATTGGTGATGATCAATTTACGTGGAATACACATATTATTGATACAAATAAGTCTATTGCATTTCGTTATGGTATTGAAGCCATTCCGCATACCGTTTTGATTGATAAAAATGGTAATATTGCTGCCGAAAAGCTTTCTGGAAATGGTTTAGAAACTAAGATCAAACAGTTGTTAGCGGAATGATTTTCAGTTATTTATGATGGTATTTCCCAGTTTCGTCAGAATCTAACGATTTGATGATTATGTAATCTTCATAAGCCTTATATCCTTTTGTGCTACTTTTTAACAAAGCCTTTGGCATTTCATTAAAATATATAGTATCATTCTTAAGATGAAATAGTTTAAAATCTATAGAATCTCCAATATAATAACCGCCACCATATTTCCACCAACCGACTTTTAATTCTTCATGGCTTAAAGTACAGGAAGAGAAAAGTATAATCAGTACGCTATAAAAAGACCATTTTTTCATTTTTAACGTCAGTTCGATATTAGTGATTCAATTCATATTTGTGATTGAGCTTAGATACTCCTTACTAAATAACACATTTTCAGTATTTTATTTTCATTTTCTTTGC
>NZ_LBMG01000008.1 GCF_001005315.1 Kordia jejudonensis
TTATAAAATTTACAATTCATAGAAATTCGTAGGTATTAGTTAAGTATATTTTGACTGTTGTTAGCTTGTACGCTAGCTGTTCATAGAAATTAGTTATAGTTTATAAATATCCTTAGTAAACAATAATTCAAAAGGTACATATATAATTGAAAAATTTACAAACATCTTTAGGTTTCATATCTAGACATACTACTAAAAAACAGAAAAATATAGTTTTAATTTGATAAAATGAAGTAGATTTTATTTTCTATAAAAGGAAGTGATTACCTATATTTATCAAAGAATTTAAAAAATTATAAATTTGAAAATTTTTATAAGTCATTCTTCGAAAAATAAAAAGGTAGTAGATTTTTTTGTTGACAAAATTTTAATTTTAGGTTGTGGAATAAATGAAAAAGAAATATTTTGTTCTTCTGTAGAAGGTTTGGGCATTACAACAGGGTTAGATTTTAGAGAACATATTAAAGAAACTCTATTAAAGTCTGATTATTCTTTTTTATTTATTTCTAATGAATATAAGGAAAGTGATATTTGTTTAAATGAAATGGGGGCTTCTTGGGCACAAGACAGCGTGATTGTGAAGCCATTTATTTTTCCGAATATAGGATTTGATTCCCTTGGGACACTATACAGCGTTAAACAAGTGGCTAAACTAGATAATAGCTATTCTTTAGATGAATTATTCCAAGAAATCACAGAAAAATATAATCTTCAAAGAATTATAGCCCGATGGAGTAAAGCAAAAAAAGAATTTTTAGACTTTTTAAGCCAAGAAATCTCCAATATTCATACAAAAGATGATTACATAGAAAAACGTGCAAAAGAATATTTTAGTAAGTTTTTAGGCGCAAACGTAAATATGAATAGTCTATTATTACAGGCGCATCCTACCTTAATTGATTGTAAGATTGCTTTTTCAAACGAATATTTCAGAAAATATTTTGATTATTACTGTAAAGGTTTTGAAGTTATGTTAACTCACTATATGAAACCAATGTATCCTGAACGTAAACATTATAGATTAAATAAAGCACGGCTATTTGAAATCTTAAATGACAATAGCATAAAATTACCAGGGGGTATGAAAATGATCGCTGAAAAATTTATACTTAATAATAGTGTTGATTTTTATTCTATTGAATTTTTAGAGAATAAATATACCGAAAGAGGAATCAGATTTAGTGTTTTTTGCTATATAAACGATAGATGGGTATTTTTCCCTAAGCCTTATTTTGCAGATTTTCTTAATTAACCTGATTTCTATGATTAAATCATTCTATTTTGATAAAAAGATTGATTTTTTATTATTTTCTATTGTAAAATATACAGGGGTAGATTTTAATATACAAATATCTAATACAGATTTACTAATATCTATACCAACAAAATTTAAATTGGTTTTCATAACTTTGAATTTACAGATTAAAAAATGGACTCAACTCCATAATAATGGGCTTAAATCCCGAATTTCTATTTGAGTTTTATAAAGGCAGCAAGGGTATGAAAACTAAATTACTAACACCAATGAGTGATGCATATTATCTTAGAGAAAGAGCTTTTATTGAAACTATTTTAACAACATATTTTCAGCTTTAATTGCTTATAATTTTAAAGATAAGAACCATTGCTAAGAAATAACTTTGCAAATACTATACAATTACTAATATTATAAAGCTATATCGAAATCACATTAATGAAATGATGAGTGGTAACAACATTAAGTTGACCATATAGTTTAGTTTCCTTACGTTGCGCAGTTTGACACTAATAGGAATATCAGTATTGGTAGGGCTGTTATGTATTTTGTTAATGGTGTGATGACTACCTTGATTACCTGCGCCTGAGCGCTTACCTCGTTCATTTGCTATTTATTACTCCTAAATTGAATCGCATTGATTTCCTATGCTTTAGTGATGATTTTCCGTTGCTTTCACATTTATTTTTTTCAACTTGACAATCTCGATAAATTTGTACGCATATTTTAGATAATTGTAATTCTAATTCTTCCTAAGTAACTTTAGATTATTTATACAGGTATTAATCTTAATGTAAGCATAATCCACTGCTTGTGTGTGACCGCTCATCATACCTTTATATTCACAAAGATTGAAAATACATCTAAAGACTTCTTCAAATATTGATTCAGTAAACATGCTGGCGCATTCTACTAATTGTACTATGCCAAAGAAGCTATTCATCAATATCATAGACAAAAAATACAGTATATCTAACAAGGGCATGCGATAATGAATAACCAACTATACAGAGTTTGAATAAACTATGGATCAATGTTTTTTTTTCACTACTTCCATTGTATTCTATAATAAGTTTACATAAAATTCTAATTCTGACTCAGAAGATAAACGACAATAAAAGTTCTGTTTAGGAACGTGATCACTTAATCGAAATGATGTAAAAAAAAGTGTTAGTTATACTTTCTTGCTTTATGTTATTCTATATACAGAATTTATAAGTATATTAGATTTACGCAATAGGCACAAAATGTATGAAATACATAATTAGCAAGTGAGATACGAAAAGTTCATCTATATTTACAAACAATATCAAATCGCAGATTTAGCTCAGTAATAATCCTCAACTTTTGTATATAATGATGCCCTATACGTTACATTCATAAAACGTTGTGATTAATATAAAAAATATTTAGGAAATTGACAGAATTACAGAGATATATTACTTCCTACTTTGGAATTACAAACCAGAATATGGACAAAATCATGTCATTATTTAAAGAAACAGAACTCAAGAAAGGAGAATATTTTACAAAAACTGGTCAATTTTGCGAAAAGCTGAGTTTTTTAAGAAATGGTTTAATTCGAGTTTTTGCATACACTAATGATAAAGAGATAACTCAATGGATTTCCACCCAAGGTTATTTTATAACGGATTTATACAGTTTTACATTCAAACAGAGAGCAAAATGGAATATTCAAGCATTAACAGATTGTGAACTTTATACAATTGATAAAGATAATTACGCACTTCTAAACAATTTAGTTCCTAATTGGCCCGAAATGGAAAAGCAATTCATTGCAGGTTGCTTTGTTCAATTAGAGGATAGAGTTTTCAACCATTTATCCCTTAGTGCTGAAGAACGTTACGACAACCTTTTTGAGAATAATAAAGAAATTTTTAATCAAGTTCCTTTGCAATATCTCGCATCAATGCTTGGAATGTCACCCGAAACTTTTAGCAGAATAAGAAACAAAAAGATTTCTTGATTTTTATCAAGAGCAAGAACTCAAATTAAAACGAACTTTGTCTAATAAATTAAACAATATGACAAAGCAAATTAAAACATCGATTACGATTAACGCAAATAAAGAATTGGTCTGGGAAATATTATTGGACTTTAAGAATTATCCTGAATGGAATTCATTTATTAAATCGATTTCTGGAGATGTAAAAGTTGGAAACAAAATTGAAATAAAATTACAAGGAATGACATTTAAACCACTCATATTGACCTTGAATGAAAACACGGAATTAAAATGGCTTGGTCATCTTTGGTTCAAAGGTCTTTTTGACGGAGAACATAAATTTAAACTCATTGACAACGGAAACGGAACGACCAATTTCGAGCAGAGCGAAAATTTTAGCGGAATTTTAGTTAAATTATTCTCCAAGAGCTTAGACAAGGATACCAAAAATGGATTTGAGCGAATGAATAGGGAATTGAAACTACGTGTGGAAAATACTAAGCATAACCAAGGTAATCGATGCACAACTCTATAATTAAAAAAAAGCAATCTTAACATAGTGCTTTCAGAAACTAGGTAGTCCCTTGTAAATACTGATATTTTTTCGTAAATTATAGAAAAATAAGATCCCGATAATGACTGATATGGTTCGAAAATGGGGTTTTCTTTTTTCTCTTGATGAAAAATAAATAGAATTAGTGAGTTTCAACACAAATTTTCCTTTTTATTTTCTGTTGAAAATTTCAATGCATATTATGTTTGATTTTTAGAGAGTGATCTTAGTGAGATTTATACAGCTTTCCGTGATTGGATTTGATTAGACATTTTGACCTTAACGAATCTTCTAAAGGAGCTAAAATGTCCTGTAGTCCAAGAGGTCGAATTTTGCTGATGTTATTGAAACATTATGTCTGTTGCAGTGATCATCGACTTATAGGACAACTCATCGGTAATATTAACTATTATTATGATTTATATTTAAGATATACCGCTTTGATCATTAATGAAAGAAAAATTAATGGTCACTACCGATTACCAACATAGTTTTTAAACAACTACAGATCAATGTGATTATTTAGGGAAGTACATGCGTGAATTTCTCAATTTTTCGCTCTGGTATAAACCACATAATTGCAACAGTTATATAAGCTTGGATTTTCAAATAGGTATTAACAAATGATAAGACTATACCTAAAGCATACATAAAAATTGAAATTTTATCCTTGTAGTCCATTCCGACAATTACTATAAGCTCAAAATCCTTATTGTAATTACCTAAAATTTGACGTAACAAGATATTATATACTATTGCACTCATCAATAATACGAAGCCATATGTAGCAATAGGTAATTGTTTATTAAAAAACTTTCCAACCCAAGCTTTTGTGAAAAGAATAAGGGATAGCCAAAATAATGAGTGGAGGTTTGCCCGTAAGGTTTTTCCATTAGTTTTTTTGTAATTTGAAATAAATGATGATGGTTATTCTAATAAATTTCCAAATAAATAAAACTAATTAGATAGCTAATAAAAACTGGAGTTAATTTTAATAGTGAATCTAGAGTGGCCTCTTCAGGTTCTTTGAATTCTAAAACCATTATGGTAATTAATATTGCGAAAACACCATCACTAAATGCTTCTAATCTATTTGTTTCCTTAATGCCTTATTTTCTTTATGTCTTAAATATTGTTTCTTTCTCTATGCCTAATTTTTTCATTTTGGCAAATAAAGTTTTTGCATTCATATCCAAGATATTAGACGCCCCATTAACACCACTTACCTTACCATTTGTAAATTTTAAAGTATTTATAATATGCTGTTTCTGTGCTTCCTCAAAAGTGAGTAAATCGCTTGTTTGGATGACTTTTGAAGTTGATGGCAACCAGCTTCCTTGGTTTAAAATAGTTCCGCTTTCTATAATTACTGCACGCTCAATAAGATTTTCTAATTCACGGATATTACCAGGAAAATTGTAAGCCATCAATGTTTCAATAGTTTTTTTAGATAATCTTTTAAAAGCCTTTCCTGCCTTTGTCGAAAACTTTTCTAGAAAAAATTGAGCTAACAATGGTATATCCTCCTTACGTTCTCGCAAGGGTATATTGTAAATAGGGAAAACATTGAGTCTATAATACAAATCTTGTCTAAAAGTACCTTCCATTATCATCTCTTCCAGACTTCTATTAGTAGCGGCTATTACTCTTACATCTACACTGATAGTTTTAGAACCACCTAATTCGTCATATTCTCCCTCTTGAAGAACGCGCAGGAGTTTAGATTGTAGTTCTATTGGCATTTCACCAATTTCATCTAAAAAGATAGTTCCTCCGTCTGCAAGCGTAAATTTTCCAATTTTGTCTGCTACAGCACCTGTAAATGCACCTTTTTTATGTCCAAATAATTCGCTTTCAAATAAATCTTTTGGCAACGTAGCGCAATTCACTTTAATTAAAGGTCTGCTCTTACGTAAACTATTACCGTGTACAGCTGCTGCCAGAAGTTCCTTTCCAGTTCCAGACTCACCGGTAATTAACACTGTAGTATCGGTAGGAGCAACTAGTGTTACTTGCTCAAGAACTTTAGCATAAATATCACTTTGGCAAATAATATTATCTGCATTGAGATTAACATTAATCTCCTCTTGTAAATATTCATTTTCGATTTCTAGTCTATTTTTTAAGGATTTAATCTCTTCAAGAGCTGTAAAAAGTTTTAAATCTCTGTTCTTACGATCAGTTATATTTCGAACTATTGCACAATTTATATCCTCTCCATTAAATACTAAATGATTCGCTAAAATATCTGCAGGAAATTTAGTCCCATCCTTTCTAGTAATTAACCATTCCATTCGTAAAGAACCTTTTTCTTTTAATTCATCAAAGTGACCACTCCACCATTCTTCCGTAATATTTTCGTCTAAGTCATATATGTAAAATCCATCTAGAGAGTTTTTAGAAAATCCTAACTCCTTCGATACAGAGTCACTATAATGTAAAATCTTTCCTGCTCTATTATAAACGTAAACTAGGTCTTGAGCATTATCTATAATATCCTTGAAAAATACGAGTTCAAGTTCTTTTTCTTTTTGATCGGTAATGTCCTGATAAATCCCCAAGACTTTAATTATTTTGTCACCTTTATAAATGGGCTTAGCAACAGCTCTAATATATTTTTTCTCTTTTGTGTTTGTACTTAAAACTTCATCGAAAGGTTGTCCTTTTCTCATTACTCCCAGAATGAATTTTTTAAGTTTTTCAGGTTCCTCGAAGAAGTGAATTACTTTACCCGGTTGAAAACTTGAATTATTTTTATCTCCAAAAATCTCATATAATTGTTCTGTTACTATCAAAGAACCGTCCTGAAGATTAAGTTTCCATCCACCTACTTGAGCAATGGACTCCACATTGCTTACTAGATTTTGATAGAAACTAGATGAAGTAATATCGTTTATAATTGAACAAATCATTTCTTTTCTATCATTTGAGAAAAATTGAGCAAAAACCTCTACATCATAAAACTTTCCATTCTTATCCTTATGAACAGCTTTGAAGTTTTGCGATTTATATTTTTTTAAAAAAACCCAATGTTTTCGCCAACTTTCAGCTGTTACTGTTGTGTTAATATCAAATATGGTGAGTTTGGTTATCTCATCCTTTTTATAACTAAGACGGTCACATAGTTTAGAATTACCATAGAATATACTACCATCCTCATTGGCCCATAATACTTCATAAGGTAGCGCATCAACCAACCATTCTTTTACAAATCCTATTTCTTTTATGTCTGTCATAATATTAATTATATAAATGTTAAAAATACTATAATTTTTCTCATATAACAGAAAATTCTTAAAAACAAGATGCTTTTAAAAAAATTAAATCCATTTAAACATCTGACTATAAATAAGTTACGAGTTTGGCACAAGTTTAGCTTTTTGTATTGTGACAAATAATACAACAAAGATGAAACGTAATAATTTTTTAAAAACGGCTTTTACAGGTAGTGTATTTACACTATTAGGAGTTTCCGCTTTCGCGAAAGCAGAGATTAGAAAAAGCACCAACACATCTTTTAATACTAATATAGGGTATAATCATTTACCTAATAAAGAAATAAAAACTATGAATACTATACTTCACAAAGCAGACACAAGAGGCGATGCAAATCACGGATGGTTGCATTCAAAACACACGTTTAGTTTTGCCAATTACTATAACCCTGAGCGTATGAATTTTGGTGTACTTAGAGTACTCAATGATGACACAGTTTCAGAAAGTAAAGGTTTTGGCACTCATCCTCATAAGGATATGGAGATTGTTTCAATTCCGCTTGAAGGAGATTTGAAACACGAGGATAATATGGGAAATAAAACAATCATTAGATCTGGTGATATTCAAGTAATGAGTGCAGGAACAGGTGTTATGCATTCTGAGTATAATAACAATCCAGATGCACATGTAAAATTTCTTCAAATATGGATCATTCCAAATAAACAAAGCGTGGAACCTCGATATGATCAAATTACATTAAATCAGGAAGATCGTAAAAACAAAATTCAGCAAATATTATCACCTAATGCAGATGATGCGGGAGTCTGGGTACATCAAAATGCCTGGTTCAATATGACCAGTCTTGATAAAGGTAAAGAAGTTCAATATAATTTGAATGACACAAAAAATAATGGTGTTTATGTTTTTGTTTTGAAAGGAGATGCAACAATCAATGGCCAACCACTAAATCAAAGAGATGGGTTTGGGATCTGGGATGTAGAAACTCTAAACATTGAAGCAGATAACGACACGGAAATTTTATTGATGGAAGTTCCAATGTCATTGAATTAATAAATAAATATAAATCAAAATTAAATACAACGTCAATAAAGACACAAATCAAAACACAATGAAAGCAATTAAATTAACATTCGTATTACTACTAGCAATTACTACAAGTGCACTTGCACAAAAACCAAGCGCAGAATTATTAAACCCAACAAATCATTCATTACTTCTAATTGATCACGAAGGTCAGATGGCTTTTGCCGTAAATAGTATAGACCCTGTTCAACTTCGTAATAATGTAGGATTAATTTCTGGTGCATCGAAAATTTTTAATATACCAACAGTTGTAACTACAGTTGCTGAAGAATCATTTAGCGGCCCTGTGTTTCCTGAAATTATCGAGTTCTTCCCTAATCAAAAGGAATACATTGATAGAACAACTATGAACACTTGGGAAGATGAAAATGCATTTAACGCTATCACAAGTAAAAAGAAAAAGAAGATCGTAATGGCTGGATTATGGACAAGCGTTTGTATTGTAGGTCCTACACTGTCTGCCATTGATGATGGTTATGAAGTGTATATAATTACGGATGCTTCTGGAGATATTTCTCAAGAAGCTCACGATATGGCTATAGAAAGAATGGTACAAGCTGGTGCTAAACCAATCACATCTTTACAATACTTACTTGAGTTACAACGTGATTGGGCTAGAGGTGAAACTTATGAAGCTGTAAACCAATTAGCAATGCGTTTCGGAGGCGGATATGGAATTGGTATTCAGTATGCTAGAAAAATGTTGAAGCATTAATAATATTAATTGAACGCTCTACTTACATAAGTAGAGTTTTTTTAAAACTAATCAAGATGAAAAAATTATTTATAACGCTAATGCTGGCTGTTGTGGTTTTTGCTTGTAAAGAGGAAAAAACGAAATCAGATACAGCCCAGTCACAAAACACCGCTGATTTAATAGTTACCAATGCAAAGGTTGCTGTTATGGATGATAACAGAACTATTGCTCAAGCTATAGCTGTTAAAGATGGTAAAATATTAAGGACAGGTACAAGCGAAGAGATTTTAAAACTTAAAGGTGAGAATACAAAGTCTATAAATGCTAAAGGGAAAACGATTATCCCAGGTTTGAATGATTCACACTTGCACTTAACTAGAGGTGGCCGATTCTTCAATGCTGAATTAAGATGGGATGGTGTAAGAACATTGAAGCGTGCATTGGAAATGCTTAAAGAACAGGCAGAGCGCACACCAGATGGGCAATGGGTTAGAGTTATAGGCGGATGGAGTCCATTCCAGTTTGAAGAAAAAAGATTTCCTACACCAGAAGAAATAAATGAAGCTACGGGAGATGTACCTACTTATGTATTGTTTTTGTACAGTAGAGCTTGGTTAAATCAAGCAGGCTTAGATGCTCTTAAAATTGACGAAAATACGAAAGCACCTGAAGGAAGCACTTTTGAAAAAGACAGTAATGGAAAGTTAACAGGTGTATTGCTAGCTGAACCAAATCCTAGCATCTTGTATGCTCGTATTGGCGCCTTACCACCGTTATCTCAAGAAGCAATGGTAAATGGAACAAAACATTTCTACAGAGAATTAAACAGTTTTGGTATCACAAGTGGTATTGACGCTGGTGGAGGTGGTCATAAATTCCCTAAAGACTACATAGGTACTAAAGTACTTGCAGAAGAAGGAGAAATGCCTATTAGATTGTCCTACTATCTCTTCCCTCAAAATAAAGGGAAAGAATATGAAGAGTTTCAAGAATGGATGTCTAATAATAATGTTGGACATAATGGAGAAATTCATTTAGACCATGGATATGAATTAGAAGGTGGAGGCGAATTCTTAGCTTGGAGTGCTGGTGATTTTGAAAACTTTTTGGCACCTCAACCACTCTTAAAAGATAGACCGACCTGGCGTCAGGATTTAAAAAAGATTCTAACCTTACACGCTGAAAATGGATGGCCTTTTAGAATTCACGCAACCTACGGAGAGACTATTAGTAATATGCTCGAAGTTATCGAAGAAGTGAATAAAGAGACTAATGGAAAACTTACTGCTAATCGTTGGATGTTTGACCACGCCGAAACGGTAAAGGAAGAAGACCTTAAACGTATCAAAAATTTGAATGGTGGTATTGCGGTGCAAGCTAGAATGGCGTATGCAGGAGAGTTTTTTGTAGAACGCTATGGTGCAGATAAAGCAAAACACGCGCCACCTATTAAAAAAATGATGGCCGAAGGAATACCTGTCGGAGCAGGGACAGATGGAACTCGCGTTGCAAGTTACAATCCTTGGCCAGCTTTATATTGGATGGTAACAGGTAAGACAGTTGGTGATTTTCAACTTACAGAATCTTCTGCTAGACTTACAAGAGAAGAAGCGTTGCATCTATACACAAAAGGTAGTGCTTGGGTTTCTAAAGAGGAAGATGTAAAAGGAACCTTGGAAAACGGTATGTATGCAGACTTTGCAATCCTGTCTGAAGATTACTTTACTATACCAGAAAAACAAATTAATTCATTAGAATCGGTATTAACTGTAGTTGGTGGTAACGTTGTTTACGGATCAGATGATTATGAAAAAATGAATCCACCTTTGCCACAAGTAACGCCAGATTGGTCACCAGTAAAATATTATGGAGGTTATCAAAAGTATAATCAATTTAATAACAAATTAAAATAAAGAAAATGGAAACAGCTGTGAAAACAAAATGGAATATAGATGCCGCTCACTCAGAAATAGGCTTCAAAGTAAAACATATGATGATTTCTAAGGTAAAAGGAGCATTTGAAGCGTTTGAAGCATCCGTTGAAACAGAAAACGATGACTTTAAAAATGCACAATTTGACTTTATTGCAAAAGTTAATTCTATAAATACTAAAAATAATGATAGAGATACACATTTGAAGTCAGAAGACTTTTTCAATGCTGATGAATACCCAGAAATGATTTTTAAGTCAACCTCGTTTGATGGCGATAAAATAATTGGAGACTTAACCATTAAAAATGTTAGCAAAGAGATTGCATTGAATACAGATTTTAATGGTGTAGTCATTGATCCATATGGACAAACGAAAGCAGGATTTGAAATTACAGGGAAAATAAATCGTAAAGATTTTGGCTTGACCTGGAATGCAGTGACTGAGGCTGGTAATATCGTTGTTAGTGATACTATCAACCTAGCTTTAGATCTACAATTTATTAAAGAGTAACTTTTAATTAAAACTATAGACTATCATTTAAAAATGACTGTCTTCTTTAATTCTAACCGATGAAAAATAATAAAAACACATCAAGAAGAGACTTTTTGCAAAAGGCAGCATTAACCACTTTAGGTCTAACCAGTTTACCTCTTATCTCATCCACTTTAATAGGCTGCAAAGATACTGGAGAATCAATTAAGGTTATACCTACGAGCAATCTAAACTCATCGATTGTAACTCGAAAAAATATTGCAGATATTCCAGTAAATGATCCAGAAATTCAACTTTTCAAAGATGCAATAGGTATTCTAAAGAAACGCTCAGATATTTCCCCATTAGACCCGATGGGTTTTACGGCTCATGGAATGCTTCACGCAACCTTTTGTGCCACAAGTATCTATTCAAACCAAGTACATTATAATTGGTACGTTTGGCCTTGGCACAGACTATACCTTTGGTCAATGGAACAAAAACTACAAAAGGCAGTAAATGAGCCTCAACTCGCACTACACTATTGGGATTGGACTAAATCCAACTTTATACCAGAACACTATTGGGGAAATGAAAGTAATCCTCTATTTAATGTAACTAGGATGGTAGGTCCCAAAGATGAAATTCCCAAAGATTTTATTAACGTAGGTGCTGGTTTTAGAGCATCAGAATACAAAACTTTTGGAGGGTATCCAGCTATAAAAAAACGCGGAGACTCACAGTTAGATGGATTGGCAGAGCAATCCTTCCACAATAACATCCATAACTGGATTGGAGGTCAAATGGCAACTTTTACAGAATCTGCTTTTGAACCTATTTTTTATGGACACCACGGCAATTGTGATCGTATCTGGGATGCGTGGAGAGCATATAGTCCAGATAATAAATTACCCAATGATGAAGAGTGGCTAGAGAAAAAATTATATGCTACAGATGGTAACGGAAGGCCTGTAGAATTTAAAATTAAAGAATTATT
This sequence comes from Kordia jejudonensis, assembly GCF_001005315.1. Taxonomy (GTDB): domain Bacteria; phylum Bacteroidota; class Bacteroidia; order Flavobacteriales; family Flavobacteriaceae; genus Kordia; species Kordia jejudonensis. Next base: position 12,193 of record NZ_LBMG01000008.1, read on the forward strand.
AAATTCAGAAGATCTGGGATATCGTTTTGCAGATCTAGATTTAAACCCTACGTATTGCAATCCTTTTTTAGAAGTAGATAAGCCGAAAAGAGATGAAACAAAGCAGGATTGTATAGCAGCATTAAATTTAAAAACATCAGATACAGATGCTATCTATAAGGAGTTTGTAAATAAAGAACGTACACACGTTATTTTACACTTTGAAAGAGCACAGTTGCCTTATCAACCCTACTGTGCAAGAGTCTATTTTGAATATGATAAAGATGGTGTTAAGCAAAGCAAATACACTGGTACATTTACCATACTTCCCATTCTAGATTTAGATACAGTATTGTTACAAAATGGTGTTCACTTGCAGATTGAAATTGAAAAAGAAATCGCAGAAGCCATAGATGCAAAAAAGGATATCCAAGTTATATTTCAGCCAGTACCGTTACCTAATAGAAATATTCCTAATGAGATTTTGAAGCTGGAAAATATCTCCTTAGTAACACACTACGAAAATGAATAAGCTTACTGCATTTTTAGTCATAATCCTTTCGGCCATTTCCTGTAAAAATGAGCGATTACCAATTCTAGGTCAAACAACTACTGACAATGAAACTGGCGAAGTGCTACATTATAAAGCTCCTAGTTTTAATTTGACAAATCAGTTGAGTTCATCCGTGACCGAGGCTGATTTTAAAGACAAAATTCACGTGGTAGATTTCTTTTTTACAAGCTGTCCCACTATTTGTCCTCAAATGACAAATCACCTAAAATTAGTGGAAAAGGTTTTCATGAAAGAAGATAGAGTAGCTATTATTTCATATAGTATAGATCCAAAGAATGATACCCCAGAACAACTAAAGCGCTATGCTAAGAACTACGATATAGACAATAATAAATGGACATTTCTAACAGGAAACAGTGAGACCATTTTTGAACTATCAAAAGACTACAAGGTTAGGGCGTTTGATGATAGTAATGATTTGGGGAAAAATCTTATTCACGATGGTACGTTTGTTCTTGTTGATGGTAGCCAGAGAATACGAGGATATTACAATGGTCTTGAGGAAATGGATACTAAAAGGCTTATCAAGGATATTTTAACTTTATTAAAAGAATAATTATGAAAGCGATAATCAGAAAAATTTTAAGCCCGCATCCGGAGTTCTTATCATCAGACACAAGTATATTACTTTTTAGAGTTTTAGTCTCATTATCAATGATTAACACACACGGTCTGAAGAAAATTTTAAACTTTCCAGAAACTGTCTCCCATATTCCAGATCCTTTTGGCATGGGAGGTTATGTAAGCACGATTATCGCAATAATAGCTAACATCGTTGGTCCTATATTCATCATTTTTGGTCTTGGAACTAGGGTGGCTATTTTACCAATTTTAGGAGTTACGCTTATGGGATTTTTTGTTGTACACGGTTCAGATCCTTGGGCAGTTAGGGATATTCCATTAATGTATTCACTTGCCTATCTGCTCATTTTTTTCTTAGGAGCAGGAAAATACTCACTTGATTTTAAATTTTTCAAAAATTCATAAAATGAGAACACAAATATTCTTTATAATTCTTGCAATTGTCGCAGGTGCAGTTTTACCATTGCAAGCTGGTCTTAACGTACAATTAGGGAAATCGGTACATCAACCTATTTTTGCTGCTTTTGCCTCTTTTTTAGTAGGTACAATAGGCTTGTTGATGTACTTAATCGTACTCAAATTTGACTTTTCATCTATTACACAAGTTAAAACAGTATCACCAGTAGTTTGGATTGCAGGCTTGCTAGGAGCCTTTTATGTCGCTGCTGTAATTATACTCGCGCCAAAATTAGGAACAGCATTGACTTTTGTTCTTATAGTTGCAGGGCAAATGACAGTATCCTTGGTTCTAGACCATTACGGCTTACTAGGACTTCCCGTAAAACAAATTAATTGGCAGCGATTAGTTGGTGTAGCTTTCTTGGTTGTCGGAGTATTGCTGATCCGTAAATTCTAATCCAGATGAAGAAGTATTTATGGTTATGCTTTGTTTTTAGTTTCGCTTTCGCGAAAGCTCAATCAGAACCCAACACGCTAAATTTTAAATTGCTTCGTCAGTATGATAGCATATCCATTACTGAACCACAAAACCTTTATCAAAATCTTAAATCGATATCACTAGGAAATAATTCATCCTTGAGTTTGGGCGGCAGCTACCGTTTCCAAACAGAAGCATTTATTAACGAGCAATTTGACAAGAATCAAGACCAGACTGACTACTGGTTTTTAAACCGTATGATGCTACACGCTTATTTAAAGTTAGGCCGCAATTTTGAATTTTTCGGAGAATTAAATTCAAGTCTTATATCAAGTAAAATGGCGATAACTCCGGTTGATAAGGATGAGTTAAGTATCAATCAACTCTTTGCTAGATATCAATTTAATGATAAATGGAATCTACTTGTAGGTCGTCAAAATATGCGTTTAGGATCTGGAAGATTAGTCGACGTTCGTGAAGGCCCTAATGTGCGTTTATCATTTGATATGGCACAGCTACAATTTAAGAATCAAAAAACTGAAATAAAAGGTTTTTACGCTTTACCAGTAAAACAGCAAGAAGGTGTTTTTGATAATGAAACTTTTGAAAAAGACGAATCACTTTTAGCCCTGTATTGGACGCAAAATTGGATAAACAAAACGAATACAGATCTCTATGTATTACATAAAGAAAAATACAACAAAACCTGGAATACTGGCACTGCTAAAGACAAAAGAACGTCAATAGGTATGAGACATTACGGAAGTTGGCAAGGTTTCAAATACAATAATGAATTTGTTTATCAAATTGGATCATTTGGTAATGAAAATATAATAGCTTGGACAGTATCGTTTAATGTAGAAAGACAATTTAACACTGCTCATCCATTTACTATTGGCATCAAAACCGAAGCTATAAGTGGAGATGAAAGTACAAATGATAACACTCTAAATACCTTTGATGCGCTTTATCCTAGAGGCGCTTATTTTGGCAGAGTAGCACGCTTTGGACCATCTAATTTAATTGATATACATCCCTATTATCAAACCAAGATTGGTAAAATTAATCTAGAATTAGATTATGTGGCCTTCTGGCGTTTTTCTACAAATGACGGTATTTACAACCCAGCCTTATTACTGGATTACCCTTCTACTAATAATGAGCGATTTATAGGAAATCAAATAGGCGGTATAACAGGTTATGCACTTAATAAATTTATTAACCTAGAATTAGAATCAAATATCATTTTTCCTGGAAGTTTTTTAAAACAAAGAAATCAAGGTGATACATTATATCATTTTGTATTTACAACAGAAATTAAATTTTAAAAGAGCGTATGAAAGCTACACCAACTGATAAATTCAATAATTACTTACAAAATATATTTGCTCGTCCATATGCGAATGGCCTTCTTTTATTAGTTGTAGTAATAATTGCAATGATTTGGGCTAACTCAAGATTTTATGATAGTTACCACCATATCTTTAATTCTGATTTTACAGTAGGGATTGAGGGATTTTCGCTTACAGAGCCAGTACATATTTGGATTAACGACGGATTAATGTCCATTTTTTTCTTCACTATTGGACTTGAGATAAAAAAAGAATTTTTAGAAGGTGAATTATCTACTTTAAAAAAAGCTTCATTACCCATTGTTGCTGCTATAGGTGGAATGCTTATACCAGCGATGCTTTTTCTAGCATTTAATTATGGTACTGAAGCTCAAAATGCTTGGGGAATCCCAATGGCCACGGATATTGCATTTACTTTAGGCCTCATAGGTTTACTTGGCACTGCGGTTTCTGATAAATTAAAAGTATTTCTTACAGCACTCGCCACCGCAGATGACCTAGGCGCAATATTAGTAATTGCATTTTTTCTCACACCTTTTATTGACGTACAAAGTTTAGTGGCTGGCGGCATTTATCTATTGATAATGGCTACCGCTAATTATTTAGGAGTACGAAATATGTGGTTTTACATCGTGGTTGGCGTATTAGGTTTATGGATTGCTTTATTATTATCAGGAATTCACGCAACACTTGCTGGTGTTCTTGGAGCGCTTACTATACCAGCAAATAGAAAATTAAAAGAGAGAGAATATCAGAGTAAACTTAAAACATTGGTCAGAGAATTTGACGAATCTTGTGCTGGAACCGACAGCTTGTTAACCCATAACCAAGAAAACATACTTGCAAAAATACATAAGAACACCAAATATGCTGGTACACCTTTACAACGTGTAGATTTTAAGCTAAAACCTCTTGTAAACTATTTTATCTTACCGCTTTTCGCACTTGCTAATGCTGGGGTAAGAATAGATGGAAATTACTTTGATATGGTAAAGCACCCAATAAGTTTAGGAATTATTGCCGGTTTAGTTCTGGGAAAAGTTATAGGGATTACAGGATTTTCCTATTTAATGGTTAAAACTAAAATTTCAGAGATGCCAAAAGGTTCAAGTTGGAAAAGTATATCGGGCGTTGGGATTTTTGCCGGAATAGGATTTACAATGTCCCTTTTCATTGCAGAACTAGCTATTGAAGAAGAACAATTATTGAATATAGCAAAAGTTGGAATAATCACAGCATCTGTTCTCGCATCGCTCTTAGGCTTTGCGTGGTTTGCCATATTTAAAAACAAACAACTAAAACATAAATTATGAAAAAATATTATGACACCTTAACGGAGGCAGTTCAGGCGCTTCAACGAAAAGGATATGACCAAGATCTAAATCTTCAAAGTAATTGTATAGAATGTAAAGCTTTGAATTTTAAAATGTATACAGATCAGTTTGAAATAGATGAAATGCACCGCTTTGAAGGAGACTCAAGTGCTGATGATAGTTCTATTCTTTTTGCTATATATTCTGAAAAATTTAAAATTAAAGGATTGCTAATTGATGCATATGGCGTTTATTCAAACCCATTGACTACAGAAATGATTCAAAAATTAAAATTTAAACCTAATAACTAATGGACATAACAATAACAGAAAGAGATAATAAAGGATTTGCTATGGTACGAGAAAATAATAAAAGAGCTGGTGTTATGACATATTCCAGAGCTAGTGAAGAACTTATTATTATAGACCATACGGAAGTTGAACCAGAATTTAAAGGTAAAAGCATAGGTAAAAAATTACTTTACAAAATTGTAGAGATGGCAAGAGAAAATAATATAAAGATTTTGCCTTTATGCCCTTTCGCTAATGCTATGTTCAAAAAACTTGATGATATTGGAGATGTTTTAAAAAATTAAAAATTATGGAGATAATTAAAGAATATCAAAAAAATAATCTAACGGTTATTTGGAAACCTAAAAAATGTATACATGCAGGAGTTTGCGTTAAAACATTACCGCAGGTGTATGACCCAAATGCAAAACCGTGGATTACACCTGAAAATGCCTCTGTAGACGCATTAAAGAATCAAATTGATGCTTGCCCTTCTGGTGCATTGAGCTATCGAGAATATTATAAATAATTAAAAAAGGAAGTTATGAATTACGTTAAAAAAGCACAAGAGTTTTTAGATAAAGCCTATTCTGGAGATACAGAAGGTGCAAGTGAAATACTACACGATAAGTTAAAATTGCAAATGGTCGGAAACACAGCCTTAGCTGGCATACACAAGGGTAAGGAAGCATTTTTTGCTAATTTCGGTAAAATGATGGAACTGTCTCAAGGCAGTTATAAACTTACCAAAACCCACGAATGGATAAATGCTGAAAATAAAGCTTTGCTTATGGCAGAAGAGTATGTTAATAAAAATGGAAAAGAATATTACTTTGACCGCATTATCCAATACAGTTTTAAAGATGGCCTAATCAACTTTATAAGAATTTATGAAGGTAATCCTGAAATAGCAGATATAGCTTTTAGTTCTTAACTTATCCGCAGTATAACAAAGTTTTGGACTAATTTGAAAATAACCAATTGACAGTAATGGATAAATCAAAAGATTATTGCAAGCATTTGGATGTAGACACCTTTGAAACGACAACGAAAAAAGTATGTGAAGAGTGTATAAAATTAAACGGTAAATGAAATCACTTACGACTAAGTCAAACTTGTGGAGTTGTGATCATTCCTCCATATAGAGGACAGGATTTAGTCTAAGTTAATAAATATATCAAGCAACTTGTTTATTTTTCATCAAATACCTGTTGACAGGTTTTGATTTTCGATAACTTGATCTCTTCTTTTGATTTTGTAATAGTTAAAATATTTTTTGAGTTGTCTATATAAGTCTATGGTAGAATCAGGCGGATTTAGATAGATGTTTTCATATTTTACAGTTTTCCATAAACGTTCAATAAATACATTAACGATAGCACTTCCATTTGCATCCATACTTAATTTGATTCCATTACCAAGTACGAATTTGATAAATACTTCAGAAGTAAATTAACTTCCTTAAACTGTATTAATAATAGCTGGTTTACCATGAATAGAAATAGCTTCTTCTAAAGTTTCTTAACATCAACTAGCATCCATAGTATTCGATACAAACCAATTTAAAACATATTTAATATGCAGATCTATAATATCTACTAGATACATAAATCCTTTTTGCAGTGGTATATAAGTAATGTCAGTAGCCCAAAAATGATTAGGAACAGTTATGGTTAAATTCCTTAGCAGATACGGATATACTTTACGGGCTTTATTTCACCTAGAAGTGTGTTTTCCAGGCATGATAGCTCTAAGTCCTATGACTTTGTATTAAAGTCGTTCTGTGCTTTTATGATTGACTTTATATCCTTTATCCATAGTCAACCATTTATACATTCGCCTTGCTCCATTAAAACAATAATTCATATAATATGTATCAATTAATTTCATGAATTCTAAGTTCAGTTTACCTTCCCTTTTTGGCTTGTAATACAGACCAGAACGATGGAGTTTTAGCAATTTGCATTGTATGTTGATGCTTAGGTTAGAATGATCCTTGCTTATCATTAGTCTTCGTTTTTTAGGAGGTGCTATCGTAAGGCGTTCTTAAAAAATCGAGCTCTACTTTTTTCTGTCCTATTACTTTTAATAAACGTTCTTCTTTTTCTTCTACTTGGGTTTTAACAGATTTAGTTCCTTTATCAAATACAGCGTCAGCATTGGCCAAAAATTCTCGTTTCCATGTGTAGATTTGTTGTACGCTAATTTCAAATTTGTGTACTAATTCTTGAATAGTAGAACGTTCTTTTAAAACCTCTAAAACTACTTTTGTTTTGAATTTTGTTTTGAATTTTCTTCGTGTAATATCAGTAAACTTAAATGTTTTTTTAACTTAAATCACTGTCCTAATTTCAGGGGATTGATCAAGTAAAAAGCAACAAACAATTTCCGCCAATGCACAAGAACTCAAAGTGATTCAATCAAGGAATAACAAATGGGCAAAGAAACAAGATCAGCGCCCCAGACGCAAGCAATAAAATCAGTCGTTATAACAGTGACGGATTTTGCGCAATTGTTTATCGGTTTACAATATCTTTTTTACTTACACAAAAACGGTTCGAATTGGCACTCCAACCGCTATTACTTATTCAAATTTTTAGCTACTGTTCTTTTCCGATGTTATTAAAGCTATTATTCTAGTCCAAAAGGGTATTAATACGTAAACCATCAGAGGAACAAGGATAACGGTAAGAACTAGAGTTCTTAACAGTATTGGTAAATTATTTAGATGAGTACCGAATAATATTAGAATCACTGTTATTGCTGGATATATTGCTATCCAGACGATAAATGCTGATTTTAGTTTTTTCATGATATTTGTTTTAATTATTTCTAATCTTTGAACCACTATTAAAGCGAATGACTTCGATTATTCTTTTACTGGTCCCCATATATTTTCATGAATGATTTTCCAATCGTTATTTTCCTTTACCAATACTAGGGTAACATGAGCTTTTGCTTGAATTATTGTTCCATCAGCGAGCCTACCATAGTTGTCAACGTACATCGAGATAGATGCTGTTTCTTGAGTTAAAGTATGAATAGTTAGACTTCCTAAATCTGGGGTAAATGTCCAGTAGTTGAATTGGCGCATAAAAGGTTCCCAAAACATATGATGGTTTTCAGCTCCCTTAATTACCGTTGTTTGTGAACTGTCGGTAAAATCAAAGGCAACCAATTCTTCAGACTGTACATAAAAGTCTCTAAGACTTTCCTTATCAAAATTTGCTGCATTTTCTTTTGGGCTCCAAGCTTTGGACCAACCACCTAAAAAGTTTTCAATGTCTTTTTGAGATGACTTTTCCCTTTCTACAAATTCCAAAAGATTACCGTTATTGTCCTTGATAATTGCCCATTTAAATGAAACCTGATTTTCTTTGTCCTCAAACAGCCGTGGAGTAACATCTACTTCCACACTTTTTCCTTGCAGATTTGTAATAAATTCATCGAGATCATCCACCTCAAATGCGATTCTTTTAACACCTTCTACATTCAAGTCTGTAAACGTACTTTTTCTGGATAATGGTAACGATTTTGAACCATCACTTTTCATCAGCATTAATTCAAAATCTCCCTTTTTCAATAATTGCGCTGACAAACCTTTTGTAGGAACATCAAAACGTTGGTATGATTCGAAATCTAGTTTATCGATATACCACTCAGCTGCTTCCTGCACATTGGGAACGCAAATAACGATGTGTAACGGTTTAAAATCTGTCGATTTGGATGATTGTGCGATACTTAATGTAAAGACTAATGTCATCAAGGTCGTAAAAAAATATCTTATAGTTTTCATGATATATTGTTTTTAATATTATAATACAAATGTACCCCTAATAAGAGTTAAGGAATAAACCAATATCCAAGAAGTAACGACCAAATTTAAGTATTGCGAAGCTGAAGTGGTGTTATGCCCGTTTTTTTCTTCACAAACCGAATGAAATGTGTAGGATTATCAAAATGAAGGTCGTAAGCAATCTCACTTATGGTTTTAGAAGTTTGTAGTAATAATGATTTAGCTTCAAGTAATCGTCTATTATGAATAGTCTGCAATGCTGTTTTTCCTGTTAAATTTTTGACAACATAATTGAGATGAGTTGGATGTATTGCAATACTATTGGCAAATTCTTTTACAGATTTTAAAACATTCTCCTTATTTGTATTATACTGAAGCTCAATCAATTCGTTAAATTGATTTAGAATACGTGTGTCAGAATCTTGTGTAACACTACTTGTTCCATTTTTTTGTTCATAAAAATTATAAGATTCTAAAAGTATAATATTTAGATACGACCTAAAGATATCATTTTTATTTATTAAGTTTTTTTTAGATAATTGAATAATATTCTCGAATGTATTTTTTAGATGTAAAGTTTCTTCAGATGTAATTTTAATACTCATTGAGGCGTTTTGGGTAAAGAAAGGGAATCCTGATTGTAGTTTTTTCTTTTTATGAACAACCGAATAAAAATCTGATGTAAAATAAATGATATATCCAGACAATGGTTTAATGCTTTCCCAAGATTGTATGTGACCTTCGCCAGAGAAGAAAAGCATATTTTGCTTCAAATGTTTTTCTTCAGAATTATTTTTCATATCTATTTTACCACCTAATATCAACATTATTTTAAAGAAACGTTTTCGATAAGGAGGCATTACCTTAGGAAGATTAATTGCAGAATCTTCTAATTTACCTATTGAAAATCCATCAAATACTTTGCAGTCAAAATTTATAAAATTAAAATAATCTTCAATTTTAGAAAACGTATATATATCATCAATTTTCATCCAACAATACTAAATTTTTTTTTGTAATATAGGATTTTTTGAAGAAAAAGTTTTAAATACGAACTACAATTCTACCTACACTATGTCCGTCCAGCATATTTCGAGCAAGCTCAGGAACTTTCTCAATTGGCTCTACTCTTATAGATTTTTCTAAAATATCGAAATTTATCAGTTTAAAAAGTCGATACCAAGTACTTTCTCGTTTTTCTTTTACAGTGTAAACTGAATTGATTCCTATTAGTTTAATACCCCTTTGAACAAATGGAGCTAATGAAACATCCAAGTCATTACCTGTAACAAATCCTGTAGTAATACCAATACCTTCATATTGAAGTTGCTTTATAGCTCTAGATAGTGTAATCCCACCTACTGAATCTATAAAACCAGCATAGTTTTCATCTTCTAAGATTTCTTGTGTTTTTTCTTTGAAAATTATACGATCAATAACTTCGGAAGCTCCAATGGATTTCAAATATTGTGCGTAAGAATCTAACTTTCCAGTACTGGCAACGACATTATAACCTAGTCGACTCAATAACTGAATACTTAGAGAACCTACACCACCTGTAGCTCCAGTAACCAAAACTTTTCCATCATCCTGAATTAAACCATTTGCTTCTAACTCATTTATTGCGAGCATCGCGGTAAATCCAACAGTTCCAAGACCCATTGCCTGTATATCAGAAACGTCATCAGGTACTTTAATGAGCCAATCATCATTGGAAACCGCTTTTTGAGCCAGTCCACCGAAACGGTTATAACCCACGCCATAACTCGTGTGAAGAACACGCTCTCCTTTAGTGAAACTTTCACTAGAACTCGAAATGACTTCACCTACAAAATCAATTCCTGGAATATGAGGGTAACAATCTATCGTATCCCATACATTGAACATCGTTGTGGCATCGGAATAATTCAAAGCCGAATAATTTACCTTTACCAAAACATCTCCTTTTGGAAGTGTCAATTCATCGATACTTTTAAATCGTGGTACTGCTTTATCTTGCTCCTTTTCAATAACAATCGCTTCCATACTACTTTTCTTTTATGATTATGCCAATACAGTTCGATTACCTATTCTGTGCTTATTTTTTTGAATAAACTCTTTCCAAGTAGTGGGTTTACGTCCTGTAATGTATTCAAAATTATCAAATGTTTTTCCTGAAGGAATGGCACCAGAAGCGTTAAGGGCAAATTGGTCGGATACACACTTCATATAGGCGTCGGCATACACCGAATCTTTGGTCCCTTGGTAGGTCATATCCCTGAACTCATCTGGATGGTGCTCCACCACATTGAAATCTTGTTGAGTAGCTTCGGACATTAACTCTGAAACTTCTGTAATGGTTTTTGCATCATACCCTAATGGTATAGTTTCGTTATGATATTTTTCGGGATGAATAAAAATCTGTGCAATGACGGCTGCGATATCATCGGTATCGATCCAGGTCCAATTAGCATTGCCTATAAAATCGTGCAAGGTATTTTCCTGAAGCCATCCAAAATTGAAGATATTCTGCATAAAAGATTCTGGCTGTAAGTGGGTATAGTCAAATCCTAATTTTTCAATATAGGCTTCAATAAACTGGTGCCAGCCCCAATGGGATACTTCATTGGTTTCTGTGCCTGATGCACCTATATGAACAATGTGCTTCACACCTTCTTCTTTTGCGATATCAAGAAAACGCTTGCTTTGTCGCATCATGTCCGCTGTATAGCTTGTCATCAGTAGGGCACTATCCATTCCTTTTAAAGCAGGCCTAATGGATTCTTTGTCTTCGAGGTCTAGATACACTCCTTTTACATTAGCCCCATCAAGTGCTTTTAGTTTTTCTTTATTTCTGGATGTTCCAAAAAGCTGTAAATCGTTATTTGTACTTAATAATTCTATTACTTTGCTACCTACTTGTCCTGTTGCTCCTACGATGAGGATGTTTTTATGATTTTTCATTTTTTACTTATTTAGATTTAATTTTTGTTTACTATTATTTTCATTTATAACCTTCCATTAGGTTTTACTTTTGTTTACTTGATTCTTCCACAGCGAGGTCAAATACTTTATAGTTGCCTTCATTCCAACTTAATTCTTCAATGACTTTGTAAATTTTCCATACATCATCATCTTTACGCATCCAAAAGTTATGCGTGCCCACCATAATCTGTACAGGGCTTCCAAAATTGTTTTTCTTATAATGTTGTGCATGCAACATCACGGAAACATAAGCCTCATCACCATCAACTACAATTTTATATGGTGTTAGGTCGTGTTGTGTAGCATCTAAGGCATCAAAGAATTTGGCTGCACCAGCTACCCAGTCATCGGCTTTTACTTCCATTATACCGCCATCTCCTCCTATAGATACCGAGAAGTCCATTTGTAAATCATCTACAAATAGTGATCTGTGCATTTCCCAATCCTTTTTGTCAAGACTATATGCGTACGTACTAACTATTTGAGAGATAACTTCCCTATCATATAAGAGTTGAATTTTTTCTGAATCATTCAATAATTTTTCAGACAAACGCCCTGGAATGATTTTATACATATTTAAATTTTTCATTGGTATTGTTTTTAGATTACTAAATATTTATACTGCAAATTTAATACTGTTGTTTGGCTCTAATTTGACCAATAATCAATAACAAATGACCATTTTGAATTAATCAAAGTATTTTAAATTGGTAAATAAGAGAAATTGATCATAATTATCAATACTTTCTCTTAAGTAAAAAAGGTAATATAGCATTAATAACACCTTGTGGATTTTCTTCAATTGCATGACCAAATTGTGGTATAATAATTCCTTCTACGTTTATTGCAATCTCACGCATATCCAGTTCAGTGAGATTGCCCATAGAGGTAATTCCGCCAAGAGCTAGAACGGGAATCCTGAGCTTTCTCTCAGCGGCATAGCGTTTGAATCGCTTACCATCTTCGTCTGCATCCCTGTATAGCTGAAAGGTTGTTCGAAAACCTCCTGGTTCTCCATAACTTCTCATAAATTCATCAATATCCTCCCGAGTAAATGCACGTCGGTTATATATATTTTTTCCACGCAATAGGAATTTGATATATTCACGTTCATTTCCCTCTATAAGTGTCTCGGCAATATCTGGTGCTCGATGAAATCCAAATTGCCAAAAACCAGCTTGAACCTTAGGATCATCCATACCAAAACCTGGTAAAATCATTTCAAAGAATACCATTCGTTCTATTAAATCAGGATTATTCCAAGCAATTTCATAAGCAACTACACCACCCCAATCGTGACCTAGTATTGCAATTTTACTATGACCTAGTTGTTTCATCAAATCTACAATGTCATCAGCCATCTGAGGTTTGCTCATATTATCCGAAGTTGGTTTATCACTATCACCAAATCCACGTAAGTCAACCGCGATAACTGTAAAGTGCTTACCAAGTTCTGGCATAATCTGACGAAATGAATAAGATGTAAACGGCCAACCGTGAAGTAATACTAAAGGTGGACCATCTCCTCCCATTACATAGTGAATTGTAATATCATTTACTTTAGTAAAATAGTGATGAAAATCACGCTTAAATGATATTTCATCAAAATCTTGAAACAATGGAACGGGATTAGCAGCTTTTTGTGCATAAGTCAGTGACATAAATGATATAATCAACAATAAAGTTAATGACGATTTTATTGAAAATAGTTTTATAAAACAAGAGTTAATTTTGTTCCTATTTGGATTTTTCATAATTGAGTGTTTTAATTGTACATTTTATTTATAGGACAAATTTACTCTGTATTAAGAGTTTAACATAACCATTTTACAAGGTAAAACGACCAAAATGCAACTTCTATCACAAAGAAATTTTTTCATTAATTTAAATGAAAGGATTTTTTAACATCTAAAGTATTATCAAATCAATAAACTCGCTCCAATTGTTAATTAACATTATTAAGAATATAAGCAGTGCCAATTATATAATCTCTTTCTCGCAGAGTTTCCATCAAAATTTTTGATTATCAACACCATTGGTTATGGAAGAAAAGGAGTCCAAAGTGTAATTTTTATGTAAAACTTAAAAAATAAACCAACTAGTCTAATTAAAAAAATTTTATATATTTGCACTATGGGATATAAATATAAAATAGAAGACATTCTTAATGTGGGTTATGACATTTTTAGAAAAAATGGATACCATAATGTCGGTATAAATCAAATTCTCAAAGAATGTGGAATCCCAAAAGGTTCATTTTACAACTTCTTTAAATCCAAAGAGGATTTTGCGCAACAAGTAATAAATCAATATGGTCTTTCAAACCAAAAATGGATGGAAGACTTCTTTAAAGAATCTAAACTTACTCCGATTGAGTCTCTTAAATACTTTTACTCAACAGTTATGAATATGAATGAGGAGGACAACTACGCAGGTGGTTGTTTAATTAATAATATGAGTATGGAAGTCGGTCGTAATAATGATAATCTTGGCTCAGAAGCTAATCAACAATTTATAGGCTGGTTGAACGTTCTTGCATCTATTATTAAAAAAGGACAACAGCTTGGCGAAATCACAACTGAATATACTTCTTTAGAATTGGCTGAATATTTACATGCTGGATTTTACGGTACGTTATCACGAACTAAAGTCACTAGATCTAGAGTTTATATGGACATTTGGCTTGACATTACCTTTAATTTCATAAAAACATAAAAAATTTGAAAGTAAATTAAACAGAACAGTCTAATTTTAATAAATATAAAATGAAAAAACTATTAAAACTATCAAGCCTTATAATAATCATAAGTCTTTACCAATCTTGTAAATCAGTTGACTTGAGAACAGCAGCTCTAAAATCTAATTCGATAATTAATGCCGAACAGAAGGGAAAAACACTCCTAAATCAAGCAAGAACAGCAATGGGCTATGATAAACTATCCAAAACGAAAGTTTATGAGGTTAGTGCAAAATTTGATTGGAATCGTGCTTGGTTATTGATGCCTATGAATGCTTTTCCAGGTAATAATGGAAAAAAACTACAATTGCGCATGGCAACCAATAGTTTTGATGGTCAAGTAGAATATTTAGAAGGTCGAAAAGAAAATACCATACAAGGAGTTCAATCTTGGCATGGATATAAGAAAAAATCAAATAGTAATTTGATTAAACAACACAATCATAACAGATATATTTGGGGATTAGCTACCTATCATTATTTATTGGAAGCACCAATACATTTACCTGATGCTGAAATTATTAGATATGCTGGAACGAAAGAAATTGATGAGATTCTCTATGAAACAGTTTATGTCACTTGGGGAAGTGTAGAACCAAACGAGAAGTTCGATCGATTTTTAG
The DNA here is from genome assembly GCF_001005315.1 of Kordia jejudonensis. Classification (GTDB taxonomy): domain Bacteria; phylum Bacteroidota; class Bacteroidia; order Flavobacteriales; family Flavobacteriaceae; genus Kordia; species Kordia jejudonensis. Next base: position 27,280 of record NZ_LBMG01000008.1, read on the forward strand.
TCTACATCAATCCTAAAACGAAGTTTATTGATTTACTGGAGGTCACAATAAATGATTTTTTTATAAAAATGCCTAAAGGCTTACAGCATGCGACTGCAAGATATGAACGAAAAGAAACAAGTATAGGTACTTATATGCCAAGTACTATCAAAATTCAATTAAAGGGACCTAAGAAACCTGAAAGTAAAGTATATAGCATCGCTCTAGAAAATTATCAATTCGATTCCTTTAATAAGGAATTGCTTTATCCAATAGATAATTTAAAATTTTACGGATTCTCAAAACCAACCGAACAATGAAAATTAAAATAAAAAAAATATCAGCGTCATTTCCTTTTGCATCTAAATATCAAAATGTTTTAAATTCCCAAATTCATTATGTCGATGAAGGAGAAAAGAACTCAAAATACACCTTTCTCCTACTCCACGGGAATCCTACATCTAGTTATATATGGAGAAATATCATTCCGTACCTTTCGTCACTCGGTCGCGTTATTGCCCCCGATTTGATAGGAATGGGGAAATCAGGAAAACCAGATATAGACTACGCCTTTGAAGATCATATAGAATACATAGATATTTTCATTGACACTTTAAAATTACAAAACATTATCTTTGTGATTCAAGATTGGGGTTCAGGAATAGGTTTTCACTATGCTACCGCTTTCGCAAAAGCGTAGCTGGAATCGTTTTCCTAGAGGCTATTATTAGACCTATTACTTGGAATGACGCTAACATAGTAGAGCGTTTTATCTTCAAACGATTTCGTCATCCAAAAAAGGGATATAAAATGATTGTAAAGAATCATTTTTTTGTCAATCGATTCTTGCCGATGATGACAGGTAGAAAATTGACCAAAGAAGAAATGGAAAATTACAGAGCACCATACTTAGAAGAAACGCATCGCAAACCACTTTTTGTTTGGCCATCTCAAATTGCGATTAGTGGTATTCCTAAGTTTAGCACAGATATTATACAAGCATACAATGACTATCTCCCTACTTCAGAAATTCCAAAATTAATGTTTCACGTTAAGCCAGGAATGATAATTAAGCCTAAGGAAGCTAAACAAATTATAGCTACATGGAAAAACTTAACTGCAATCAATTTAGGAAAAGGTAAACATTATATACAAGAAACACATCCTCACGAAATTGGAGAAGGAATAGCAAATTGGTATAAACAGAATTACAAATAAGATATGAAAAGAGTTGAGTTTAATGAGATAGGAAGTACAGAAGTATTGAATATTGTTGAAAGAGAAATACCTATTCCAAAAGAAAACGAAATTGTTATAAAAGTAAAAACTGCTGGACTGAATAGAGCTGAAGAACTTTTATTTCAAGGTCAATATCTTTTTCAACCTAAATCTCCATCTCTGCTTGACCTTGAAGCAGCAGGCATAATTGAGAAAGTAGGTTCTAAAATTAATAATTTTGAAAAAAGAGATGAAGTATGTTTGATACCAAATATTACTCCAACAGAGTATGGTTTTCTTGGAGAGTATGCAGTTGCTCCATTACAAGCTGTTATCAAAAAAACTAAGTGGATATCGTTTAAAGAAAGTGCTGCGATTTGGATGACTTGTAGAACTGCATACGCAGATATTAAACTATAGTGGTTTACAAAATGAGCTCAAACAAGCTATTCTTGGTATCATTTTAAAATGTTTGAAAGGCAGGAATTTAATTCCTGCCTTAGTTCATTATTTATAGTTTAAAACATTCCTCCATTTACTCTAATGGATTGAGCGGTTACCCAACCAGCTTCTGGACTGGTCAAAAACTTGACCATCGGCAAAACATCAGAGATTTCGCCCAATCTGTTCTGGACTGACATGTGTTTCAGATAATCTATTGAATGTTCATTTTCTACTGGGTAAAAAAAGGAAGTATTCAATGGTCCTGGTGCAATTGAGTTTACAGTTATTCCTCTTGAACCAATTTCCTTGGCTATCATTTTCACGAATTGTTCTGAAGCTGCTTTAGCTCCTGCATATACTGAATATAATCCAGTTGTTACTGAGGTCAAGGTCGTAGAAATATTTACGATTCGTCCACCGTCATTTATTCTTTTAGCCGCCTCACTAAGTAAAAAGAAAGCAGTCTTAGTGTGAATATTGAACATCTGGTCGTACTCTTCTTCCAATACTTCGGCAGCTGGTTTTTTGAGCATAGTTCCTGCCGTGTTTACAAGAATGTCCGCTTTACCGAATGTGTTTTCTGCTTCATCAAATAGACGTTTGATTTCTGAAACCTTTCTTAGGTCTGCTTGAACCAATTTTGCCTTGCTACCTGATGCTTTAATCTTTTCAACGATTTGTAAAGTATCTTGCTTACTATTGTCACTAAAGTGATGTACAATTACATTTGCACCAATACTTCCTAAATATATAGCGGTTTCGGCACCTAAATTTTTTGATGCTCCTGTTACGATTGCTACTTTTCCTTTTAATGTTTGATTTAAATTTTCCATTTTACTAAGATTTTAAAGTGAATTATTATTTGTTTTTTAATTACACTACAAATATCCAGTAAAAGGAAAAGGTAAGTTTGGTCGCTTTTTAAGGGCTTACGGTCAATTTCTAAGATCACGATATTTTGCAGGTGTAAGCCCTGTTTTATTCTTAAAAAATCGAGAGAAATTTGAAGTATCGTCAAAGGTTAGACTATAAGCAATTTGAGAAATGGATTTGTCCGTGTTGTTCAATAAGGATTTTGCTTCCGAAATAACACGTTCGTCAATCCATTGCTTTACAGTTTTTCCAGTTTGGGACTTAATAACATTACTTAGATAGTTTGGATGAATTGCTAAAACAGAAGCATATTCTTGCACATTCAATAAATGTTCAGTATTACCTTTAACAATATTTAATATATTCTTATTCAGTGCAACTTTAAATGATTTAACTATTTCCGAGGGTCTATTTTCAAGTGAAATAGAGACTCGATGTGTTAGCAATAGTTCCTTTGTTTGAAAAAGAAATGTTACGAGTTGGTTCGCTACTATTCGTTTTTTGTATGCTGATTTTCCGTTATATTCCTGTACTAAGACTTCACACAATCTATCAATTCTTTCATAAGCCTGAGTTTCTAAATACATTACAGGAATCGTTTCTTTTAATAAAAAAGGAAAATCTTGTTGTATGCCTCCAGGATAATTGGCTTTTAAAAATTCCAACGAAAAAGTAAGCATATAACCTTTCCAATTTTCCTCAATGGTAAAAGATTTTAAATGTCCAGGAAGCGTAAAATAAAAAGAATGAGGCCTTAGCTCAAACCAATGTTCGTCTATAGTATAATGTCCTTTTCCAGATTCAATAAGCAAAAAAGCTACATAATTTGTTCTGAAAAAGGGTGACGACATTGAGTTTTTTCCGTGTAGCTTGTCCAAAGGATGAATGGTAAAATCGAAATCCTGTTCAATTTTCAAGTTTATGGAACTGAAAAATTCCGATATTGAGTTGTATATTTTTTCTTGTTGCACAATATTTATTCTGAGTTGAGTCTATAGTTGATCTATGCCTAGTTGTATAAAATTTTGCTAAAATTTTTACACAACATTCCAAATTTAATGAATTACTAGTAATTCCGAGATTAAATATTGTGGAATAGTTTGAACTGAGTAACCGTTGTACAAACCTTTGATTTTTTAAAAATAATATATTCTTAGTGTATTAAATGATTTATTATCTGAGAACTTTTGTTAATATTCTGAAATGATTTCACTTACAACCTTTTTAAATATTAATATCAAAGCTAATGAAAACTGAAAAATCAAATAAAAGAAACACAGAAAAGAAAGTTATCTTTTCTGTGTTTTCACGTATTTGTTAATCTCAAGCATAATTGTAATATTTTTTTAAGATAAGGAATATTTCTTATCTTAAATTGAGAAACCTAAATGTCGATGAGTTTCATTTAGATACCTTCTAGTATTTTAAATCATGTAATATTGGTATGAAATACTTTCAGTAACTTCATTTCTCATTATATTACAATTTATGAGATTTGCAATAACTTGTGCTCAAACTGATTAATAAAAACCTTTATTAAATTCAATAGACTCTAGCTTTTATGTTTCAAACTACATTAGATTCTAAAATATTAGCTATACTAATATTATCTCCAAAAATCATAACTTTTTGATAAAAATCTATTTCATCACCTACTCATATATTAGCTGAGAATTATTTAAGACAATACCGAATCGAGTAATATTATCAATTAAAAAATTGTGTAATTTAGCCTCTCAACTTTAAAATGACAAAATATTGATTCTTAGGTCTACTGTAGTAATTTCTCAGATATCACTCATGTTATTTATGCGGTCTTAATTTTTAGTTTTGTGTTCAAGAAGATAAATTTATAACAATTACGGTTGCATACTATTTATCATTCCATTAATAACTGCATTTTGTAAAGTATTACAATCTACAATAGAAAAATCTACTTTGGCACCCAGCTTAGCTTCAAAACCGATTGTCAAATCTATAGTTTCAATTGCTTTTACTGTAAAATTCGCACCAGTTTCGATGATGTTTCCAGTGACTACTCTTTGCCCTGCTAATGTAGCGTTATCATTAATAGTGGAATAAGATGCTTGTGACTCTTCACAAAAAGAAGTAAAGTCTATACCTGCCATAATATTTTCCTCAATATAAAAGTCTCTTCTTACAATTACATTATTGAAGTCTCCAACTTTATGTAACCTGAAATCTTCCATATTCTGTGATTTACTGTCTGCTGCTATTGGTGTGTAATCGAAAAACAGATTTATAGAACCTCCTATTGGTATTTCTGGCACATCAAATTTAGCAACGTCAAGGTATAGTACTTCTTCACTAGTTGATGAAGTAATGATATAAGTTCCAGCAGAAATAGTCTGATTAGAAATGTTTTGTAATTTTATTTTACCCTCACTTTGTAAGCCTAAAACTAAAGTATCTTGTTTTAATGAGAAACCATCATTGGAAAAATTAAGTGTTGCAGCTAAGCCTCCTGAGGAACCTTGTTGCTTAGCGACACCTGTTCTATTATTCTCTTTTCCAAAAAGTTTAATTGGATTCAATTTAGTGATTATACTGTATGGATTAAAAACAATATCTTTTCCTTTTTCGGTTTGAATACTAAAAACATATTCACTAGAAATACTATTATGAGCACTATAAGAAATACTATCCAAAGCCAATAAATTGGAAACTCCCAGTGTATTTTTATCTACTAAAGCGCCTAAATTAGCAGGATCTTTTCCAAATACATTATCTTCTAACAGTTGTCTTTTACAAAAATCAGCTACAGCTAAAGGCAAGACCATTTGGTTGTATGCTTTAAAGGCTTTTGTAGTACCAGCTTTTATCTCTTCTGAGAGATGTTGTTTAACTTTGAAAAGTTGTTGTTGTAACCATACAATATAACCTTGATCAATAAATTTATCACCATTAGTGTCTTGAGCCCAAGTGTCTAATATAAATTGCAACTCGGTCTCATTCAGTACAACTCCTAAATCTGCTTTGAAATCTTCATCAGTATCAACTCCTAAGGCTAATCGAGCCGAAGTAAGTACAATATCAATGTCGTATTTCATAGCATTAAGCGCCAAAGCATCCTCACCTTCATAATTTATGATTGGTACTTTTGGTGTTATAGATAATTCAAATTTAAACTTAGGGGTTATAAAAACAGTGCCATCTTTAATTCCACTTTCTTTTTCATAAAAAGCAGTTAGTTTATTCAAAATAGTTGCGTATAATTGCTCGTCTTTATTTTTTAATGACTCCATCCAAACTGTTGTGGTATTTAATGTTTCTATTTTACTGTTTAGATGATTAAGTAATTCTTGCTTGAAAGCTATAGCTGCTTTATAGGTTATGTGATACAATTCTGCTTGTTCCACACTTATTTGGCTATCGTTTAATAACATTCCTTGTTTTTCATTAGGCAAAGTTAATGCTTGAATAAATAATTTTTGAATTAATTTTTTGTCGCCTAATCCAAAATTTTCAGTTAGTATGCTTAAAAAGTCAGAGTTTTTAATGAAGTTATTGGTAATGATAACATTAGGTACAGAAAAATTTTCATTTGAATTTGATTTACTAGAACAAGAACAACCAAAATCAGTACAAATACAAGCTCCACCGTCACCAGATCCGCCACCTGGTCCATCATCAAAATTATTACCAGGACCATTATCAATAGGTAGTCCATCACCATCATCACCATTATCTCCGTTGTTATCACCTCCATTATTAGCATTGTTACCAATAAAATGATTTCTATTAATTTCCTTAGATAATGCTTCAATTTCAATACCGTTGACCGTAGAGACATTAACAATATATTCTAAAGTTACTGGAGCAAACTTTATATTAGGATTGGATGATACGCCAAGTCCTAGTGGTAAATCTTCCCCATTGAACAGGCGAGCATTGAGTGAATCGACCTGTGCATCTAATTCATTATAGTCTATAGTTAACCATTGAGCATGGAGGCCTGCACTATAATCGTCCCATTGATCTATACGATCATCTAATCGGCCAGTTGAAAAACCATTGTATGTCCATCTATCAGTGCCACCGCCAGCATCTTCTCTAGTGACTTCTACACCTGCATATTTAAAACTATCAACACCACTATTGGTATAGTTTTCACCACCTTTAGAATTTCCAGCAGGACCTTTTGTTGTACTTTTTACTTTTGTTTGTGGATTAGTACTTGTTCCTTTAGCTGTTTGTATACCTACCTGTTCTATAAAATCATCTATTTTAGTAGATTTTAGTTTACCACTAAAATTATCAAAAAATGCACTAGGTACTACAAAGGCTCTTCCTTCACTGGTTATTTTTACTTTTTTGGAACCATAACCTTGTTCTTGCCTAACCTCATTCATAAGTAATTGAAGTTTTGTTGGAAAATTGGAATCTAAGCTGGCTTGTGATAAATTACCATCTATACTTTCTATGATATCAAGATTTTCATTTAAACCAGGTATCTTAGAAAGAACTATTGAAAGGTCAGGAATATTAGAATTCACATCTTGTATGGTAGGAAAACGAATATCACCTTCCCAATCATACATTAGAAATCCCAATTTTGCAGTTTGTCCAGCTATAAAAAATGTTGGGTTGACAGGTTGGCCTGCTGCATCTAGATTTAGTTCTGCGCCAGGACGTGACAATCCACTAAAAACATTTGTAAATACATCAACTTCTACTTCAACCTTAAAATCAAATGCTCCACCCATTAATAAAGGTTTGGCTTTTATAATGTCTATGTCATTGGGTGGTACGATATTATTTACAATTCTATTTATTGAAGCAAAAGATGCCCTAGTAGATGCGAGTAATTCGGGTGCGGAATTAATACCTTTCTCATATCTTTCCATAAATTCCATTATATCTGGAGCGGTCAAATCTCCTTCAAAAGCAATACCATTTCTACCATCATTAAATAAATAAACAATACTATTATCTTTTCTGTATCGTATACCATCTCCAAGAACTCCTTGTGACGTAACATTAGCAAATCCTTGGTCAATTCTATAACCTCTTTGATCAAAAAAATCGAAAATGGCACCACTCTGACCAAAACTTACAGCTGAAAAAAGCATGCATAAGAGCAACACCTCTAATGAATATAAATACTTAACTCTCATTGTCTTTAATTTTTAATGATTTTTTTGTTCAGTTGTTTTCCACTTTTGAGTATTATTCCCAAAATATACATGCCCGAGGGCAAACTAGCCAAATCATAAACAATATTATTATTTTTGACTTGAAGTTTAGGTACGCTAACTTTTACACCTACCATGTTAAAGAAGCTTACTTCTTTAATAATTTCAGTACTACCTATATTTATATTTAATACAGTATTTATTGGATTTGGATACAAATTCAATATGGACTCATCATCTAATTCTTTATTACTTTCTTTTAAATAAATAATCTCTAAAGTTTGCAAGCCTATCTCAATTTTTTCTCCAGAGCGTAACTCATAGCGATTGCCGTTCTCTTGTGCTTGTAAAGTATCTACACTGCATAATAATACAAGTATGTAGCATAGTATACCAAAAGCTGGTTTTACTATTATTTTCATATATCTGTTTTTTGAAATGGAATACCCATTATTAAAGATTCTTATTGTTTAGAAGCCATACTATTCACCTTTTTCATTAACTCCATTAGCTTTTCTTGTTGTTCTGCTATCTTTTTTTCTTGAGCTATAGTGTAAAGTGTTAGTTCCTCTACTTTTTCTAAAAGTTTCTTGTTAAGTGTAGCTACATCATACCCACCGTCATTAGTAACCTGAGCTAGTGAAGGAACATTAGGTAAGTGTTTGTTTGTATTTATATAGGATTCTACATCAGTCAAAGGCATTAAAGAATAATCATCCTCAAAAACATAATCAGGCCAATTACCTACATCTTGTATTTTCAATCCTGTTGCAATCGCTCTACCGTCAATGGCTAGTTTGTAACCAGTAGGCACATTATCTGTACCAATAGCTAAATTTGCACCTTGAACTGCTAAAACATCTGATTGTTCTAACACAAGTCGCGCATCAAAATCTTCTCCAACATTTCCAGCACTATTAGAAAAATCTATATATGGATTAGCTCCTGATCGTAGTTCTATCCTATGATTTCCATCTCCATCCATACCATAAAATCCTCTACGGTTATTGTCTCCATTTTCTCCCTTAACTATAAAGCTATTATCAACTTCTAATCCTGCGCCTCTAATTGCCATACGATCATTTGCCTCTAGTACTAGACGAGCATCAAAATCTTCTGTAGATTGTCCGCTATTATTAGAAAAATCCAGATAAGGTGTTTCACCCGATCGTAATTCTAAACGATGATTACCGTCACTGTCTGTTCCAAAAAAACCTCTACGATTTGAACTTCCATTGACACCCTTGACTATTAAGCTTTTATCTACTTCAAGTCCTGCACCTCTGATAGCCATTCTATCATTAGTTTCTAATACTAAGCGGGCATCAAAATTTTCAGAGGTATTACCTATATCATTTTTAAAATCTAAATAAGGTGTACTACCTGTTCGTAACTCAATTCTGTGATTCCCAGAAGTATCGGTTCCGAAAGTTGAATTACGATTGTTATTACTGTCAGGACTACTGACTAAAAAGGCATTTTCAGTTTTTACATTTCCATTGACATGAAATATTACATCAGGGTTATTTGTATTAATGCCTATTCTCCCATTAGTTTTCATTAACATCAGTAACCTAGAGCCCGTGTATGGAAAATCTGTATTATATTTTCTGAATGCCAGTCCATTTGACTCTTGTCTAGTTGTAAAAATGTTATTTACATTATTAGTGTCACTTCTAGCATCAAATGTAATATGTGGACTGTTGTTACCCGAACTAGTATTTTTTAATTTTATACCCGTACTTCCTGAAGGAAGAGTTACATTAATGGTTTCATTAGTGTTTTGTGCTTGTGCAAGTGTAAAAAAAGCAGTTAAGATTATTAGGGTTGACATTGAAAAGTAGACTTTAAAACGTTCACTTTTTTTAAGTAAGTAATTTACTGTTTTCATAATTTTGTGATTTTTAAATAGATAATTGATTTTAGATTATTAATAAATTGCATGAACTCAATACAGTACTATTAATTCATTAACACTTATTCTGGACTACAAGAATTTCATAGTATTGTACTTGTAGGGCTTTATATTTAGTTTTTTTGCTCTTCTAATGCTTCTAATTTTTTAGTAAGATTTTTAAGTATGCGTTCAATATTTTTGTTTCTAATAAGCATTTCATCTTTTTCTGCTTTTAAGATTTTAATTTCATTACTTAGCTCAGTTATGTAGAGAAATTGTTCTTCAATTTTTTCAAGATTTGTAATCGCTGTTTTTCCTAAATCTATATTCATACCATTGTTGGCAATATCTCGATAGGAAGGAACATTAGGTAAGTGTCCATACTTCTTTACAAAAAGGATAGCATCATCAAGTGTTATGAAATTATAGTTTGAATTAAGTTTAGATTGTCCCGTAAAGTAATCTTCAAATACATAGTCAGGATAGGTATTTGTTGTAGTTGAAAATCCTGCACTAGCTCTAACATCGCCTGTTATCGTTAATGTATGCGTAATATCAGCTACTGCTGTATTGATACCGACACGATTACTTGCGAAATTACCTCCTATTAATGGAGTATCTGAGTTGGAGTTTTCTATATATAATTGATCGCTTTGAGTCGTTTGGTTGTATCCAGCATTGTATCCAATATATACATTATTATTCCCAGTTGTATTTTCACGACCAGCTTCATAACCTGAAAAATGATTATTGTTACCAGTAGTATTTCTATTACCACTCATATAGCCAGCGAAATAATTTTGTATACCAGTTATATTATTTATTCCACTAGCATATCCGACAAAGTGATTTCTATCAGCTGTTGTGTTACTTCTACCTGTATTACTACCAATAAATAGATTTCTGGTTCCTGTTGAATTATTTTCTCCTGCTTGATGACCAATAAACATATTATTTGATGCAGTAGTATTGTTCATACCACTTCGATATCCCGAAAAATAGTTTTGACTCCCAGATGTGTTTGCGAGTCCGCTTTGCCTACCAGTAAAGTAGTTGAAATTCCCAGTAGTATTGCTTGTACCAGATTGATTTCCAACAAAATGATTTTCACTTCCATTTGTATTATTTCTACCTGCATTATTTCCTATAAAAAACCCATTGGACATAAAGGCACTGTTGAGTCCTGCATCTTTACCTATGAATACGTTTCCAGAAGCATTTGCATTTTTACCAGCACCACTACCAATATAAATGTTATTTAATCCTGTAGTATTGGTACTTCCTGCTTCATATCCTAAAAAAAGATTGTTATCTCCAGTCGTATTGTTCTCACCAGATTTAAAACCTATAAATTGATTAAAATCCCCTTTATTATTTTTACCTGAAGAAAACCCTGCAAAATGGTTTCGCTGTCCTGTGTTATTTTGACCACTGTAAATACCTACGAAATGATTTTCATCTCCTGTTGTATTGGATTGACCAGCCGAAGTACCAATAAATAAATTTTCATTACCACTTTCATTATTTTGACCACTGTTGTGTCCTATAAATATGTTAGCTGATCCATTAAAATTACTGAAACCACTTTGATATCCTAAAAAAGTATTAGAAGATCCAAATTCATTACTAAATCCGCTTTTATATCCCGAAAAATAATTACGACTTCCACCAGAATTGGTATATCCACTTTGGTATCCCGAAAAGTGATTGAAGGTTCCAGTTCCGCCTGTAAAACCACTTTCATATCCTATATAGTGATTTTCATTTCCACCTCCGCCACCATAACCAGCTCTGTAACCGAAATATGTATTATTGGTTTGCGTAGAAACATTAAAACCACTTTGATATCCTAAAAAAGTATTACGGCTATTGGTTAGGTTATTAATATTTTCACCCGCTTGTTTTCCTATGAAGATAGAGCCATCGGTATTTTCAAACTCAAGCTGTGCTTTTCGGGTGAATCGGTGATAGATGATATTGTTTACTCTTATATCAAGATCTTGTGCATCAGTTGTTCCTAAAAAGTGAACACCATTTGTAGTTCCACTATTGCCTAAAAGTGTCCAAGCATTGGAGTCACTTCCTCCAATAGCGACCCATTGACTACCATCCCAATAGTTAAAACCTTTAGTAAAACCGCTTGCATCAGCTATTAAGTAAACTAACTGACCGTTAATACTTCCATCAGTATTAAGACTACTTACTCTAGGCACTAAAACACCATCGGTAGCAGTTACTTCTCCTTCATGATTAACACCTCGCACGTCAAATGTAGTTTCAGGCATTGTAGTTCCTATTCCTACTTGTCCAGAAACATTTAGTGATATCATAAATATTATAATGATAAAGACTTTGATTTTCATATTTCTAATTTTTTATAATTATTTTTTTTGTTTGGCTGATACTTGAATTTTCAATTAGAATTTTAGTTATGTAGATACCTGCTGAAAAGTTTTTGGTATTAAAACTATATGAATCCTGTTTAGGTAAATTTGACTTGTGAAAAACTAATTTCCCAGTCATATCTAAAATACTTACATCCTTTATATCCAATTGATTAGGATTTAATATTGTTAACTGTGATATATTATTATTTTGAAAAATGTGAAACGAATCAAGTGGTACAGATTCAAGATTCAATGTCTCAGAAACAAATCTGATTTTAAAACGCTCATCGTATGTTCCTTGAGGAAGATTAATATTATAATCTTGTATTCGTAAGTCTACATAAGTATTGTTGTGAGTATCATAAATGAATATTGGCTGATTAGAATCAAAATTTTGAATGTCAAAAGCTCTAATAGTTATTGACTTTTGTTCTGATAAATTTATTATTAGTGGAATTTCAAGCTGTGAATCAAAAGGAAATGCCTGAGCCGTATATGGAACACCGTTCAATTCCCAATAAGCATCTGAAGCTACATCCTCAGGGCTTTTTGATTCTAACCCATAATCAAACCCTGCTGTGGCGGTTGGATGGAATGTTTGAACCAATTGTCTTGTGTAAATATTATTAAAATCTACATTGATTCTAAATCTTTTATACGCATAAGGAAGTACAGTGAGATTTTCGTTTGTTTCAGAAGTACTCGGTCTAAAAAAATCACTATTGGTGCCAGATTCTTTGTAAAACTCTCGATGACTATTCCTAGTGGTGACTATGCCAGTGGTTCCTATTTTCCCTTCAACCATAAAACCTTGACCAATAGCCATGTATCTAAACACTTGCTTTCCAGAAGCGCTAGGAGAGCCAACAGTATTTAATGACCCATCCGAGTTATAACTATTAAACGTGGCAGGAATGAATGTTTCTACGTTACCTGATTCATTTATGGTATACGTAGCGTATCCTCCAACATAATCAGCTATATAATGAGAGTTTACCGTTTTATCTTGTTCCCAAAAATAGAGTGTTCCTGTAATAGCGTTTATATTGTCTGTATCCCAGATATAATCTCTAGCATCTAAAGCTGAAGGATAAGGATTTCCAACCAGAGTCCAATTGTTAGCTAATACGGCATTTTGTATGGTTCCATTATTAGGTTTCCCTCTAAAATCATATCGTTGATTATCTCCAGAATTATTAGCACTAGTTCCTGATACTCCTTTCATAGTAAAGCCCTCACCTGGGTTTATTGTAGTGTTTTCTTGTACTGAAATCCACTGAGAGTATTGATTTGATGTTATGAATTTGTAAATCCAATATGGCTCAATATTTAAAGGATTAGAGGTTCCATTATAGTCTGAATTATGAATGTAAGTAGCTGGTATTGAAGTTAGATTATCTATAACATCATTGAGTAATGAAATACCAAAGTTATTGTTTGTATTACTTATGATTTTTTGTGAAATGGGAGAACACCAATAATTATACTCATATTCACCAACTGTACCTTCTTGATATATACTTAATTCTCCAACTCCCTTATTTGCAATATCTTCAGAGCGCTGAGTTAATTGTGATTCATCACGAAGTAAAATGCGACTATCAGAATTCATTAAGTTAATATCTTCCTCAACATGAAGCAATTGATTGTTAACATACAGATAGTTATTATTTTTTATAACTAATTGAGCTACTACTGAGTTTGTAAATATCAAGAATAGTATATATGTTGATATATTTTTAATTGACATAATGATGGGCTTTAATAAAGTTGATAGTGTGGAGTAAATTTTCCATAGCGTCTAAGTATCGTGGAAATATTTGTAGAGCGCTATTAAATGATTTTTGAGCTTCATTATATTTTCCCAAAAGAAACTGAAGATTGCCTTTTGTATTATAAAAACGAGCGCTATTAGAAATTAAATACAAATACCCATCGTTACCACTGATTAATATATTTTCTGTAGAATTAGAATGTTGACTTTTTATTAATTTGAGTAATGATTTCTCTAATACTGATACTTTAAATTCCGAAATCCTATGTCTAAGTAGTATTTCTGACAACAAACTATGTTCTTTTAAAAATGAAAAAACAATTTCATGTGTATTTTCTATTTTTATACAAGATGATTTATCTAAATCTTTTAACATACTATCAAAAATTAAATTGTTTATACAAATCTATATTTGAACTTACATAATGAAAACCTTAAGTTATTATTTGGTTCTATTATTTTATTTTTCGGCTCAGTTACTTTTTTAATAAAATTGGATTTTTGTGCGCTTTCGAGTTTACATTTAAAGCTCAAATATTTTAATTTCCAGAATTTAGTATTGGCTTATTATTCGTAAACTCTATTTCCTCAGATTTTGGTGTTTTTTTAGAGAATTTTAATAAACCAGTTATAAATAGTAATGCTGTGAATGCTAATAACTCAATACTGCCATCAACCCAGTCGATTGTCCAGTTAAATTCTTTGATTAGTTCCTCATTTATATTTCGAAAGAAAATAGAGATTAAAAAATTATTAATAAAATGCATACCAGTAGCTCTTTCTATGCCGTTATCTTTTATAACGATCAATGTAAATACAATAGAAAATATAAAACTAAAAATGAAGTGTTGTATACCATAACCTAAATGAACAAAAGCAAATAGAATACCTATAATAATATGTGGAATTATTTTCAGATTAAATTTTCTTGATAAACCTTGAAATAGATAACTTCTAAAGATCAATTCTTCCCATAAGGTTTGAAAGAAAAAAGCAATAGTTGCTAATACGAAACAGATAGCGAAATTAGTAAGATTAAAGGCTTCAGTAAAGTTTATGAAAGCATCCCAATCAGTAATTAACATTGCTGGAAATATAATAATTCCCCATTGCAAAATACCTTTACCATAAAGTTTCCATCTAAATTTTTGATCATTCAATCCATTAGTTAAAGATGAATAGGGTCTAAAGTGTAATTTTTTGTGTAAAAGTTTTAAAATTAATACTAAAGCTCCAAAAACTAAAAAAATAAAAAAATAGGAGATATTTTCTTTACCTATAATTTCTAATGCACTTGACGTTTTTAATAAAGGAATAAATACTTTATTCATTAGCATATTGAGTATAACTATACATAATAAACTAATAAGAACCATTACTCCATACGTCCACCATTTATTACGTCCATAATATGACTGCCTGATAAAATTAATTTGATTTATTTTCATAATATTATTATTTAATTGATTTATTAATATTGTCTTTTTTGATAGTCCATTGTATTACACCACCTAAAATTTCATGGGCTCCGTATTTAGTGGAATCAATCTTCGCTTTTATTATTTAAGGTTTGAATTCTCTCTGAAAAATTTTTGATTTTATAGAATCTCCCCAAGTGTACGAACCATGTAATATAGATCCAGATATTTGCTTATGTTTTATAGTTTGTTTATATTAATTGTTTTTTCTACAACTACAGCTACATATCAGTATTGTAATAATGAGATAGATATTTTTTTCATAACCTTAAGTTTAATTACAGCACAAATTTGCAGGCATTTTAGAGTTGTATCAATAAAATGTGATTACTCATATATGGTTTGTGACTAAGCTTATTAAAATTGTGATAAAATCACTTTATCACAAAAAATTGGTATCCTCATCTTTATTTGTGAATTTTGTATATGACTAAATTTGTAAAACAACGTTGGTTTTATCATTCTGTAATTTGGGTGCTAATTATTTTTTGGATGACTATTGTCACTGACAATCATTATAAGAGCTTTGGATTTTATTATTATCTATTCCAAACATTACTTTTTATTACTCCTATAATTATAGGTATCTATTTGAACTTTTATTTAATAGATCGTTATTTTATGAATAGGAAGTATATTCATTATATATGCTGTTTTTTAATTTTGACTTTCGTAATAGTGAGTATATCTTATTATACAACTCTGAAATTTTCCATTTTTGAAGTATCTTTTATTCAAGAAATTTCCAATATCATATTATTGCTAGTTTTAAGTGTAGGAATACGATATTTAAAACGCGGGATTGTAGGTCAGTTTCAGTTACAAGAATTGAGAGTTAAAAAAAATGAAGCAGAAATCAATGCACTAAAAGCTCAAATAAATCCACACTTTTTGTTCAATACCTTAAATAATATTTATGCAACAAATCAAATTGACGCAGAAAAAGGCTCTGAAATGATTATGGAACTTTCAGAGGTAATGCGGTATCATTTGAGATTCTCAGAATTGCAAAAAGTGAGTTTAGAAGATGAAGTACAATTATTACATTCTTATATTGCTTTAGAAAAACTTCGATTAACTGAAAATTGTAAGATTTATATAAATATTGCACCTTCTAAATCAAAGCTGAAAATTGCACCATTACTTTTGTTACCATTTACGGAAAATGCTTTTAAACACGGTACACACCCAACAAAACCATGTTTCATAAATTTCAGTTTAGTTGTAGAAAATGACACAATCATTTTTCAAATACGTAACAGTATTATATCAAATAAAAAAATAGTAAAAACTCATATTGGACTAGAAAATACTAAACGCCGTTTAAAGCTTATATATAATAATAAGTTTGAATTAAAAATTTCTAATACAGAAGATGTATTTTATTTAAAACTTAAGCTCAAATTATGATGGAAATTAAACTTTTAATAGTAGATGATGAACCATTAGCTCATAATGTCTTAGAAAGGTATTGTAAAAAAATTGAATATGTTAGTGTAGTTGGTAATTGCTATGATGGTATGTCAACTTTAAACTTTCTGAATAAAAATGATGTTGATGCTATTTTACTTGATATTCAAATGCCCGATTTAACTGGGCTAGAACTATTGGACACCCTTAATACAAATGGCCCAAAAGTTATTTTAACAACAGCATTTACAGAGTTTGCTATAGAAGGATTTAATTTTGAACAAGTCATTGATTATTTACACAAACCTATTAGGATAGGTAGGTTTATCAAATCGATTGAACGTTTGAAAAAACAATTAACTATTGAAAAACAGTTTGCACAAAAAAGAACTACTAGAGTTAATACTGAAATAAATGAATTCATAACTGTTGTTGATAATAAAATTACTCATAAAATAAGGTTTGATGATATTTCTTATATTCAGTCTTGGGGAAATTATCTAAAAGTTATTACTTGTAACGAGAAAATTTTTGTGGCAAGAAAAACTATAAAAAATATGGAAAAAGAACTTCCTCAAAATAAATTCATTCGTATTCATAAATCTTATATAATTAATATTACAAGGGTAACTTCTGTAAATGGTAATCAAGCAATTATATCTGATATTATTATTCCAATTGGTAAAAGTTATTCCATACAAGCAAAAAAAATAATTCTTGGTATTAGCTGAAGGAATATTTAATCTTTATCTTTTGTAATATGTCTTTGTAAAAATAATAACTTTATTATTTAAACGAAATTTTAATACCTGTTCCTGAAACTAGTCACTTTTTTTTGACAATAAACTATGTCCTTTTAAAAAAGAGAAAACAGCTTTATGTGTATGTTCTGTTTATATACAAGATAATTTATCCATATCTTTTAAAAGAAGATCAAATATTTAATCGTTTATACAAATCTATATTTGAACTTACGTAATAGAACCTTAAATTATTATTTGATAGCGATGTTTTATTTTTGAGAAAGTTGCTTCTTCGATTTTATTAAACTTTCTATTCGTATATAAAATATCTTATTTCGTAGATTTTGAAATTGAAAAAACGTGCTCACCAATTATCTTTATAATGATTTATTTAAAAACTTTATCTAGAATAACTTATCCTCACATTAAAGTTGATTTCGTTGTTATAAAATATGATTATGGAATACTTTAATGTTATTGGTAAGAATATACAAATACATTATGGAAATAATAAATAATATTTTATCAAATATCTTTACGAACTTTATGGCAGGACTCCTGTTTAATGGAACAATTATTTTTTTAGTATATTTTTTAATTTGGAAAAAATTTGCCAAACGATTTCAGAATTTTAGGATCCAACTAAAAAATCGTGTAAACAATAAGCAAATTAGACGTGAGTTAAAAAACTCTTTATATGCTCTGTTGGTAAGTGCTTTATTTAGTACTTTGGTAATATTATTAAGTATGAAAGGATATACCAAAATATATTATGACACTTCGGAATACGGATTGTTTATGTCTTTAATTAGCTTTTTTGTCTTATTGCTCATTGACGATACTTGGTTTTACTGGACACATCGTTTACTTCATAGTCCGAAAATTTATAAACATATCCATAAAGAACATCACAAAAGCATTGATGTAAATCCTTTTACTTCTATGTCTTTTCATGTAATAGAAGCTATCATTCTAACATTTTGGATTTTACCAGTATCATTCATATTTCCAATTTATGTTCCAACTTTAATATTGCTACAGCTTTGGGGATTATTTGATAATGTAAAAGCCCATTTAGGGTATGAATTTTATCCTTCTTGGTGGAATAAGAGTGTCTTGAAGTTTATGACTTCGAGTACGCATCACAACATGCATCACAGTCAATTTAACGGAAATTATGGTCTTCATTTCAGATTTTGGGATAAACTTTTGGGCACAGAATTTAAAGATTATGAAGAAAAATATGATAATATAAAAAATAGATCAAAGTTAGAATAGATGCCAACTATGAACTTCTTAGAAACTATTTATTTACATTTTAATTCAGTATTTCTTATTTCTGAATATTAATTAATGGAGTTTTTTCATTAGGAATAAGACAGTAATTATAGTAAATTGATGAATTTACATCTTCCTTAAAATAGTAAATAGCGCAGAGATGTTTGTTATTGTAAAAGTATTTTGCATTTTAATTGTTCCAAAAACTGCAATAGAGAGAAACTGTTACTATATATAAATCCTGTCCTCTAAATAGGGGAATGATCAATAAGTGGTTTAGCTTGAAAGCTTACGTATACTTTATTCTCAATAGAATATCTAGTCAATTCATTTTTTTTTGTAAAATATCAACACATTTCTGTTTTAGAATATGTATGATCGATAGAATGAATCAAATTAAAAAAGCCAATACTAATTTTAGTCTGAAGTCCACAAACTTAATTTAGTATTGACCTAATCAATTTATTGAATATTTTAAAATAATGCTTTTTTACAATAATTTTTATTTAAATGGTATAAAAACTTTTATTATTTTACAGGAGTTATTGTATAGCCTTCATTTCTTAATAACTGAATAACCCCATTTTTACCAGCTAAGTGACCAGCTCCAACACCAAAGAATGTAGGCTGCTCTTTTGCATAATTAACCATTTTGGGAATCCATTTTATATTCCTATTTGACACAATTATATCTTCATATTTAGACAAATAATTATCGGAATTATTAAACATATGGTCATGTAATTTAGTAATATTTTTACTATTGTAAATTTCTATAAGCTTTGAAAGCATCTCTTTTTCAGAATTTAAATCGTCCTTTGCCATTGTTATTATACCTTCAATTTGTAATTTATAAGGGATTGAATCAAATACCTTAATTTGTTCCTCAACAGTCTCTAAGCCATTAATTTCTTCTCCCTGTTCTTTAGCAGTATTAATTAGTTTTGTTTCAAAAGATTGCATTTCACAATCAATTAATTTTGGCAACAATGAAGATGTTAGATAAATTGGTTTCATAGTTTCCATCATTTTAATAGAAATACCCAAGTGTTTTGTAAATAAGGAGTCAATTATTCCATATTCCTCGTCTGTAACATAATTTTTTAAAGTTTTACCATCATTCATACTAATATTTTGCATCACTTCCTTGTTCATTTCGGGATCGTCCATATCTAATTCTAAAACTACTTGTGAGGTTTCATCTAATGCTTTTTTCACATCTACGCCTAATGTAGCATCACAGGTCACGTGAATAGTTCCAAATAGATATGATTTTTTTTCTAAGCCATTACCTGAAATCTCCCAGAGAGTAGTATTTTCCAAATTTTGACCATGAGTGTTAAATAACGAAATTATTGCAATACAGATAATTGATAAAAAATGTGTCATAATGTAGATTTTAATTATATTTAATGTTTTCTATTGAAGAACCATATAACTAGGAATGATAAGAAGTTTTTCTAATATTATGATTCTTTTTTACAGAACAAATATAGATTTGCTTTTGGATTAAAATTATGACTAATTATTATTTAGTAATCTTTTATTATTATTCAGTCATTGAGTAATTTTTTCAACACTTATACTTATAGTAGAATATTTCTTAGAAAGAAATATTCTACTATAAAAGAGTTTTATTTAATGATTTACAATCTAAAATCACATACAACTAATCAAAGTTAAGTCTTTAACATTCATATTAACAAACCAATTATGTTTGAGGTAGGATCAAACAAATATGGGTTAATTGATAAAGAAAAAAATATTTTATAGAGCTAATGAAAGTAATCTATGCCCTTTAGCACAATGCAAAATCGTCATAAAGACAACACTTCTTTTATTCAAAAGAAACTTTAATGACAGTTCCCTTTCCGATATTACTGATAATATCTAACTTAAGTTTCAATTTTTCGCACAAATCTTTCACTAGATATAGTCCTAATCCAGTACCTGATATAAGTGAATCGTCTTGAGGATGATTACTCTTAACTGGATTTGTTTTTGAGATGATACTTTCTTTCATACTAACTGACATTCCTTCTCCATAATCTGTCACAATTAGAGAATTATCTATTAGTTCGAAAATTATTCTGTTATTTAAATACGAGTATTTTGCTGCATTAATCAACAAGTTATTTAATATAATCTTTATAGCTTCTTGATTAGTATTAACCATTGTTTTAGAATTTATTTTATTTACAATAGTTAACGATTTACTTTCTAACAAAACTATATTTTCTTTTATTATACTTTCAACAATTTGATATAAATCAACTTTTTCAATATTTATGTTTGAATCTAATACTGCCTTTATCCAGTTTAATATGTCTTCCATTTGCACATTAACAATCTCTAACATCTTTTTTAAATGATTTTTGAGCTGGCTTCGATCATTGCTACTCTCTACTTTATCAATAATATCTACCATGTAGTTCATATTAACTAAAGGTGTTTTCGATTGATGAGTCACATGCGCTAAAAGCTTTTCTCGTTCATCAACTAACTTAGATACTTCTGTTTTT
This sequence comes from Kordia jejudonensis, assembly GCF_001005315.1. Classification (GTDB taxonomy): domain Bacteria; phylum Bacteroidota; class Bacteroidia; order Flavobacteriales; family Flavobacteriaceae; genus Kordia; species Kordia jejudonensis. The sequence goes on from NZ_LBMG01000008.1 coordinate 48,439, forward strand.
TCTATTGCTAAGAGATTATATGCTTTTTCGAGTTTTTTCCTCGCTTTATATGATAGATACCACAAACCAAAAACTAAACCTATAAAAAGTACTCCAATGCTCATAAATAACTTGTAACGTTGAGTTATAACTTCCTCTTGTAATAGATCAATTTTAATGGCATCAAGTTTTGTTTTTTCTTCTAAGATTTTATTTTCATATTTTACTTTCAAAGCGTTAATCGAAAATTCATTTACTTCTGATTTTAATTTGTATCCATTTTGTAAATGAGTAGTTAATTCTTTAAAGAATTTATCGCTTTCCTCTATTAACCCTAGTTTTAGTGAACTCTGAGCTAACCCTGAAAGTAATTGTTTTTTCTTATTCTTGGAGATATGAATATTCAACGAGTCTGATTTTTTTTTAACCTCAGTATAATATTCATAAGCTTCTAAGTATTTTTTTTGTTTTAATTTATTGTTGGCTATTACTATTTTATGTGCAAGAGTTATTATAGAATTTTCACTAAGAGATGAAAACAAGGAATCATGTTTGCTTAGCAAAGCATCAAATTTTATATATTCTCCCAAATTACTGTAACAGTCTAAGATACCATTTATTGAAGTTATGTAACAAATACTATTAGTTTCTTGAAAAAATTCAGAAGACATAATTTTCGTAAAATGCTTTAATGCCGTATCATAATCCTCATTATATCTATGTGCTAATGCTACGATAAACTTCAATGAACATCCACCTTGATCACTATCTTGTATTTCTTCAGCTTCTTTTGAAAATAAATCTATGACTAATTGTGATTGATCATTATTGAGTAAGCTCAATGCCATAAAGGCAGAATACCTATTCTTGTAGTTAGTTAAGCTCGTATCAATAATTGCTTTTTTATATATTTTGATTGCTTCATCAAATTTATTCAGGGAAGCTGAAAGCACCAATAATGATTCAATTTTTAAACCGCGGTAGAATGGCGAATGAATTTTTTCCCATTCTTGAATAGCTTTATCAAATTCATTATAATTAGTAAATAGTGCGGCTTTATTTAATTTGATAAAGTCTTTCTCAAGAGTACTAGCATTGACTTGCTCGCTTAAACGAGCTGTAAGTTCAATAAAATCATCTGCAAATGACCTGTCTAAATGTTTAAATTCTCCTTGAGTCATAGTTACCAATAATATCTTAAATTTTAGTTTGGGTTTGATATTCTTGTAATTTTTCAAAAGATTTTCACTCAAATTAAGAGCTTTCTCATCTGCATCTTCAATCAATGCTGTATAAAACAACTTTACAATATCAATGTATATTTTTTGCTCATCACTGATTTTATCTAGATCGGGGATTTTAGAATATAATTGTTTGATTTTGGAGTAAAATTCTTCTCGATCTTTTATATCTTCAAAAACTGTATACTCATGAAGTAAATTTTCAACCTCAATAAGATTATCAAATAATAAGACTTTACCTTCCTGAGCATTTAAAGAATAAATACCCAAAACTTGCAATATAACTAACAAAAAAAGAAAATTAATTTTCATAAGAACATATGATATGATTGATTCGTAAAAACTAAATACTAAAATAAAGCTGAATGCTTAGGTGTTTTTTTTGACCTTTTATTACGGATATAAGAATTTCTCTTAATGTATCAATATTTCAATTGTAATAAACAAATTGTTATGTAATTAATAAATCGTATTAATCTAAAACTTGTTTTAAAAAATCGGTCTTTTTTGATCGTGAAACATTTAAAACAACATTATCCTGCATTATTACTTGTGGTAGTTTTGTTTTTATAATTTTTTTAATATAATTTTTATTGATCAAATACGACTGATGAATTCTAATAAATTCAAAATTATCCTTCAGATAAAGATCAAATTCTTTTAAAGTTTTTGATACAATAATTGGTTTTATATCTTTAATATAAATAATACAATAGTTTACATCAGCTTTGAAATACATGATATCTTCTAAATTTACCAATTCAGTATATTCTTTCATTGGTAGTGCAATTCTTTTTTTAGTTTTATTTTTGTCTAAATAAGAAAGTAGTTTTTTCAGCTGATCTAACTTTTCTTGTTGATTTGAAATAAATGTATTTATGGCAATTCTTAAACTCTTTAAAGTAACAGGTTTAGTAATATAATCTATAGCATTAACCTTAATTGCTTGCAATGCATAGTGCTCATGAGAAGTAATAAATATAATACCAAAATTTGGAGGAGATTCTAAACTTTCTAGAACATCAAATGAAGTACAGTTATCCAATTCAATATCAGATAAAAGTAAATCTATTTCAAGCGTTTTGATTCCTTCTAAAGCATCTTCATAATTAGTAGCAAAACCACAAATTTCTATATCTATAAAACCTTTTAATGCATCTTGAAGCCAAAATAGGGCTATAGGATCATTTTCAATTATAAAGCATTTAACTTTTTGAACCATTATAAATTAATATATAATTTTAGTCTTACTAATCATTGCTATGTTACATAAAATTCAAATACTTTCCAAATAATATATACTAAGCTCAAAATTATACCTATAGATTTATTCAATGTAATATTTTCTAAAAGGTTTAACTATGAAATGATTTGAATGGTAATGATTTTTTGATAATTTGATATTATAAGTAGAAGTTAAAGTTCATAAACTCATGTTTACTTATCTTCCAAAAGCTTTCTTGGGTTAAGAATAAGCAATATTAGTCAAAAGATAAATCCTTTTTAGAGTACTAGAATAAATTACATAAACTATCATACTTACACAAAAAAGAAAATCTATTTTTTCGTTTTAGAACTAGAAATAAAAAGATAGCTTGGAATAATTTTCAGCAAGATAAATTTTTGAAGGATTTTCTAATCAAACATTTAACATATAAACCTTACTAAAGTAGCAATATATCTAAAAGTAAAAAGGTTTAATTCTCTACTAATATTAAATCCAAGATTTGCGAAGTAAAGTGATGGCTTTAAAGTTTATATATACAATATTGAATGAGAAAGACTTCTAATATTTGCTTAAAATTCATCAAAAATTGGTACTTATATGTCATATTTCTGAGTAATTAAAAAGATTACTAAACAAAACTTTGAAAGTAAAATAATTAGTTATTAACTATATACAATGCGACATATTAAAATAAGTTTAATACTTTTGAAAAGTTAATCTATTGATAATGGCTGAGAAATCTAAAGTGAATACCGAAAAAAAAATTCTTCAACAAGCAAGAAAAATTTTCATAAAGAATGGATACGCTGGAACAAGAATGCAAGCCATTGCAGATGCAGCAAATATTAATAAAGCAATGCTCCATTATTACTTTAGAAATAAAGACATGCTTTTTCTTAAAATACTAGAAAGCTCGGTTACACTAATGGCTTCAAATATAATACCTGCCCTAATTGGTAAGAAACCAGTAATTGAAAAACTCGAAAATTTAGTTCACATTCATATTAATACCACAATTGAGAATCCTCATATTCCCATGTTTATATTAAGTGAAATGACTAGAGGTCAAAAAAATTTTCAAGTGCAACTTAAGTCCAAAATGATGGAAAACGGTGTCTTATTCAGCTTCATGAATCAGATACAAAAAGAGCAAGACGTAGGTATTTTAAAACAAATTCCTCCTAAACATGTTATTCTTACAGTTATGTCGCTACTCACATTTCCATTTTTAGCAAAACCTGTATTTACTAACCTATTAGAAATTCCCGAAACAGAATATACATCAATGATGCATGAACGTAAAATAATCGTTATGAATATTCTTCGAAGTGCCTTAATTCCTTAGTTCATAGATACATTTTATTAGTTGGTAGATTTATTAAAAACTATCTCACTTTTTCTGTTTACATTTGTATTAACCATTTAGTTAAATTATTTAGTTAACTTAGATAAATTGTTTTTTGCACAAAAGTTATGATTAGAAATAATAGTATACTACTCTTAATAACCTTCATATATGCATCTATCGCTACTGCGCAAGATGCAGCTATAAAAGCTATAACATTGAACCAAGTGTATAAATATGCACAACAAAACTACCCTTTGGTAAAAGATGGAAATCTAATTAATGAGATAGAACGCTTACATTTAGAAGTCATCAAAAAATCAAAACTTCCGTCAGTTTCCTTAAATGGTAATGCGCAAGTTCAATCAGAAAATATTTCATTGAACCTAGGAACAGCGTCCATAGAAGCACCACTAGAAACTTACAATGCTTATCTATATGCAGAATATAACATTTATGATGGCGGAAAAACTTCCGCTGAAACTAGGATTCAGAAAGCTAAATCTAGTGTAGATAGAAATGCATTTGAAGTACAATTTAGACTTATCAAAAATCGTGTAAACACCTTACTATTTGCAATTTCTATTTCTAGAAAGCAAAAATACATCCTCGAAACATCAAAATTAGATTTAGAAACCAACATTTCAACCTTAGAAATCGGTTTTAAAAATGGTACAATACTAGAAAGTGAAGTTTCTAAACTAAAAGTAAGGCGATTAGAAATTATTTCTAATATCATTCAACTCAATGGCAAATTTAGTTCTTATCTCGTCATGTTAGAACAATTAACTGGCAAGACGTTTTCTAATAATGTACAGTTTGAGATTCCTGTAGTACCGTCTAATTTTACTTCTAGCGAAATCAATCGTCCAGAACTAGAATTATTTAACAGTCAGAAATCTCTATTAGAAGCGCAAGAAGCGTCCATTACCGCCAGTTTAAAACCTAAAATATCACTGTTTGCTCAAGGTGGTGTTGGAAATCCAAATCCGCTAAATTTTGCTGATTTCAATTTGGCTCCATATGCGTTAGGTGGCGTAAAACTAAAATGGAACTTTATCAATTTTGGAAAAAGTAAAAAAGAAAAAGAACTACTGAAAATCCAACAAGATCAAATAGAAATCGATCGTGAAGTCTTCTCATTCGATATTCAATCTGAAGCCAAAGAATACACCAAACGAATAGAATCGTTAGTATTAGAAATTGAAAATAATGAAACCATTGTGCAACTTCAAAAAGAAATTCTTCAACAATCTAAAGTACAATTAGACAATGGTATTATCAATTCAAGTGAATACGTAACACAACTGAATGCTGCTATACAATCTGAACAAAATTTAGAATTAAATCGTGTAGAACTTCAACAAGCTACAATAGAATATTTAACACTCATCGGAAAACTATAACACATGAAAACAACATGCTCCTTTTTATTAGTAACTCTACTCTTCTTTTCCTGTACTGACTATAAAAAATCCGATGCATACGGAAATTTTGAAGCAACTTCAATTACTATCAGTGCAAAAGGTACTGGCGAACTATTAAAATTTAATATTGAAGAAGGTCAAAAGCTTGAAGACAAAAAAGTTATAGGTGTGATTGATACGGTAAAATTATATCTCGAAAAACAAAAAACACAAGCTTCGATAAATGCTTTAGATCAAAAATTACAAGAAGCTGCACCAGAAGTTGCAATTCTTATTAAAGACCGATCGAACCTAATAAGAGAACGCAATCGTACAAAAAAACTATATAAAGAAAAAGCCGCAACTGCACAACAACTTGATGATTACAATGGCAAAATAGAAGTCATCAATCAGCGGATAAATTCAATAAAACAAAATGTAGGCGTCGCCAATAGAGCTGTGCTATCTGAACGAAAACCTATGGAAGCACAAATCGATTTAACAAACAAACAAATTAATGATCATATAATTATCAATCCTATCTCGGGAACGGTATTGATCAAATTTGTAGAACAACATGAATATGTTAATCAAGGCTCGCCTTTGTACAAAATAGCAAATATTGATGAACTAAAATTAAAAGCGTATACCAGTTCAAATTTATTACAAAATGTTAAACTAAATGATATTGTTACTGTACTTGTTGATAATGGAAAAGAAGATTACAAAGAATTAGACGGCACAATTACTTGGATTGCTAGTGAAGCAGAATTTACACCAAAAACAATTGAAACTAAAGAAGAACGTGTTAATTTGGTATATGCCATAGAAGTAAAAGTGAAAAATGATGGCACACTAAAAATTGGGATGCCTGCTGAGGTTATTTTTAAACAAAAAGAACAATAGATGTCCGCGATCAAAGTAGAACATATAAGTAAAAGTTATAACAATGTACTTGCGGTAAATGACATTAATTTTACGGTGGAAGATGGCGAATTGTTTGGATTAATTGGTCCAGATGGTGCTGGAAAATCTACTTTGTTTAGAATATTAACTACATTACTAATTGCAGATAAAGGAAAAGCCACAGTAGCTGGATATGATGTTGTAGAAGCCTATAAAAAAATTCGCAAAAAAATAGGTTACATGCCAGGACGTTTTTCATTATATCAAGATTTAAGCGTGGAAGAAAATCTATCTTTTTTCGCTACCATATTTGGAACTACAATTGAAGAAAATTATGATTTGGTAAAAGATATTTATGTGCAAATTGAACCTTTTAAAAAACGTTTAGCAGGGCAACTTTCTGGGGGAATGAAACAAAAATTAGCACTTTGTTGTGCGCTTATTCATAAACCTGAAGTGTTATTCTTAGATGAACCTACCACTGGTGTTGATGCAGTAAGCCGCATTGAATTTTGGGATATGCTCCAAAGTCTCAAAAAAAAGAACATTGCTATTTTGGTGAGTACACCTTATATGGATGAAGCCAGTTTGTGCGATCGTATTGCACTAATTCAAAGAGGAAAAATACTAAGGATTGATAAGCCACAAAAAATGATTAACGATTTTGAAAAACCACTTTATGCCATTAAAACCCACGAAACATATAGTACACTCCAGCATTTAAAGCAACAAAATTTTACCGAAAGTATCTTGCCTTTTGGCGAATATTTACATCTCGTTACCAAACAAAAATTAAATGTTGAAATACTAAAATCACACCTTCAACAAAATGGTTTTACTATAACTGAAGTTAAAAAAATTAAAGCAACTATAGAAGATATTTTCTTGGATATATCTAAAAACGAAAAATCACTTACAAAATAACTTATGATAAAAACGCAAAAAAAGAGCAAATGGAGATTTATATGGGTAATACCAATACTATTACTCACTTTAACAGCAATTATTGAATTATTAGGCACGGAAGCTCTAATAAAAGAAATGACTAAAAAAGGCATGTCGCACATGTTAAATTTACTAGCACTCTTAAAATTAATTTGTGTTTTTGCATTTCTAATTCCCAAAACGAGGCGCATCGGTTTTTTACTTTGTACTGCTTACATTGGTGGAATCATCGCGTCCAATTGGATGACTCATGAGCCACCAATTCCTGGCATCGTATTACAAACACTTTTATGGATTGGTGCCTATTTTGAGTTTCCTGATTATTTCAAACCATTAAACAAACAACAGGCTATAAATGAATAACGAAAATGTCTTAGCGGTACAAAACTTAACTAAGAAGTTTGGCAATTTCACAGCAGTGAATGCGATCACATTTGAGGTTAAACGCGGTGAAATATTTGGTTTCTTGGGCGCTAATGGTGCTGGAAAAACAACCGCTATGAAAATGCTCAACGGATTGAGTAAACCTACTTCAGGAAGTGGAACCGTAGCAGGTTTGGACGTGATTAGACAATCTGAAAAAATAAAAGAACGAATTGGGTATATGTCGCAGAAATTCAGTTTATATGAAGATTTAACAGTAAAAGAAAACATACGCTTTTACGGTGGTGTATATGGACTTTCCAGAAAAAGAATAAAAGAGAAAATTGAACAGATTCTAGCAGAATTACAGTTGATAGAAGTCGCTTCAAAATTAGTAAAATCACTTCCGCTAGGATGGAAACAACGCTTGGCTTTTGCCATTTCTATGGTACACGATCCTATAATTGTTTTTATGGATGAACCAACTGGTGGCGTAGATCCTGCGGTAAGACGTCAATTTTGGGAAGCCATCTATGAAGCAGCAAAACGTGGTAGCACCATATTTGTAACAACACATTATATGGATGAAGCTGAATATTGTGATCGTGTTTCAATTATGGTTGATGGTAAAATAGAAGCTTTAGATACGCCCGATAATCTAAAAAAACAGTTCAATGCAACATCTATGGATGAAGTATTTCTAAAGCTAGTACGAAAAATAAATTAAAAAACGAAATTATGAAAAAGTTAATGATTTTGCTGATTGCAGCAATCTGTTTCATGAGTTTTACTTCAAAAGAAGATCTAAATTTAGGAACGATAAAAGTCAATATTAAAGGAATTCAAAGTGAAAAAGGACAAATCGTTTTTATGCTTTTTAACAAAGACGAAGGTTTCCCAAAAGAAGTAAACAAAGCTTACAAAAAAGGATACGTAAAAGAATTTTCAGATACAGCTTCGTATACTTTCAAAGATCTACCACATGGTACGTATGCCATTGTAATTTTTCATGATGAAAATGGTGATGGTAAAATAGAATCTAATTTCTTTGGTATGCCAAAAGAACCTGTTGGTGCTTCAAATCTTACGAAAAGAAGCAAGCCAAATTTCAAAAAATGTTCTATTGAACTCAATACCTCTGAGAAAGTTATTGATATGATATTCATCATCTAATTCGCAAATTATGCTAAAGGTTTTTTGGGCATTTATAAAAAAGGAAGTGTATCATATTATAAGAGACAAGCGTACACTATTGATTCTCTTTGGCATGCCATTGGCACAAATTTTAATCTTTGGATATGCGGTTACCAATGAATTTAAGGATGCCGAAATTGACATTTTAGACCATGCAAGAAATGAAACTAGCACAGAACTGATTCAACATTTACAAAGTTCAGGAAATTTTGCTATTAATGAAATATTAACTTCAGAAAAGAATATGGAATCTGGTATGAAAGCTGGGAATTCTAAATTAGTGATTGTAATTCCTCGTGATTTTTCCAACGATTTTTATGCTGAAAATTCCGTGAAACTTCAATTAATAGCTGATGGTTCCGACCCAAATAATGCAACAACTTTGGTGCAATATATTAACGAAATGGTGCGTAGTTTTAAATCTGAAAAGAACGTGAGCATTTCCAATCCGTTCCAAATTGGTATAGAGACACGTATGATATATAATCCGCAGCTTATCAGTTCTTATAATTTTGTTCCTGGAACCATTGCTCTTATATTATTAATTATTTGTGCTATGCTTACTTCATTAACCATTGCAAAAGAAAAAGAATTGGGCACCATGGAAATTCTTTTAGTATCACCATTACCACCTTTATTAATTATTCTAGGAAAAGTTACACCGTATGCCCTACTCTCTTTTATTAATGCACTCATTGTGTTGATTATAGGCTATTTTGTCTTTGATGTTCCTATTGTTGGAAGCGTGGGTTTGTTATTGTTGATGTGTTTTTTATATGTGGTTACGGCATTATCCTTAGGAACATTAATCTCAACAGTATCGGAAACACAACAAAGCGCCATGATGAAATCTCTTATGGGGTTAATGTTGCCTTCCATGATTTTATCAGGCTTTATTTTTCCTTTAGCAAGCATGCCCATGGTATTACAATACATTGGAAAAATTGTTCCTGCTACTTATTTTATCGAAATATTAAAAGCAATTATGCTGCGTGGCGCGGGCTTAAATGTCATACTTTTTCAAGTAGGTATCCTAATTTTAATGACGGTAGTTTTACTGGTGTTAGCACTCAAGAATTTTAAAATCCGATTGGAATAATATGAAACTACTCAGATATCTCATACAGAAAGAATTCATTCAAATTTTTAGGGATAAAACCTTATTACTTATGATGACAGTGCTTCCAATAGTGCAATTGATTTTATTATCGAGTGCAGCATCTAATGAAGTGAAAAATGTTCGCATTGCTATTGTCGATAAAGATCAATCTGAAATATCAAGATCGTTATCAAATAAAATCTTAGCAAATGATCGCTTTAGTGTCGTAGCAACAAGTTTTGACCAAGACGAAGCTATGAATTTGATGCAATTAGATAAGGTGGATATTATTTTAGAAGTTCCATTAGATTTTGAGAAAAAGCATTATCGTGGTGAAGCTCCAAAATTACAAATGTTGGTCAATGCTATCAATGGACAGCAAGCGACCATAGGTTCGGGATATTTGAGTTCAATTATCAATTCACTAAGTCAAGAATTGATAATGAACGAACCTTTAATGATTCATACCAATAATAGAAATAAAAACGCAACTATCACTGTATCTAATAACAGTTGGTACAATCCTGAATTAAAATATCCTCATTTTATGGCGCCAGGCATTTTAGCAGAATTAACGGCTTTATTAACCATTATTCTTTCTGCAATGAATATTGTAAAAGAACGTGAAGTCGGTACCATAGAACAAATCAACGTTACACCTATTAAAAAATGGCAACTTATTGTTGGGAAATTAGTTCCTTTTTTGTGTATAGGAATGTTTGTACTAACGGTAGGTTTAGCGGCAAGTAAAATTGTATTCGACATTCCATTTAGAGGAAGTATTTTATTGATTTATGCTTATGGTTTTATCAATATTATCTGTGTTTTAGGTTTAGGTTTATTGATTTCTAATTATGCTGACACACAACAACAAGCCATTTTTATTGCTTTTTTCTTTATTATGATTTTTATTTTAATGTGCGGTTTGTTTACACCTATTGATAGTATGCCTAAATGGGCGCAATACACTACTATTCCAAATCCATTGGCACATTTTATTTCTTTAACGCGTAAAGTCATTTTAAAAGGAAGTGGCTTTATGGATGTGAAATGGGAATTCATATATACGATTATGTTAGCAGTCATTTTTAATGGTGCAGCTGTTTGGACGTATAAAAAACAGCAATAATGTATGGAAACTTCAAAACTACATATCAATAATTATCAAGGTTTTATTGAAAACATCATCATTGTATTGTCATTTATATGTGGTGCCAATTTTTTTATTTTTTTGAAGACGATAGGTATTGAAAATCCAGTGTTTAAATTTGATCCATTTCGGGAGGTTAACTTATTAAATGCTCATTTAAGAGTTAGTATTGGTGGTCTATTAATTGGTTGTGTCATCTTGTTTCATGAGAAATTTATCCATCATTTTATGAACAAACGGATGTCTTTTCACGGAAAACGATTGTTTTGGCATTTTGATACTGCTATTAAAATTATTGCACTCACATTTTCCGTATTCATTATTGCTGATGCACTTGAAAGAAAATTTACATTTATTGAAGCCTCTCAAAATGCACTCAAATTTATATCCATAGGTTTGTTTCTCTCTTTCTTTAACTACTATTATGTATTAAGTATGGTTGTAAGCTTTTTAAGGCGCTTGCATACGTCGTTTGGTCAGCATGTTTTTTTTAATTATCTCATTGATCGATATGCGGAACCTATCGAAGAAAAACGAACGTTTATTTTTTTAGATTTTTATTTAAAGGTAATGGGAGTAATCAGTGAGGTTGAAATCGAATATGTGGCAACGCTAAAATTGGAAGGTAAGTTGAACAAAACTAAAGTATATAGTCTTAAATAATCACCAACTATAATAATTACATATATTATTTTATAACCTTAAAAAATAACTTGAAATATATGAAAAAAAGAAAAATAATTATTGCATTCCTTACAATGATACTATCTACTATCATAATGAATGCACAAGAAAAATACACTTTGAGTGGTACTGTAACTGATGAGGTTACTGGTGAGACTGCCTTAGGTGCAAATATTATAATACCCGATTTCAATACAGGTGTTGTAACCAATGAATATGGGTTTTACTCAATTACGCTGCCAAGTGGCACGCACAAAGTAGTAATCAGTTATTTAGGCTACCAAACCATTGAACAGCAAGTAACTCTTAACAAGAATACAAAACTGAACTTTACATTAACTGAAGAAACTAGCCAACTTGATGCAGTCATCATTGAAAAAAATATTGAAAAAAATAGTATTCGTAAACCTCAAATGAGCGTCAATACACTCACTGCAAAATCTTTAAAAAAAATACCAGCTGTTTTAGGTGAGCCAGATGTCATTAAGTCCATCTTATTACTTCCAGGTGTGAGCAATGCTGGTGAAGGCGCCTCGGGTTTTAATGTTAGGGGTGGTGGTGCTGACCAAAACCTTATTTTATTAGATGAAGCCATTATCTTTAATACATCGCATTTATTTGGTTTATTCTCGGTGTTCAATACAGATGCTATTAAAGATTTAAAACTGTATAAAGGTGGGATTCCTGCACGTTATGGTGGTAGACTTTCATCAGTACTAGATATTTATCAGCGAGAAGGAAATAAAAAAGAATTTAAAATGAATGGTGGTATTGGTCTTATATCTAGTAAATTATTACTAGAAGGCCCAATCAAAAAAGATAAAGGGTCATTTTTATTAGCAGGTAGAACATCGTATGCACATCTATTTTTACAGGCAGCTGGAGAAGAAAACACAGCATCATTTTACGATTTAAATACAAAACTTAGTTATAACATAGATGAAAACAACAGTATATACGCATCTGGTTATTTTGGAAGAGATAATTTTGAATTTGGAGATAGTTTTATAAATACATATGGCAACTCTGTAGCTAACTTACGTTGGAATCATTTATTTTCTAATAAGTTATTTTCAAACCTATCACTGATTTATTCAGATTACTACTATGGTTTAGAATTAGATGTTAGAGGCTTTGAGTGGGAATCCCATATTGTCAATTTCAACTTAAAATATGATTTTAAACACTATGTATCTAACAAACTAACTTTAGATTACGGTATCAACAATATATATTATCATTTTAGTCCAGGTGAGATAAGACCTAATAGTGCGGATTCTGGTATCAATGCTGAAGTGTTTACAAATAAATATGCCAATGAATTCGCAGTTTATATTGATGCAGAACATAAAATTTCGGATAAACTTTCATTAAGATACGGGCTTAGATGGAGTCATTTTAATCGCTTAGGCCAAGATGAGTTTAATGTATATGAAAACAATAACCCTGTAATATACAACGAGGATTTTCAGATATACGAAGGCGCAAATCCAACGGGAGTAGAAAGTTCCGACCGTAGTGAGAGTTTGGCAGATTTCAATAATTTTGAACCACGTCTCGCCCTATCCTACTTACTAAATGATAGAACTTCTTTAAAGTTAAGCTACAATAGAATGTCTCAGTATTTACATTTATTGTCTAATACAAACTCACCAACACCTCTTGATGTTTGGACACCTAGTGGTCCCTACATAGAACCTCAAACCTTAGACCAATATGCTCTTGGATTTTATAAAGATTTTAAAGATGGTAAATACTCATTAGAGTTAGAAGTATTTTATAAAAATATACAAAATCGAATCGATTATATTGACGGAGCTGATTTAATTGCAAATGAAGAAATTGAGCAAGTTATATTAAATGGAGAAGCTCGCGCTTATGGATTAGAAGTTTTATTTCGTAAAAACCAAGGAAAACTTAAAGGGTGGATTGCTTACACCTTATCAAAATCTGAACAGCGTACACCTGGAAGAACCTCCAGTGAACCAGGAATAAATAATGGTAAATGGTATAATTCCTTATGGGACAGGCCTCATGACTTTTCTGTCAATGCATCTTATGAACTCAATAATAAATGGAGTTTTAATTCAAACTTCATTTATCAAACAGGTATTCCTACTAACCTACCCATAGGTCAAGTAGAACAATTGGGTATTACTGTGCCTATTTATGGAGGTAGAAATGAAAGCCGTCTAACGGATTACCACAGATTAGATGTATCAGTCACATTAACTCCAAGAAATAATAAAGGTAGGAGATGGCAATCCGAATGGGTTTTTGGTTTTTACAATATTTATAACAGAAGAAATGCAGCCTCATACTCTTTTGAAGAAAATAGAGAAACAGGTCAAAATGAGGCAATACGTACATCCATATTCGGTGCAGTTCCAGCAATTAGTTATAACTTTAAATTTTAAAAAATGAAAAAAATTCTATATGTAATAATTATTTTTGGTTTAATCACTTCTAGTTGTGAGGATGTTGTAGAACTCGATACACCAACTGGAGAGTCTCGCTTAAATATTGATGCTCATTTTAGAGTGTTTACTGATGAGCAACCGATAAGAGCTACAGGTCAAGTAGTTCTTACTGAAACCGTTAACTTTTTTGATGAAACTATTCCAACTGTAAGTGGTGCTACAGTTATAATAACTGAGCGTGATACTAATAATGAGTACATCTTCACCGAAATACAACCTGAGTCAGGTATTTATGAGATCAACAATCTACTCTTTCTCAATAACTTTGATGCTATTTTTGATTTACGTATAGAGGTTGGTGATGAGATTTACATATCATCTGCAAAGCCAATTACTTCCGCACCAATAATTGATATACAGCAAGGCGACCTTGAAATTTTTGGTGAAGAGGACTTAGAAATAATAGTAACTATAAGTGACACTCCAATTGTCGAAAATTATTACCTCTTAGATTACGGTTTTGCTCTATACTTGACTTTAGAAGATGAGTTTTTTAATGGCAATGATTTTGAGTTTTCTTTTCTTTACACAGAAGATGACGAGGTTAATTTACAAACTGGAGATACCATAACTGTTATAAATGATGGTATAGATGAGCAGTTTTTTACATATATGGAATTACTTCTAGAACAAACTGGAAGCGGAGGTCTTTTTAGTAGCCCACCAGCTACTGTTAGAGGTAATATTGTTAATTCACAAAATCCAGAAAAATACCCTTTTGGTTATTTTAGAATTTCCGAAGCATTCTCTATCGATTATATGGTTCAAGATGATTAGTTAATATAGCTTCAATATTAAAAGACACTAAAATATAATTGTAAAAAATAATTAGTGCTATGCAGTTAAAATCATTAAATAATACTTTTTATCCATTACTTGTGATAAAAGCTATCGCTCTAATACTAATTTTTAGTTTTAGCAATCATGCTTTTTCTCAAAACAAACAGGTAAAGTTAAATAGCAGTAATTACGAAAAATATATTAAGAGCTTACCTAGCTTTACAATGTTTGGCGATAATTATTTTATAACTGGCCCATCACTAAAAAATAAAATTTCAACCGACAATAGTGATGCTAAATTTCATTTAGGATTTAGGCAACGTCTCACAAATTTTGAATTACCATGGAATACATTCATATATTTTACATATCAACAAAAAGCATTTTGGGATATTTATGAAGATAGTTTCCCCTTTAGAGAAACCAATTATAATCCTTCTTTAGGAATTGCAAAACTTTTTGCTAATGAAACTGGCATTACTGACGGACTTTGGTTTGCTTTTGAGCATGAATCCAATGGTCGTAATGCTGAAAACTCACGTAGTTGGAATTTTTTTTCCCTACAATATTTTAAGCCTTATGGTGATGATTGGGTATTTAGAATAAAAACTTGGTTGCCTGTTGGTAGTCTGACAGACAACGAAGACATAACAGATTACAGAGGCTATTTTGAGACTGGCGTAACTTATACCCCTTCAAAAGACCTATATTTTGATGCAGACTTAAGACAAGCATTTCATAATGGTTGGAGAGGGAGCATCAAATTAGGAATAAGTTATAAAATCTCAAAAAAGAGTAATCAATTTCTATATTTACAATATTTTGGTGGATATTCGGAAGATCTTATTGACTACAATCAACACGTGAGCAACTTAAGGTTGGGAATTGCCTTTAAAGATCTCTTTTTTAATTTTAAAAATTAATATAACAAAATATCATGAAAAAGATATGCTATCTATCCTATCAATTAAGACATTTTACAATTTACACTCATAGTTGTAAGCATTAGATTAAGTACTTAAAAAAGTTTATATAAGCCCAACTGATGGAAATTAGGAAGAGTTTTACATCTCACCGAAAAATTTCTTATCAATTAAATGAAAAAACGCTCTTAAGCTTAATAATACCCAATAGTATTGGACAAAATATAGAGTAAATTCAATTTGGAATTACATATGAATTCAAATTGGCATATTCAGAAATTATTCTGGTTTATACAATAAGGTTTAGATTAGATTTATTTCTTGGAATTATTTACGCATTTTTCCTTTGCAAATATTTTCTTTTACTTTTGTTAAAATTAGATTAGAAAATAGAGTTATAAAAACATTAAAAGAATACAGGTTCAGAGTAAAGAAAAGCATAGAAATAAATCTTTATTAAATTTTATATTTTGTAAATACAAAAAATATATGCAAATAAGTTAGCCTAGTTTTGGTAATAAACTTCTCCAGCTTTATTGTAATTGCTTACTTAGAGATACAAATTGAAATTTTGATTAACATAAAGTACAAATCAGTATAAATAATTTTACGATAATATATCAACTATAATAAAATTCATCTAAACTTCAGTGAAAGTAATATAATCTTATATTCACATTTTAAATAAAAAAAGATAGCTAATATCCTAAAAAAATATTATGAATTGGAAATTTACAACTATATTTGAGTTCTATTTTAAACTAAAATAGAATACACAAACGAATACGATTAGGTCATTTTTTTAAATTAAAACTAAAAATAAAACTCTGAACTTCAATACCTTATTCTTTTAAAACATACAAAGGTACAGGCGAAAGCGTGACCATCTTTCCTTTTTTTACGAAAGGAAAGATGGGAACCCTATTATTATTATTAAACTGATATTTATATGAATAGTAATGTTAGAAAACGTTTGAAAGTAATTGCATATGCGCAGATTCATCGCTTTAAGGGAAATGAACATACTTATATTAATTATGACAAAGTTTACCTGAGATTCTGCTAAGTGCTACATGAAATAGAGTTTAGCTTTACAAATCAGACTCACTGTTTCATGATTTTAATTGTCTTCGTTGCATTTTCTGAATATAGTTTTAGCATGTATATACCGCTTGGCAATCTATTCACATTTATTGTCGTAAGATTGTTTTCTTGCGATTGTACCAATTGTCCATTTAGATTATGAATTTCAGCTTTTATTAACTGTGCATTTGTATGTGTTATGTGAATTATATCTTTTACAGGATTTGGATAGATGGAAATTTCAGCCAATTCGTTCACTGTTTCTACCGAAAGTGTAGCAAAGCTAATTGAGGAGATTCCAGAAACTCCAGAAGTCATTGCATCTACTACATTTTCAAACGCTGCCATGCCATTGTCAACCATATCCGCTTGCATAAAACTTTTTAAAGCTGTTACCGTGGTTGCGAGCGTGGAATTGTTTTCTAATACATACATCGTTCCCGAAGTTGGTGCGCCATTGATTTGAATGGAAACAATCGTTGAAGTAATTCCCGAAGAAGGAGCTGCCAGCGACACAGGACTGCCCAAAGTCTCTGTAATTAGATATCCGTCAATTGCTGATTGCCCTACAGCATTGCCGTCAAAAAAAGTAGCACTGGCAGCACTTCCCAATGAAGAAGTAATAGTAGCAGTAATACCATCTGGTAGGATGATGGTGAATCCATAACTTTGTACTGAAGTTGCAAAATTATTTGCACTAGCATTGGGAACAGCTCCAATCGTATAATTATAGGAACCATTGTCAATTAATGTATATGTGTAACCATCTTGTGCTTTTGCTTGGTATATTGTAGTTGTAATAATGGCTATAATGAGTGTTTTTAAGTATGAAGTTTTCATGATTTTACGATGTTTATTTTTTGATGCTATTTTTTTAAAGGTTTGTAAGTTGAGCACAGTACGGTTTTTGAATTTTCTTTGTTAGATGATTCTCGACTGTGCTCGAACGAACAACTATTTACGGTATACTACTGTGCTGTGTTTGATATATTTTCTGGCAATTGCTCTATGATTTGATAGGTACTGAAGTTCAAGAAATTTCCAGGATGCGCTAATACGTTTTGTAAAATGAATGGCGTATCTGGATTGGTTCCTGAGTATTGAATGATTCCGTCCATATTTACATCGTTGGTATTGTACTTTGTGATACTGAATGTTGGAAAATTTAAAAAGTTACTTGGATCGTTCAATACTGTAGCTAAAATCGCTGGTGTATCAGGATTGGTTCCTGAATACTGAATTCTTATATCTTGATTGGCATTTCCACTCCACATTCCCGCAATACTAGCAGGCATTCCAGCAATTGTTTGCGCATTTGTACCAAACGTCGTAATGGTTGTGAAATCTATCGTTTCCGTAACTCCATCTGTAAATGTAATGGCACTATTGGTCATGACACCTAAATGATTTCTGTGTTTGATAACGACATAATAGCTATTTTCTACGTTTGAATAATTTAGTGGAGATACACCATCAACATCCACGACATCACCATCACGTTGCAGCAGCGCAGAACGACCTAGAGCAACTATTTCATTGTCTGTTACATCTCGTAATTCTACCCAAACCCAATCTACAATTGCGTTGTTTCCTGTTACGTCTAAAACAGTTTGTTCACAGGCTAGCATATCTACATACGGACTTCTGGTTGGAATGAATCCGCTAGCACGCAAATTGTCACGCATGAGGTTTTCTTCTCCCGTAACTGGGTTGATTGCTGCTCCTTGCAAATATACTTTTGGACGCATACTTAGTTGTGAAACACATCCTCCATTAACCGCTTCAACAGTTACATCAAAGCTACATGTAATGGTATTTCCTACAGTATCAGTTGCTTCAAACGTGTTGGTCGTAGTTCCGATAGGGAAATCACTTCCACTTGGCAATCCGGCAGTTTGTGTCATTGGAAACCCTGAAAGTTCGAGTACATATTTTCGTGCACTTGTAGAGTTTATATCATTCCAACGTCCATTTGAGCGCAATTCTACATAATCTTCTCCGTCTCTAAAATCATTCGGTTCGTTATCATTCCAGTTTGTATAGTCTGATGTACTTCCCGAATGCCATTTGAATTCTCTTTCTTCTTCACGATCAGTAAATCCGATGATTACAGAACCTGTTCCTGCTGCATCTGTAGTTTCTCTTAACCAGTCATTCAATCCTTGTGAGTCTATAGTAGCTACAAAACCATTTTGTGCTTCTGCATCAATAAATGCGTCTGGTGCATTGAAATCGGCTTCTGATAAGTAGTACGCTTTATTCTCAAATTTTCCTAAGTAGGTAAATCCTGTAATTGCAGTTACATCACAATTGTCCAATGCTAGTGGCACGTCATAAGTTACAGTGGCATTACAACTCGTTACAGTGATATTGTCAGGACAGTTTGCCACTTGAGGTGCTTCTGTATCATTTACCGTCATAACTTGTGTACAGGTAGCCGTATTTCCGCCTTCATCCGTATACTTCCAAACAACATCGGTAGTTCCTACAGGATATACATCGGAAGCATCCGAACTATTGTTATAATCGTTTACAGCTATTGGGCTTAAACTGATATCATCTACATAGTACAATGGTGTTGCCGTTGGGTTTGGATCTAATATATCTACGGTAACTGGAT
Organism: Kordia jejudonensis; assembly: GCF_001005315.1. GTDB lineage: Bacteria > Bacteroidota > Bacteroidia > Flavobacteriales > Flavobacteriaceae > Kordia > Kordia jejudonensis. Next base: position 67,865 of record NZ_LBMG01000008.1, read on the forward strand.
AAAAATTAATAGCTCCTAATGTAGTGAGTGTACCGTCCGTACCTGTAGGAATATAGGTAAATGGATGACTCGCAATGGAAGTACCTTCTACAAAAAATTCACTATTATCTCCATCTGTATTGATTACATATTTTATTTCAAACCAAGTATCTTGTGGAAACGTGAAATTGGTTACACCACGATTCACATTGTGTATACCTGTACCATCAGAGAAAAAGAATACTTGACTTCCAACCTCAGTTCCAGAGGTTTCTGATTTTTGAAGGTTAATAGCTGCGGTATTTCCTGATGGAATGTATACATATAGTTTTAATTCCCAAGCTCCGAATTCACGATTTCCTAGATTGTAATTCATATCTTCTGGTCCGCCTGTTGATATTCCTGTAAACTTTATACTTTTTGTACCACTTCGTGCTTGTTCTGTGGAAACATTGGCACTTTGTTCAGGAGTGTTTGGTGTCCATGTAACCCAGTTATCATCTTGCCCAAGTAGCGGCCCTACGGTGTAGGATTCCAAATCATCGCTTTGTACAGCACCTGTGTTATCATCAGTTATTGTTACCGTTGGAATTGTTAGATCAGCGCCACAAACACCTACATCGTTCCCTACTGTAATATCACTTGGACAGGTGAGCGTTGGCACAATACAATCAATTTCGTTGAAAGAGATTTGCGAATCAATATTGGTAAAGTTTGTAGTTGCATACGCGACATCATCTACTAAAACGCAGGTTAAACTTGGCACGTTGATTAGATTTGCCGAAAGGATATTGGCATTGTTTCCGTTTCTAAAGTCAAAATATGACAAGTTTGGATTGTTGCTAAATGAAATACGCTCTAAAGCAGGATAGCCAGAAGCATCTATAGAAGCAAAATTGTTTCCTGAAATGAATAGAATTTCCAAGTTTGGCAACTGTGCTGGTAGTGTTAAGTTTACGAGTCCGACATTATTGACATCAATACGTTGTAATAATGGACTGTTTGATAGGTCTAAATCCGTGATTATAGATTGTCCAGCTCCTTCAAACTCGATACTTTCTAATAGTGGATTGTTGTCTAATACTAAATTGTTGACCGTAGTATCTTCAAATTCTACCAGTTTTAGATTTGTATTACTACTCAGGTTTACTGTTGTGATCGTATTTGCATTGATGACAAAATTTTCCAATGCGGCAAAGTCTTCAATTCCTGTAATATCTGTGATTCCAGCACTTCCTATGCTAAGCGAATTTACGATTTCAATTAACGCCGTCGGCACTTGTCCGTCAGCAGTAATATCATCCAATCCAATTGCTTCTAATTCGGCTTCAAAAGCAGCATCTGGAATGGCGGTATAACGACAATAAGCATCTGTAAACGCAGTTTGTACGTCAATATTTGTCCAATTGGTTGTACTGTAAGCAGCATCGTCTACACTGATACAGGTTAAATTTGGATTGTTGGACGCATCAAAACTTGTAATTGCTGTGTTGTTTCCGTTTTTGATGTTTAATGCTGTCAGATTTGCATTGGCAACATTTACATTTCTTAAGTTTGGATTGTTAATCAGATTTAGTAATGTTACAGATGTATTGTTTAGCGTAAGTTGGCGTAATCCTATTAATGAATTTACATCCAAACTTGTGATTCCTGTATTGTTTGCCGTAACGGTAGTAAGCAATGTGTTATTCCCAAAAATGATGGTTTGCAAACTACTACAATCACTTACCAAAAGCGATGTTAGATTTATAGTTGCACGTACATCTATACTTGGCAAGTTTGTGTTACTGCTTAACGTTACCGTAGCGAGTGATGTATTTGTACTTACATCAATCGAAGAAAGGTTGTTGTTATCTAATTGCAATTCTCGTAAGCTTGTCAAGCCATTTATATTGATATTGGTAAGTCTGTTGTTTTGTATAAATACTTGTTCTAATGCTGTGTTTGCTCTTAAATCGACAGTAGTAAGGTTATTATTTGTAGCACGTAATAAGCGTAATGATGTAAATCCTTCTATTCCTGTTAAATCTGAAATGTTATCATTTGTTACACTTAGTGTAGTTCTGTTTGCTATTAACGCTGTAGGAACTCGACCGTCATTTGGAATATCGTCAAAACCAGCTAACTGCGCTTCAAAATTCGGATCAGGAACGGCTGTATACTCACAGTAGTTTGTATCAGTAAACGTTATACCTGCATCTACATTGGTAAAGTTCGTTTCCGCGAAAGCGGCGTCGTCCACAAAAATACAAGTCAAATTCGGATTGTTGGTCGCGTTGAAATTGGTAAAGTTGACATTGTTTCCATTTTTGATATTTAGTGTCGTAAAAAAGTTAAAGCTACAATCTAAATCAGTTAACAATGGCAACACACTTACATCCAATTCGCCCAAACCTGCATCTCTACAGTCTAATTTCTTTATGTTAATATTTGTTGTCAAATTAATGGACGAGAACGAATTTAATTTACAATCCACTTCTTCCAACTGCTGTAATCCTGTTATATTGATTGAATCGATACTAGATGAATCACATATTAAGGTGATTAAATTTGTATTTGATCTTAAGTCAACATCTGATACGTTATTGTTACGCATATTCAAGTGTTCCAACGCCGTAAACGCTTCAATTCCAGTGAGGTTTTGTATGGCTGTTGTTGCGGACACACTTTCTATGTCTAATGATGTGATTCCTTCAATGAAAACTGTTGGCACACGTCCGTCGCCTGAAATATCATCATATCCTAAGCTTTCCAATTTTGCTTCAAAGTTGGCATCTGGAATGGCAGTGTAATCGCAGTAGGCTGTATCAGAAAACGTAACACCTGCATCAACGTTGGTAAAGTTTATTTCCGCGAAAGCGGCATCATCTACAAAAATACAAGCCAGATTTGGATTGGTCGTTGCATTGAAATTGGTAAAGTTGATATTGTTTCCGTTGCGGATATTTAAGGCAGTTAAGGTGTTTAGACTGCAATCTAATGCTGTTAATAATGGTAACATACTTACATCTAAAGTACTTATACCTGTATCTGCGCAGTCTAGCTTTTTGAGATTGGTATTGGTTGCAATAGTTAAAGTCCCTAAAGGATTGAATTTACATTTTAATTCTTCTAACAGCTCCAAACCTTCAATGTTTAATGATGTTATTCCGGCTGCTTCACAGTCTAAGCTAATCAAGTTTGTATTTGCTCTTAAATCGAGGTCTCCAAGATTGTTGAAGTCAATATCTAAATGCGTAAGTACGGTAAAGGCTTCTATTCCTGTTAGATTTGTTATTTCTGCATTTACACCTTCTACACTTAATGAGGTTACACCTTCAATTAATGCGGTTGGCACTTGTCCATCGCTTGAAATATCATCGTAACCTAAGTTACCTAAAGCAGCTTCAAAGTTTGCATCTGGAATGGCAGTGTAACGACAAAAGGTATCGCTAAATGTTACTTGCATATCTACATTTGTCCAAGTCGTGGTACTGTAGTTTGCATCATCAACCAAAATACAGAATAGGTTGGGATTGTTTTCTACTCTGAAAGCAAAGTTGTTTATATTGGTATTGTTTCCATTTTGTATGTTTAAAAACGATATTGAGGTATTTTCGATAAATACATCTCTTATTCCTGTATTTGATGACAAATCTAGCGACGTTAACTGCGTATTGTTTGCAAATACTTTTCTTAAGAATGTATTGGAAGAAAAGTCTATTTCTGTAATTGCCGTATCGTTGATGTTTATTTCTCTTAAAGCAGTTAGTGGACTTACATCTATTGAAGTTAATGCCGTTGCAGAAAGTACTATTTCACCCAACATTGGATTGTTTGCAAAGGTTATTGATGCCAATGCAATACAGTTGTTCAGGAATACTTCTCTCAGCGCGGTTTTGTTGGTAAGATCAAGACTTGCTAGCAAAGGATTGCTATTTAGATATAGTTCTTGCAAAGCTCCTTGATCCGCAAGATTTAAAGAGTTTAACGGATTACCATTCAAGTTAATAGTATTTAACCCTGTAAGACCTGTTAGGCTGATACTACTTAAGTTATTATTATTCAGTTGAATGTCCTGTAAATTTATGTTTGCACCAAGACTTACTGATGTCAATAGGTTATCGTTTGCCGACAGATCTCGTAATTGTGTATTGCTACTTACATTTAAACTTATGAGCGAATTTTGTCCTATTGCCAGTGTTTCTAAGGCAGCAAAATCTTGAATTCCTGTTAAATCGGAAATACCACGATTGAATAGATTGAGTGATGTTACCGTTGCTATTAATTCCGTTGGTACACGTCCGTCATTCGGAACGTCATCATATCCTAATTGTCGTAAGCGTGTTTCAAAGTTTGCATCCGGAATTAAGGTGTATTCACAAAAGTCAGTATCTACATATTGAACTTGAGCATCTGCCTGTGTCCAATTGGTAGTACTGTAGGTAGCATCGTCAACAAAAATGCAGGTAAGTTCACTATTTCCCGTAATTGAAAAGTCAGTAATTGTTGTGTTGTTTCCGTTTTTGAAGTTTGCTGCTGTCAACTCATTATTATTCAAGCTAATGATTTGTAAATTTGTATTATTTATCAATTCAATACTTGATAATTCATTGTCATCCAAACGTAATACTTCCAAAGCAGTATTTGCATCCAAGGAAATTCCTGAGAGTAGATTATCGTTGAGTTCCAGCGTTTTTAAATTTGTTAATAACGTTACAACTAAAGATGTTAGCGAATTGTTTGACAATTGAACAGTTTCCAAAGCGGTATTTGCGTTGAGCGAAATTCCATTAAGATTGTTGCTATGTGCCGAAAGTGTTTTTAGTTGTGTAAGATTTTGAACGTTCAGCACACTTAAGTTATTCGCATTTAAGGATAAATTTTCTATGAGTGAATTTGCAGGAAAACTGATGGTATTTATAGAACTACTATCTGCTTGAATGGTAACTAATTGCATTAGATTGTCTAACGGAATGGTCGTCATACTATTGTTAGACGCGTTTAAGGTTTGAAGGTTTTCAAAATCTTGAATTCCATTTAAATCATTGATCGATTGATCACTAACGTCTAGCGAAGTAACTGTCATTATTAAAGCTGTTGGCACTTGTCCATCATTTGAAATATCATCGTAACCTAAGGCTTCCAATCGCGCTTCAAAGTTAGGATCTGGAATGCTTGTATAGTCACAAAATGTATCACTAATGTTGGCATTGTCAACAAAAGTGCCCCAAGCCATGTCAAAAGCAGTTACATCATCCACTAAAATACAGCTCAAATTTGGATTTACTCTTGCACTAAAGTCTATAATAGCACTATTGTTTCCATTGTTTAGCCTAATGTTGGTAAAGTTATTATTGTTTAAACGTACAATTTTTAACATTGGAAATGGTGATAAATCAATAGAAGTCAATTGATTTCCACTCAATACTACATTTTTTAAAAGTGTGTTGTTTCCAAAAGTAATATCGGTCAACACGCCAATATCATCTGCGTTTAATACTTCTAGTTGTTCGTTGTTTGTGATGTCGAGTGCTGTTACAGCAGATTCGTCTATGCGTAACACTTTCAACAACCTATTATTGCCCGTATTTAAGGACGAAATTCCTGTGTTTCCTAAATTTACTTCCAACAATTGTGTTAAACTATCAATAGCAATGGCTGTTGCAGGATTATCAGATGCATTAAATATTTGTAATGCCGTAAATGCTTGTATTCCTGTTAAGTTTGAGATATTGTTTGAAGCGACATTTAAGCTATTTACATTGGTAATTAAGTCTGTTGGCACTTGTCCGTCACCAGCAATATCATCATAGCCTAAATCATTCAATCGTTCTTCAAAATTGGTATCAGGAATCGCCGTATAATCGCAATAGTCCGTTTCTGTGTAACTTGCTTCATTGTCTTTAAACCACGTATTATTTACATCTGAGAGATTGTCTATAAAGATGCACGTTAGATCGTCATTGTTACGCGCATTCATGGTTAACAATGTAGTACTATTACCATTTCGAATATTCAAGCTTGTCAGTAGATTGCTGCTCACATCTATATTTTCCAAATTTGGAAATGCAGAAAAGTTTAAGCTTGTGAGTTCGTTAAGCTGAATATATAAGTTTCTTAATTGGGTAAGTCCTGCAATATTTATGGTGGAAATATCACAATCATTAGCCGTTAAAACTTCCAGCGCCGTATTATTTGTAAGGTTTATTTCTGTGATAGGATTTGCGGCAATTCTCAATTCTGTTAAGGAAACAAAGTCTTCAATCCCTGTTAAGTCAGAGATCGATTTATTGATGATATTTAAAATAGTGACACCAGCAATGATTCCTTTTGGCACTTGTCCGTCGCCTGGAATATCGTCATATCCTAAATCGCCCAAAGCTATTTCAAAATTCGGATCGGGAATTTGCGTATAACAACTCGTATCACTAAAAATAGTTTGTGCATCAATAGCTGTCCAATTGGTGGTACTGTAATCTACATCATCAACCAACACACAATATAAGTTAGGATTTCCTGCAGTAGTGAATGTTGTTACTGCTATATTGTTACCACTTCTCATGTCTAAACCAGTAATGTTATTTCCGTTTAAACCAACAACTGTTAGGTTTGGATTGTTGCTTAAATCAATCGTTCCAGTCAATCCATTTGTAGTAGCATACAGTTCTGATAAGTTTGTGTTATTAGTTAGATCTAAAGTAGCTATTGAATTACGTGCGATTCCTAAATAACGCAACGCTCCGTTTTGACTTACATTTAAGCTGTCTATATTATTATCTTGCACTGCAATCGTTTCCAAAGCCGTATTAGAGTTTACTTGTAATCTTGATAATGTATTTTCTCTTGCAGAGAATGATGTTAACGCCGTATTGTTGCTAATATCTATTGTGGAAACAGAATTACCATTGATGTTTAATGTTTGCAACGCTGTAAAGTCTTCAATTCCTGTTACGTCTGAAATCAATCTGTTGGAAACATTTAAAAATATCAGATTTGAAATTAGCGATGTTGGTACTTGTCCGTCAGCTGCAATGTCATCGTATCCTAAATTGTCTAAAGCAGCTTCAAAATTGGGATCCGTAATTGCTGTATAGTTACAAAATGATGCTGAAAAAACTGCAGAATTATCAACCTGTGTCCAGTTGGCAGTACTGTACGCTACATCGTCCACCGCAATACAGGTTAGGTTTGGACTGTTGCTCGCGTTAAAATTGGTAATGCTTGTATTGTTTTGATTCTTTATGTTGATTTCTGTTAAATGATTACTTCCTACTACTACAGTTTCTAGCAGTGTATTTGTATTTAAGGTAAGCTTGCTAATTCGAGTTCCATCGCCTAGAAAAATTCTTAAAGCTGTATTCTGGGAAAGATTTAATTCGCTAATTTGAGTCACTCTCGCAACTAAAGTTTCTAAAAGTGGATTATTCGTAACATCGAGTTCGCTGAGGCTATTTCTTTCACAGTCTAATGATTCTAATAACGGATTGTTAGACACATTGAGTAGTGTCATGGTATTTCGTTCACAGTTTACACCTTTTAGTGCTGTATTGTATTGCAGATCAAGATTCGTAATGCTGTTTCTCTGACAATTCAAATTTTGGAGTGCTGTATTGTACTGTAAATCAAGTGCTCCTAAATTATTAATTGCACAATTAAGAGTTTGAAGATTGGTGTTTTTTTGTAGATTAAGACTCATCAAACTATTTCGTTCGCAGTTTAAATCGGTTAAGGCGGTAAAACCTTCAATTCCTGTAAGGTCAGCAATGCTACTGTTGGAAACGTCTAAAGTTGTGACACCTTGAATAGCTGCCGTTGGCACTTGTCCATCATTTGGAATGTCATCATACGCGCTCAACAAGGCTTCGAAATTACTATCTGGAATAGATGTATAGCAGCTTGTATCTATGAAATTGGACTGTGAATCCACATTTGTCCAATTCGCAATACTATAAGCGGCATCATCTACTAAAATACATGTGAGGTTCGGATTGTTTCCTGCTACAAAAGTGGTAATGTTCGTGTTATTTCCATTCTGTATATTAAGAGTGGATAAATTATTCACATTTACACCCACAATCTGAAGATTCGAATTGTTACTCAAGTCCAATTCCGTAAGCGAGTTTCCGCCTACGTATAATCGTTGTAAGAAAAAATTATTACTAACATTTATGGTTTCAAGACCATTATTTTCTACTAAAACCTGAGTAAGACTAGGATTGGCACTCAAATCTAAATTAGATACGTTATTATTACGAAGGCGTAATATAAATAGACCTGTATTTTGACTTACATCTAATGAATCTACACTATTGTCGTTGAATTCAAGAATTCGTAAATCAGTAAACCCTTGAATTCCCGTAAGGTCTGAAATATTTAAGTTATTAAGGAATAAGGTACTTACTCCGCTAATGTTATTGGTAGGCACTTGTCCGTCGTTCGGAATATCATCGTATGCGCTCAACGCTGCTTCAAAATTTGGGTCGGGAACTGCCGTGTATGGATTCACTGTTTCCGAAGAAGTATGTTCCTTCGCATTTGTAGTATGCTGTTTTGATTCCTCTTTTTTAGATTTCGACGATCTTCGGCCTTCCATATTTCCGTGAGCATTCAGGAAATATATACCGAATAGGAATACTCCAAAAAGTAATAGTAGTTTTTTTAACATGATAGATTATTTTAATTATTATGGTTTTGACAATTGATTAGATACGCTTGTCATTTTGGATGCGACAAATATGTTTAAATCTATTTTCAAGAAAAAGAAAGTAGTAGTGATAAAGTATTAGCAATGTTTTTAAAATATTGATTTACAAGTTTTTAAATTTAAATTGCTGCAATTAAATTAGGTTGATAAAAGGTTTTTAGATCTTATGCCTTTGTAAGAAAGTAGGATGATTCATTCGATTGAGGACTTTGTGCGAAATAGAAATTTAGGAATAGTGTGTAATTGTTTCGTGGGATTTATTAAAAAAAGAAAGATGGGAACTACCCCATCTTTCAACCATAATAAAATAAACTGACTATTTACAATATCTAATGATGAGATTATTAGATGTAGTTAAATAGTAGACTCGTTATCCAGAAATAGTACGTATCTGGATTTTTTACACGATTGAGATTACAATCATTCATGATTTTTTCCATCGTGTTTTTAAACCGTAAGTAAACTAAACAATTATAGATTGATGAGCGCTTTATGAAATTAAAATAGCATAAAACGATATTTCACCCATTCAATCTTTACTAGCACAAAGATGTAGGAACTAAGTATTTTACCCAAAAAAGCATACGTGATAAAATATTAGCAATGAATACTTTACACCTGTAAGTTCTTCACACATAACAAGTAAGCCGAGAATATATTTTTGATTAATCTGATTTAGACGTGAAAAATTTAGTTCGATACTTTTCTTTTCCGAAGTATAGCAGGAATTTTCCGTTAAAAATTTTTGAAGCCTTGGAAATCGAAGATTCATGAACTCCATAATTTAAAATAAAAAGATTGTGAACTAAAAAATTTAGGAAAATTCATGTGGTTTTAGTTTTTTTCAGAAAGAAAAACTAAAAATACCTCTGGAAATGCTGTGCATTCATGAATACTTTAATTTAAAAATATAAATGACATGAACTAAAAGTTCCCTTTCTTTTGTTGATGCCTGTGCTGAACTTGATTCAGTATTCTTTGGGAAAGCAAAGAAATCGAAGATTCACGAATTCCTATTTAAGAAATTAAAGTCTTATGAGCTAAAATGAAAATAAAACGCAGAAAATATGGTAATTAGCAGAGAGTTTCTAAGCTCAATTATAAATATGAATTGAATCACTTATATCGAACTGACGTTAATTAGAAGATAACTTAAAAAGAAGAAAGATATGCAGCTATATTTACGTTGGAATCCAATTCCATTTTTTTTCGCAATCTTGTTTTCGCCACATTTACAGTATTTACTGTTGTATTTCTAACTACGGCAATTTCTTTGGAGGATAATCCTAATTTTATATAGGAACAAAATTCTTTGTCGGTTCGGGTAATATTTGGATGTGCTTTTAATAAATTTTCAAAAAAACTAGCATTGACAACGTCCAAATCTTGTTCTGAAAGTTTCATCTTCGCGTTGATTTCGTTTTGCTGACGTAGTTCTAGAATCACTTGATTGATGTTATTTTCAAGTTTTCCTTCTCGTTGCGCTAATTTTAATTTTTTGATGAGATTTTCATTCAACTGTGTTTGTACCTGATTATTGGTAAGGATCATTTCAATATCCTTTTGTTTTAAGAGTAATTCTTGCGCGTATTTTTCTTTTTCTAGTTGCATCAGTTGTTCGGAAGTCGTTTTAATTACTTCATTTTGATGCTTTAGTGTATCATTTTGTTTTCGAATTGTTTGCTCATCTCTGTTGCGCATTCTATCAAAAAATTTTAATCCAAAAGCAAAGATCAATAAAATGACAAGTGTAAGCACATAACCAGAAATTGCAAATTCTCGATCATTGAGTTGGATGTAATGCAAAATAGAAAAGGTGAAAAAAGCATATATGAAACCAACAATTTTCCATAGTTGATTTTTGATTAAAAATATACTAAAAAACCCAATGCAAAGTACGACATAAGGTACTTCTACTTGTTTTTCTTCAAAATATACTGCTACATACGCCATTGAAGTCATGATAAATAAATACAGTAAACAAGAAATTTGACTTTTGCCAATTCTATTCAAATAAATTACTGTAATCACTATCACTTCTGCAAAAACAGTCACGAAAAAAGATGTGTAATCTGCCTTAATTAATTTTAGAATACACACGGTTGGCAAGATAAGTATAGCACCGCATAGACTAATAAAGTTCAGCAATTTCAAGACTCGTTTGTCGAATTCGGTAGAAACATGTTCTACACCTTTGTTGATGATGGTATTGTGGTATGCGATGATTTTTTTGAACAAATCTTTTTTTTACAAAATTAAAAGAATAAATGTAGGTTATAAAATTATAATTAAGATCGTTTTAAAAAGTTTTGGAAAATTCTTGTGAAACATTTTTTACGAACTACAATATTTCAATTGGATTACATACCATATTATAAGTAAAGTTTTAATATGTAAACTAAAAAAACTATATGTTGTATAAAACATTGATTTACAATACACAATTCTCTTCAAACACATAAAAGCATATGCAAAAGCGTGATCAGCATTACTTTTTCAAAAAAAATAATGCTGATCACGCTATGTTTAAGTGTATTATGTGAAGCAATACACTTAAACATAGCTTTAATTTGGAGCTATTACAGTATTTGTATTTGCAACTGGCCAAACTCCTGCCGCTGGAAAGCTAATTCCTTTGTTTTCTCCACGTGCTACATCTTGACCGAAGTAATAAAGTGGCCATCCTCTATACGTTAATTGAGTTCTACCATGAACATTGATGGTTCCAAAATCACTATTTTCTAAGATACTCGGTATTTGATCCAATGTGATTTCTACAATTGGCCATACCGCATTGTTTGAGAAATCAGGACTTGTAAAGTTGTTGGTATTGTTTGTATCGTTAGAAAATGTATAAATTGTTCTACCATTACCACTTACTATGTAACTCGTTTCTTCATCACCCAAAGCGTAAGTACTTGTATAATTATTACCATCATGACCTACCAATTGTGTTTTTGCATACATAAGTGAATAATCTGGCTTAGCTACATACCAAACATTACCGATATCTTCTCCATTTGTATCTCCTGCGGCGTTATCATTAGCAAAGTAATGCAAAGGCCAACCTTTATAGGTTGTTTGTAGTGCTCCATCGGCACGTGTAATTGTTGCAAAATCTGAATCACTTAAATCTGAGTTCGTTGTAATGTTTTGAGCATAGAAAATTGGCCAAGTATCAAGACAACCTCCTGCACATTGTGAAGTGCCTTTGGTATCTTTTGAAAAGAAATAAAGCGTCATGCCATCAACGTCCGTTAAAATACTTCCTAAAGTAGCATTATTTGTTAGTTGAACCAAGCCTGCATTTGTTTCTGGAGTTGCAAGGATTTCTCCATCGTCTGTACTACAACTTTGCAGTGAAAATAATACCATTATTACTGCGTACACTGTTCCTTTAATTGTCTTTGTCTTCATGTTAAATTGTTTTGTTTTATTTTCCACAAATCAACGTATAACATGCATTTTTGTTAGCATAAATGTTTGCTAGCGTGAAAATATTGGGATAAAAGTGAAAAAAAAGAGTTGAGAATTATTAGAAATTATTTTAAAATTGAATTTCCCCTTTCTATTTTGTCTTTAAGATTACTTTTTAGCACCTAATTATTAGTAGAAATCGTGAGCATTCTATGGAAGTTTCTAAAATTTAAATAGCAATGTACGATTCGAAGCTTGATTTATAAAAAGAAGTTCCTATATATATTGTACAGGATTTTGGTTCGTATTATCTTTGTTAGCTTAATATTTATTTTTGTATGATAAAAATTACACTGCCAGACGGCTCAGTTAGAGAATTTGATTCGGGCGCCACTCCAATGGATGTTGCCAAGAATATTAGTGAAGGTTTTGCTAGAAATGTGATTTCGGCAAAATTTAATGGTACAACCTTAGAAACCACAACTCCACTTACCACAGATGGAAACCTTGTTTTATATACTTGGAGAGATGATGAAGGAAAGAAAGCTTTTTGGCATTCTTCGGCTCACATTTTAGCACAAGCAATTTTAGAATTGTACCCAACTGCAAAATTATGGGTTGGTCCAGCTATTGAAAATGGCTTTTACTATGATATTGACTTAGGCGATGATACTATTTCTGACAAAGACTTTAAAACGATTGAAGATAAAATGCTTGAAATTGCTAGAGGAAAGCACGATTTTAAGATGCGCTCTGCAACTAAAGAAGAAGCATTAGCTTATTATAAAGATAGAAACGATTACAAAGTAGAACTTGTAGAAGGTCTTGAAGACGGAACCATTACGTTTTGTGATCATGATACTTTTACAGATTTATGCCGCGGTGGACATATTCCAAATACTGGAATTGTAAAAGCCGTAAAAATTATGAGCGTTGCCGGTGCATATTATAAAGGAGACGAAAATAATAAGCAGTTGACACGTGTATATGGAATTTCGTTCCCGAAACAGAAGGAACTAAAAGAATATTTACACTTATTAGAAGAAGCAAAGAAACGTGACCATAGAAAACTTGGAAAAGAAATGGAATTGTTCACGTTTTCTCAAAAAGTTGGACAAGGATTGCCGTTATGGTTACCTAAAGGAGCCGCTTTACGCAGTCAACTAGAAAGTTTTTTGAAAAAAGCACAGCAAAAAGCTGGATACGAAATGGTAATTTCTCCACACATTGGACAAAAGGATTTATATGTAACTTCTGGACATTACGCAAAATATGGAGAAGATAGTTTCCAAGCAATCACAACACCGAAAGCAGATGAAGAGTTTTTGTTAAAACCTATGAATTGCCCACATCATTGTGAAATTTATAATGCAAAACCTTTTAGCTATAAAGATTTACCAAAACGCTTTGCTGAGTTTGGAACGGTATATCGTTATGAACAAAGTGGAGAATTGCATGGATTAACGCGTGTTCGAGGTTTTACACAAGATGATGCACATATTTTTTGTACACCAGATCAACTAGATCAGGAATTTAAAAATGTGATTGACTTGGTAATGTATGTATTTGGTTCGTTAGGATTTGACAATTTTACAGCGCAAGTTTCGTTACGCGATCCAGAGAAGCCAGAAAAATATATTGGTTCTAATGAAAATTGGGACAAAGCTGAAAATGCTATCATTAATGCTGCGAAGGAGAAAAAACTAAATTATGTAATTGAGTATGGAGAAGCTGCATTTTACGGACCTAAGTTAGACTTTATGGTCAAAGATGCACTTGGACGAAGCTGGCAATTGGGAACAATTCAGGTAGATTATAACTTGCCTGAACGTTTCGACTTAACATACAAAGGAAGTGATAATGAATTGCACAGACCAGTAATGATTCACCGTGCACCGTTTGGAAGTATGGAGCGATTTATTGCAATTTTATTAGAACATACAGGCGGAAATTTCCCATTATGGTTAATGACAGAACAAGTAAATCTTTTACCTGTCAGTGAAAAATATGAGAATTACGGGAAAAAAGTTTTAAATTTGTTAGAAAATCACGAAATTCGCGCCCAAATAGACAATAGAAACGAAACTGTTGGAAAGAAGATTAGAGAAGCAGAAATGAGCAAAGTACCGTTTATGCTTATCATCGGAGAACAAGAAGAGAAAGATGGCACAGTTTCTGTACGTAGACACGGAGTCGGAGATATCGGCACACTTACCATGGAAGCATTTGCTGAAATGGTACAAAAAGAAATAAATAATAGCTTAAAGCCATTTAATGTTTAACTTAAAATTTTAGAACCATAGCAATACGAAGAAAAAGAAGTAGAGCTCCTAGAAGAGAAATCAAGGAAGATCCACACAGAATTAACAGAAAAATCAACGCTCCTGAAGTACGACTTGTAGGGGACAATGTTGAAATTGGTGTTTATCCAACACGGAAAGCGCTAGCCATAGCGGAAGAACAAGAATTAGATTTAGTTGAAATTTCACCTAAAGCGAATCCGCCTGTTTGTAAAATAATGGATTATAAGAAATTCCTTTATGAACAGAAAAAACGTGAAAAATCACTAAAAGCAAAGGCAACGAAAGTTACTGTTAAGGAGATTCGTTTTGGTCCTCAAACTGATGATCATGATTATGAGTTTAAAAAGAAGCATGCCACAAAGTTCCTAAAAGAAGGAGCAAAATTAAAAGCGTATGTATTCTTTAAAGGACGTTCTATCATATACAAAGATCAAGGACAAATTTTATTATTAAAATTAGCCCAAGAGCTTGAAGAATATGGTAAAGTAGAACAAATGCCTAAATTAGAAGGAAAGCGAATGATTATGTTCATTGCACCAAAAAAGAAATAAAAATAATAAGCGAAGTATTAAAAACAACTTAGGAATTATGCCTAAAATGAAAACAAAATCCAGCGCTAAGAAGCGTTTTAAGCTTACTGGAACTGGTAAAATTAAAAGAAAGCACGCGTATAAAAGTCACATCTTAACAAAGAAGTCTAAAAAGCGTAAGCTAGCGTTAACTCACAGTACTTTAGTACACGATAGTGATGTTAATAGTATTAAAGAACAATTACGTTTAAAGTAATCCGTTCTTTCGGTTAAATCAAATTTATAAACCCTGGAGTTAGGCCAACACAAAAAGAATTCAAAATTCTGAATTATACATTCTAAATTTTTGAATCGCCTACTACAAAAACACATTTAAAATTATGCCAAGATCAGTAAACGCGGTTGCTCGTAGAGCCCGAAGAAAAAAGGTATTAAAACAAGCCAAAGGTTACTTTGGAAGACGTAAAAACGTTTGGACAGTTGCAAAGAATGCGGTTGACAAAGCTATGAGTTACTCATACAGAGACCGTAGAAACAAGAAAAGAACATTCCGTGCATTATGGATTACTCGTATCAATGCGGGAGCTCGTTTAAATGGAATGTCATATTCTCAGTTTATGGGGAAAGTTAAAGCTAACGATATCGAATTAAACCGTAAGGTTTTAGCCGATTTAGCAATGAATCACCCAGAAGCTTTTAAAGCAATCGTTGATAAAGTAAAATAAATCGTCAAATAATAATATATTTCGCTTATATAAACCGACTCATTTTTGAGTCGGTTTTTTTTATGGTTAGTTTTTATAGAAGTTGCTTCTTACCTGTCATCAATTCATACACCAAAGGCAACGTTGCTTGTTTTCAAAAATATACTCACATAACTTCATGCTATTATTAATTTTTAAATTTTATAGCTATGTTAGAAAAATTCAACACGCAGACAATCGTAAACGCGTATTACATTTTAGGTGGTATAACAGATTCTTTTGATGATATTATTTTTGTGGATGATATCAATGCATTAAACTGCAATGCTACTGCTGACATTATCGGAATTGGAGATGTAGATACGGCTTAACCCAAATATATTAACGTGAGTTCGATATAAGTGATTCAATTCATATTTGTAATTGAGTTTAGAAACTCCTTACTAAAAACCACATTTTCAGTGTTTTATTTTCATTTTCTTTGCTTTCCCAAAGAAAAGAAACAAAAGAAAGGGAACTTTTCCAGAGGTATTTTTAGTTTTTCTTTGAAGGAAAAACTAAAACCGCATGAATTTCCCTAAATTTTTTCCAAGGCTTCAAAAATTTTTAACGGAAAATCCCTGCTATACTTCGGAAAAGAAAAGTATCTAACTAAATTTTTTACGTCGAACTCAACATCTATTATTAAAAAATCCGACTTTGCTATAGTCGGATTTCTTATAAACATCAGTCAATATAGTTTACATTATTTTCAATTCAATTTAGAAATCCATCGCAGGCACAAGTCAGGATTTTTATGCCGCTGAATTCCTAAAAAGTTACTTCCTACACACAATCTCTACATGTTGGAAATTCAGTTTGTGTAACACACGTTCTTACGACGCTTATTCCACAATTTTTTTGTCGTGTTTCAAAGCAAACATTAACACCATCAACATCAAGTGTACGAATACATTCGTTGAATGAGTTATCAATATTTCCTCCTTTCTGATGTAAAAGATCGAGCTTAGAAACGACCTTCTTGTTTAGTGATAATTGCCTTAATTTGTTTTTTTTCATAAAATTTGATTTTAATTATTAATGAGACAAAGCAACTTATAAATTGTGCCGTTTCAAACACAAGCAACCCTAAATTGACTGATTTATGACGGTAAATGTAGTGCATAAAAAAAACGAACCGAAGTTCGTTTTGTATTGTAGATAATTATATGCTGTTATGGATTATTCTTTCTCCACTTTGCCAAATCATCAGTCGCGGTAAAACCTCCATAAATTTTATCTGGAGTTTCAATTCTAAATTGTGTTAACTTTTCTAACATAAAGATGGTTTTTAAATTAATAATTGTTTGAAGTTAGTTAGAAATTATGAAACCTAAAATTGAAGCAACCGTGAATTAGATAATTTACGCAAGCAGAAGACATTTAAAACTGATTGAAAAATCAAGTTTTCTGCTTCTTCTTCTTTGCTGCTGGAAATAGAATATTGTTCAAAATTAATCGGTATCCAGGAGAGTTTGGATGTAGCTCTAATTCCGTTTTCGGATCTCCTACTCTATGCTGATAATCTTCTGGATCATGTCCGCCATAAAACGTAAAAAAACCTTTTCCTTTGATTCCATGAATATATCTACCTTCGCCATTGGTTCGGTTTTCACCTAAAATTAAAACAGCTGGCTTTATTTGCGAACGATCAAAACTTGTGGTTTGTCCCATGAATCCTTTCACTAAAGCGGTATGATTTTGACACAACATCGTCGGAATTGGATCCCATTTTGCAGAAAAATCCATTAATGTAAAGTAATCCGCATCTTTTACAATACGTCTTTTGGAAGTCATATCAATCGATGAAAATTCGTATTTAGTTGGACTTCGTTCGAGTTCAAAATCTGTAAATGCAAACGTTTTATTATAATCTATCTTATTTTGATAATTTCTATCCGAAACATCACCATCAAACATAGGTTCACAAATATCTATACCTTCCGCAGCAAGTGCAATATCAAAACTATCCGTTGCACTACACATGGCAAACATAAATCCGCCACCAATAACATAATCTCTAATTTTTAAAGCGACATCGCGTTTTTCTTCTGATACTTTATCGTATCCTAACTTTTTTGCCAACGCTTCTGCTTCTTTCTTTTCACGAATGTACCAAGGAGCCGATCTGTAAATTCCGTAAAACTTACCATATTGCCCTGTAAAATCTTCGTGGTGCAAGTGTAACCAATCGTACTGAACTAAACCATCCGACAATACTTCTTCATCATACACGACTTCATATGGAATTTCCGCATACGTCAATACCATTGTTACGGCATCGTCCCACGGAACATTTCCTTTTGGAGAATATACTGCTACTTTTGGCGCTTTTTCTAGAATTACAGCTTCCTGATTTTTACTCGGACTAGCGATTTCTGCTAATATGGTAGCCGTTTTTGAATCTGATAACAATTCGTATGAAACACCTCTAATTTTACATTCTTTCTCTACGGCATCAATTGCAGGCAGTAAAAATGATCCGCCTCTGTAATTGAGCAACCATTTTACTTTGATTTTCTTTTCAAGCGACCAATAAGTAATTCCGTACGCTTTTAAGTGATCTTTTTGCGATTCCGCATCCATTGGAATCAATATATAGGAAGCATAACTACTCACTGAAAACAGTAAAAGCAGCGCCAATGTGATTATTTTTTTGAATTTCAATTTCATTATTTTTTATTCTATCGAAAGATACACAAAAATTATACCTCATTAAAGATTTTATAGTTTCTTAACAGATATTCGACTTTTCGCATTAATCATCTTCCAATTTAAAATCAATCGGTAGGTTATAACGAATGCTAACAATTTCCCCATTATACTTTTCAGGTGTAAACGTAGCTTGTTTAACCATTTGTAATGCTACGCTATCCAAATCAGCATGTACACTTTTGGTAATTTTAGCATCACGTACAGAACCATCTTTTTCTACGATGAATGATCTGTGATTTTGGAAAAACATTCGTTACAAATTGATGTTGGATAGCGTTCACTAAATCCTGCTCGTTCGTTCCCGCAATTTGCACAAAAAGTTTTTAGTTTTTGACTTTCTATATAAACCAATTCACTTTTCTCTTTATGTCGAAACAATAAATTATCCCATGCGGCAATCGTGTAGATTTCTTGATCTGAGACTTCCATGTTACGTCTTAATTCATTCGTAGAATTTTCGATGAATGGCGCCAAAATTTCTATATAATTTTCTATATGTTCAATACTATTTGCTTGATATTCCAAGTACCATTTTTCAGATTTGGTAATATAATTCCAAAATTCGCGTAATGAACGAAACTTTTTAGTAAAAACGAGTGTCGTTTTTGCTTCTGAATGTGCATTTGTATTGATCCGATTTGGAAAAAGTAGTATCGTTTTCTTTATCTTTTTTAAATAGTAGACATTTTTGGAATCAGAAAGTACGTAATGTATGTATTCTTGCTTTTTAGCCTTTGTACTATTGCCAAATAGTTTAGAAAATATATTCATAAGACAAAACCGAGTTTTTCATATTGAGCTTTCAATATTTCTAGGTTTGAAGTTTTTTGTATGATAAGTACGTATAATTTCAAAAAGTATCTCTGAATTAATTACGATTACAACTGTTTAATTCCAGCAGTGAAAAAAGGTCCAATTGGCAAGCAACTCATAATTTTCAGGTCTTGCCAAACAGAACTTTCATTCCCCAAAAATGCTAAAATATCTTCTATTGGACGATTTTTAAAGATCGTTGCAAAGATTTCTTTCCCTTCTAATTTGTTAGACAACATCACTTCCAATAATGTTCTGTCGTACCATTGGTATGTTTTTTCGCGAAATGTCAATTTAGGATTTGGATGTTTTCCTTCTTGCAATAGTTTGATAATATTTTCCGTGTGTTTTTGCACAAATTGAAACGTATAACCACTACTCGCTTTTGTAAATCCGCCAGCAGTTCCCAAGTTGATAATATTCTCTTGGTTAGAAATATCTCTTGAAAATTCAGCCAACGACATAGGAATGATTCCAAATTCTGTATGCAAAATTTCATAATCATCGATAGCTAAATACGATTTGATATAGTTTTGTAACGCTTCTTTGTATTGTTCTTTTTCAAGAATTTTCTCTGTAAACAAGGTATATTCTACCAAAGCTTCGGTTTCACTTGTGGGCAACACATACATAAAAGTTGTTCCGTGTTCTTGACTCAATCTAAAATCCATCAATCGACCAACAGTGGTATCAAAAACTGGTTTTTTTGACTGAATTACCCAACCTTCAAAATGTTGCAAAAGTGAATTTTTAGTGTCTATTTTTGGATAGAAAAGACTTGTAGAATTGAACACAAACGTTGCCGAATACGTTGCTTTTTCCGTAGTAACTTCTGCAGATTTTTGATCTGAAGTAATTGAAGTGATTTGCTCAGAAATAAACCTTACATTTTCAAATTGCTTTGCGAAACTGATTACAAAGTTATAAAAGTCAATTCCTTGAATCATTTTATATCGATATGCAGGCATGTCATATTTGCGCTGAAAATCATCTGATAAAAACTCTAAGGTTTCCCATTGATGCGTTACGATGTATTCAAATAGTCCGTTTCCTTTTTCCCAAAAACACCATGTACGATCGTTTTTGTTTTTTTGTTCCTTGTCTACAACTAAAATTTGCTTGGTACACAACGTTGGATCTTTCAAAATTCTGTACAGCAAACTCAGCCCTGCACATCCTGATCCAGCAATTATGTAATCGTATTTCATTGACAAAGTATTCTTTACAGTAATTATTGCATGTTAAAAATCTAGCTTTTGTCATTCCGCGCTCGATTTGACATGTTACTTTTACAAAAATAAGGATTTCTTAGAAAGGAACTTCGTTATCGTCAGGATTAAAATCATCATTCATTGAACTTCCAAACGCTTCATCGGCACTTGGTAAATTTTCTGTTTTAAATGTATCATCATTTGCCGCATCGTTCATTTTTGAATGGAATTCGAAAGGAGAATCGAAAGTTTCCAAGTTGTCAAACTTACCTAAATGTCCAACGAATTTCAATCGAATGTTATCCAAACCACCATTTCTGTGTTTTGCGACAATGAATTCCGCTTGTCCGTCAGTTGGCGAGCGTTCTTCATCATCCCATTCTTCAATTTTATAATATTCAGGACGATAAATAAACGATACGATATCCGCATCCTGCTCAATCGCTCCCGATTCACGTAAATCGGAAAGTAATGGACGTTTGCTTCCTCCACGCGTTTCCACCGCACGTGATAACTGAGATAAGGCAATTACTGGAACATTTAATTCTTTTGCCAAAGCTTTTAGGTTTCGCGAAATGGTTGAAATTTCCTGTTCACGGTTTCCTCCTTTTTGACTTCCGCCAGCTGTCATTAACTGCAAGTAATCAATCATGATCATTTTGATTCCGTGTTGCGAAGCTAAACGTCGCGCTTTTGCACGCAAATCAAAGATGGATAACGAAGGTGTATCATCAATAAACAAAGGTGCTTTTTCGAGTCCTTTTACTTTTACGTTGAGTTGTTCCCATTCGTGTTTGGCAAGTTTCCCTGTACGTAATTTTTCAGAAGATAAACCAGTTTCCGAAGATATTAAACGTGTGATTAACTGTACCGAAGCCATCTCTAACGAGAAGAATGCTACTGGAATGTTTTGATCTACGGCAATGTTTCGTGCCATCGATAAGGTAAGTGCCGTTTTTCCCATACCTGGACGTGCTGCAACGATGATTAAATCACTTGGTTGCCATCCAGAAGTTAGTTTGTCTAATAGTGTAAAACCTGTTGGAATACCACTTAATCCTTCTTTATTTGATATTTCTTCAATTTTCTTTTTGGCTTGAATTACCAAACTTTGCGCCGTTTCGGACGATTTTTTAATGTTTCCCTGTGTTACTTCATACAAACGTGATTCTGCTTTGTCTAATAGTGAAAAAACGTCTGTTGTTTCATCGTATGCATCTTCAATGATTTCATTGGAAATTTTTATCAAACTACGTTGAATGAATTTTTGCAAAATGATACGTGCATGAAACTCTATATGCGCCGAAGATGATACTTTTTGCGTAAGCGATATTAAATAGAAATCGCCGCCTACCATGTCTAACTTTGAATTTTTTCGCAATTGCGACGAAACTGTTAATAAGTCAATTGGTTCTGAGTTTTCGAACAATTGAAAGATGGCTTCAAAGACAAATTTGTTGGCTTCTTTGTAAAAAGCTTCAGGACTTAGAATATCAATAACCTCATCGACACCTTTTTTATCAATCATCATTGCACCAAGTACGACTTCTTCTAAATCGACGGCTTGTGGAGGCAATTTTCCTTTCTCCAGACTTATTAAATTGCTTTTATCAGTTTTATATGTTTGCTTAGGGTTTACATTTTCCATGACTGCGAAAGTAAACTAATACATTTACTTTTGGGGTTTTATTTTTCGCTTGAATCTTAACGATTCAATGTTAATAAGTTACGATTTTTTGTTGATAAGCGGAAAAAAAATCCGAAGCGCTAACTTCGGATTTTCATACTTCCTTATGTAGTATAGGTTTATCCTTTGAATTCGCCCATTTTTGAATATTTATCCATCCGTGAACTTACTAAATCTTCTTGTGATAAGTTTTTTAATTTGTCATAATTTGCAACAATGGCATCGCGAACTGCAATAAATGTTCCTTCACGATCGTTGTGTGCGCCACCAAGCGGTTCTTCTATGATTTCATCAATTACTTTGATTTTCATTGCGTCAATAGCAGTTAATTTTAACGCATCTGCCGCTTTTTCTTTGTGTTCCCAACTACGCCATAAAATTGACGAGCAGTTTTCAGGAGATATTACAGAGTACCAAGAGTTTTCTAACATTAATACTGTGTCTCCAACACCGATTCCTAACGCGCCACCTGAAGCACCTTCTCCGATAATTACAGTAATGATTGGCACTTTTAATCGTGTCATTTCAAGAATGTTACGTGCAATTGCTTCTCCTTGTCCGCGTTCTTCAGCTTCTAATCCTGGATAAGCTCCTGGTGTATCAATTAACGTTACTACAGGAATTCCGAATTTTTCAGCAGATTTCATTAAACGCAATGCTTTACGATAGCCTTCAGGATTTGCCATTCCGAAATTACGGTACTGACGTGTTTTTGTGTTGTATCCTTTTTGCTGACCGATGAACATGTACGATTGATCTCCGATTTTACCTAGACCACCAATCATGGCTTTGTCATCTTTTACATTACGATCTCCGTGTAGTTCTAAGAATGTATCGCCACAAAGTGCGTTGATATAGTCTAAGGTATACGGTCTGTTTGGATGACGTGATAGTTGTACACGTTGCCAAGCAGTTAGATTTTTGTAAATATCTTTTTTAGCTTTTGCTAGTTTTTCCTCGATTTGCTGACATGTTTCTGTAACATCAATATCGCTTTCATGTCCAATTGCGACACATTTTGTCAGTTGCTCTTCTAATTCCTTAATAGGTAGCTCAAAATCTAAATATTCCATGCTTTTGAGGGTATGTTTAGTTGTTTCAGTTTACAAATATAAAATTTTAATTTAGGAAACATCTATGCCGACATCGGATTTTATTTTCCTTTTGTTTTTTAGGATTCCATTTGCAAGTACCGTTATGATAACTAGGATACTTCCGTAATAGAATCCTGGTGACATTTTTTCGTCTTCTGGAAATAATAACAAGGCTAAAATTATTCCATATATTATTTCTAAATTATAGGTCAACACTACCGTATACGGACTTATATGAAGCATTATATGTGTGGACGCTATAAACGCATAAGCCGTACATATAGAAGCAAGAATGAAGATATATATCCAATCATTTGTACTTAGGATGAAGAAATTTTCTTGTGTAAAACCATCTGCCGAAAAGACTAAGTATATTGAGATAAATGCGACACCACAGATAAATTCATAGAATGATATGGTAGAAGCATTGTGTTTTTCTACAAATTTTCCATTTAGTACTGCAAATAATGATGATAGAAATGCAGAAATGACTCCTAAAATGATTCCGTTGATGTATTTGAATTCGCTATTCATAATGATATACACACCAATGATGACAATGATTCCGAAGATGATTTCATACCAAATTATTTTTCTTTTGTAAACAATAGGTTCTATGAAAGAAGCAAAAAATGCTCCTGTAGAGAACATGACCAAAGTAATGGATACGTTAGACACATCAATAGCGCCAAAAAAGGTAATCCAATGTAAAGCCACCACAATACCTGCGACGGCAAATTTTGAAAATGTTTTTAGAGATATGTGTAATCGTATTTTGGAAATTTTGATAAAGGCAAACATAATTACACCTGCAATAAGCATTCGAAACCAGACTAATGGAATCGCTTTGATTGTGATGAGTTTTCCTAGTATTGCAGTAAATCCTGCAATGAAAATCAACACGTGAAGATGTATGTAGTTTTTGAGTTTAACGCCTAGCATTGTACAACAAATATATCGCTAATATCCCAAAGACAATATTTGGCACCCAAACGGCTAACATGGGAGAGAATCCTGACTTTTCAGCCATTGTACCAAAGATTTTATCAAAAAATATGTAGATAAACGCGATAGAAATCCCAAAAGCTAGGTTAACGCCCATTCCTCCTCTACGTTTCATAGACGAAACAGCTACCGCAATAATAGTAAGTATGAAAGCTGTTATTGGCAGACTCCAACGTTTGTATTTTACTAATAAATGCTTGCTTACGTTTGGCGATCCTGCTTGACGTTCTTTTTGTATAAATTTGTTTAGTTCTTGATAGTTTAACGTTTCTGCCATGTAGGTTACAGGCGTTAAATCTTCCACTTCAAAAGGAAAAATAGTATCAAATCTTCGTTCGCTCAAAATACTATCATTCATAGTTCCGATGATACGTTTTTTAAAGCTTCGTAACGTGTAGGTACTATCTTCTTCGTTATATGTTATCGAGCGTGCTTGTATTTTATACTTTAATATGTTGTCTTCAAAATGCTCTAAAGTAAAGTTATCGCCTCTTTTGTCGTTAAAATTAAATCCTTTTAAATACACAAAATCATTATCCGAAACTTGCTTATATATCTGAGCATTGTCGCGCACTTGTTTCCGTCCTTTTTTGATATATTCAAATCGAAACTCATTAAAACCTTTACTCGAATTAGGAACGATGTACATTCCTGCTACAAAAGCTACAATAGCAACTATAGAGGCAGCAACTAAAAATGGGCGTAAAAAACGCATATAAGAAACACCAGAGCTTAAAATAGCAATGATTTCAGTATCGTTTGCCATTTTTGATGTAAACCAAATGACCGAAAGAAATAAAAATATTGGGAATAATAGATTGGCAAAGTAAATGACAAAGTCGACATAATAGACAACGATTGCACCTGCTGGCGCTTCTGAAGCTAACATTTTGTCAATGTTTTCAGAAATATCAACCATGATTCCGATAGGAACGAAGAGTAACAACATTACTGAAAATGTTGACAAGTATTTTTTAATGATGTACCAATCTAATATTTTCACACATTTAAATTTTAAATATTTTCTTTATAGAGGAATTTTCAAATTTCTAAATATTCGCTTTATTTTCTGCTATAAACGCTTATCCATTTGTTTTACCATCATATCTTTCCATGTTCTGAAATCGCCTGCTAAGATATGTTTTCTAGCTTCTCGTGTCAACCAAAGATAAAATCCTAGGTTATGAATCGTTGCAATTTGCTTTCCAAGCAATTCATTTACCGTAAATAAGTGACGTAAATATGCTTTTGAATATTCCGTATCGACAAACGTAATGCCCATTTCATCAATTGGAGAAAAATCGTCTTCCCACTTTTTGTTTTTGATATTTATAGTTCCATGTGCTGTAAAAAGCATCCCATTTCGAGCATTTCGAGTTGGCATGACACAATCAAACATATCGACACCTAAAGCAATGTTTTCTAAGATATTGATTGGTGTTCCAACGCCCATTAAATAGCGTGGTTTGTCTTCTGGAAGAATTTCACAGACAACATCTGTCATTGCATACATTTCTTCAGCAGGTTCTCCAACAGATAAGCCACCGATTGCATTACCAACTGCTTCACGCGATGCGATAAATTCTGCCGATTGTTTGCGTAAGTCTTTGTATGTACTTCCTTGCACTATTGGGAAAAATGCTTGTGTGTAATCGTATTTGTAAGGTGTTTTGGCTAAATGTGCAATACAACGATCTAACCAACGATGTGTCATGTGCATCGAACGTTTTGCATATCGGTAATCGCATGGATACGGTGTACATTCGTCAAAAGCCATTATGATATCGGCTCCAATTGTACGTTGAATTTCCATGACATTTTCTGGCGTAAAGAAATGATACGAACCGTCAATGTGCGATTTGAACTTTACGCCTTCTTCTTTAATTTTTCGGTTTGCCGAAAGCGAATACACTTGATAACCTCCAGAATCTGTCAAAATATTGCGATCCCAGTTCATAAATTTGTGCAATCCTCCAGCTTTTTCAAGAATTTCAGTTTGTGGACGCAAGTACAAATGATAGGTATTTCCTAAAATAATATCAGGATTGATATCTTCTTTTAACTCACGTTGATGTACTCCTTTTACGGTTCCAACCGTTCCCACAGGCATAAAAATAGGCGTTTCAATTGTTCCATGATCGGTGGTAATAACTCCCGCTCTCGCCTTACTTCCTGCGTCTTTTCCTTTTAAATCAAATTTCATGTATGTATGCTATCTATTGCCTGTAATGTTATCATGTAAGTGCGCTGTGTTTTATCGGCTACAGCCGACTACGACTTTTTTGACAACTATATAGTGGCATGATCAGTTGGCAAATATAGGTAAGATTGCGAGATGATTTTACTAATCAAATATTAAAATTTAAGAAACTCAGATGGATTGGTGTTTTTTGATAGATTTTTACTTTATATCTTCATTGAGTTTATTCGCATCTTGTCTTGAATCAAAAAATGTAATGATTTCAATTTCATTTGATTCCGTTACAATTCTGTAATAAAAAGTGGTTTGCTTGGTAACAACACATTTGTAAAGTCCTCTAAATTCAGTGGATTGCGGACAACTATGCGGTTGTGTAGATACTTGATTTATTTTTGCTGTCAATTTTTCAATAAATTGATCTTTTGTTTTCAAGCTCCAATGTTCTAAAAGATATTGAGCTAATTTTTGCAGTTTAGACGCTGCTAATTCGGATAAAAATACATTCATTAAGAAATCTTCTTCAAGACTGATTCGTAGGAAACTCTTTTTCCTTTATCAAGATTTTCGATGCCTTGTTTTATTTCTTCTTGTTGAGCTGTACTCAATTCATTCCAGAAATCAACTTTTTCCTTATTGACAAAATCAGCAACTTTTTGAAGAAATTCGTCATTTTGAATCGCTAAGATTGTTTTTACTAATTCAATTTTTGTTGCTTGAATATCCATAGTATTTTATTCTTTAAATCAAAGATACAAAATAATGTATTATGTACTATTACTACTGTAACTATCATACAATTATTGAGTGTAGAATTTACTTTCTAGCACCTTTTTAGCAAGCATGATTTTTAATGATATATTTCACGTACTTACAATTTGCTTTTTTAAAAGACATCGATTTTCTCTCAAATTAGGGAAATTCATCAACTAAGTTTTACAATATGTCTTGTAAGTTCTTCATGCAAGTATTATTTGGAGCATTTACAATAGTTTTTACAAACTTCATTTTCAATAATTTACACACAACTCACACTTTTTACCTTATTCACAACATTTCGTTAATAAAAGCCTACAAAGTTCTTTTGTTTGCGCCGTTTTATAACTTACTTTTGATGCTTTAAAAAACTACTAATTAACACACAATGTCTGATAACAAATCATTAGAAAATTTAGTCACTCAAGTACGTAGAGATATCTTGAGAATGGTACATAAAGTAAATTCTGGACATCCAGGAGGTTCTTTGGGATGTGCTGAATTTTTAGTCACTTTATATAATGATACGATGAAACTGAAGGACGGTTTCGATATGGACGGAAAAGGAGAAGATGTTTTCTTTTTGTCTAACGGTCATATTTCTCCTGTAATTTATAGCGTTTTAGCACGTCGCGGATATTTTCCTGTTGATGAATTGAACACATTTCGTTTGTTAGATTCTCGTTTGCAAGGACATCCAACTACGCATGAAGGCTTGCCTGGAATTCGTATTGCGTCTGGTTCACTAGGACAAGGAATGTCGGTTGCTATTGGCGCGGCATTGACTAAAAAGTTAAACGGAGACAATCATTTAGTGTATTCGTTACACGGAGATGGAGAGCTGCAAGAAGGTCAGAATTGGGAAGCAATTATGTACGCCGCTGGAAATAACGTTGATAATTATATCGCAACGATTGATTATAATAAGAAGCAAATTGATGGTGCTACAGATGATGTATTGCCATTAGGTTCACTTTCTGATAAGTTTGAAGCGTTTGGTTGGGATGTTTTAGAAATTACCGACGGAAACAATATTCAGGCTATTAAAGACGGAATGGCGGAAGCTAAAGCCAGAACTGGAAAAGGAAAACCAGTGTGTGTATTGTTGCATACAGAAATGGGGAATGGTGTTGATTTTATGATGAACACACATGCTTGGCACGGTAAAGCACCAAATGATGAACAACTGGAAAGTGCATTGGCACAAAATCCAGCAACTTTAGGTGATTATTAAAAATCAAGTCTTTCTTATTGAATTAAAAACAACAACTAAAAAGATACCCGATTTCTAGGGCACATAAGATGAAAAAATATACAAATACAGGAAGTAAAGATACACGTTCAGGTTTTGGAGATGGATTGACAGAGCTTGGACAAACAAACGAAAATGTTGTCGCACTTTGTGCAGATTTGACAGGATCGTTAAAAATGAATGAATTCAAGGACAATCATCCAGAACGTTTTTTCCAGATTGGAATTGCAGAAGCAAATATGATTGGAATTGCCGCAGGAATGACGATTGGCGGAAAGATTCCGTTTACAGGAACGTTTGCGAACTTTTCTACAGGTCGTGTGTACGATCAAATTCGTCAATCAGTAGCGTATTCTGATAAGAATGTAAAAATTTGTGCTTCACACGCAGGAATTACGTTGGGAGAAGATGGCGCAACACACCAAATTTTAGAAGATATCGGTTTGATGAAAATGTTGCCTGGTATGACCGTTATTAATACCTGTGATTACAACCAAACAAAAGCAGCTACCTTGGCAATTGCAGCACATCATGGACCTGTATATTTACGTTTCGGACGTCCGAAAGTAGCCAACTTTACACCTGCTGATCAAAAATTTGAAATTGGAAAAGCGGTTCAATTAACCGAAGGAACTGATGTTACAATTGTTGCTACAGGACATTTAGTTTGGGAAGCATTACAAGCGGCTGAAACTTTAGAAGCGGAAGGAATTTCTGCGGAAGTGATCAATATTCACACTATTAAACCATTGGACGAAGCAGCTATTTTGAACTCTGTTGCTAAAACGGGTTGCATTGTTACAGCGGAAGAACATAACTTTTTAGGAGGATTGGGCGAAAGTGTAGCACGTACGTTAGCACTAAATACACCAGCACCTCAAGAATTTGTAGCGACACAAGATACTTTTGGAGAATCTGGAACGCCTGCACAATTGATGGAAAAGTACGGTTTAAATGCCGCTTCAATCGTAAAAGCGACACAAAAAGTAATTAAAAGAAAGTAATAGATTCTAAAAAAATACGTTTCTACTACTATAACATTAAACAGTAAGATCATGAGAAACAACCTATTATGTTTGATATTTTTGTTTGCTACGGCAAGTTGCTTCGCGCAATTTGGTGTAAAAGCAGGATTGAACTTCAACTCTAATGGAGAATTAAAACTTCAAGATGTAATCAACGCGGGAGAAAATATTGTAGAAGAAAGCGGAGACGCAAAAATTGGATATCACTTTGGAGCGTATTACAATGTTGATTTAGGAAAATTATACCTTCGTCCAGAAGTTGTATATACAAAAACGAAAAGTGAATACCAATCTAATGCATATGACATGTCTAAAATTGATATTCCGTTATTAGTAGGATTGGATATTGTTGGTCCTTTGAGTGTTTTTGCTGGACCAGCGTTTCAATATACATTAGATAACGATTTTGAAAATAATACTATTTCTGATGTACAAAATGACATTACTGTTGGTTTCAACTTTGGCGCCATGGTAAAAATTGGAAATGTTGGTTTGGATGTACGCTACGAACGTGGATTTACTGAAAATGAAGCCACTATTTTAGATAGTAATAATATTCAAATTGGAACTTTAGATTCTAGACCAAGTCAAATAATATTTAGTCTTTCATTAAAATTATAGACTTAAAAAATTACAGCATAAAAAAAGCACTTCCGAACAGAAGTGCTTTTTTTGTGCTTTTATAAAATGCTTTTAGTTCGCATCTAAATAATCTGGAGTTCCATCTCCGTCTGTATCTGTAAATACAACTGTACTAATGGTTGTAACACCATCGTCGTCAGTTTCTCTAGTTTGTTCAACCTCATTGGCAGCTAATACAGGCTCTAAATCTCCAGGATTTAATACATATGTATTTTGAACAATTTCATTTATTGTTAAAGTTCCATCGCCATCATCATCAAAGTCTGCAAAGTTTGGATTTCCATCACTATCAGTATCATCATTGGTTACATCATTATCGCCATCAATGTCTTCTAAGGAAGAAAGAATTCCGTCATTATCATCATCTTGGTATATTGCATCAAATACATTGAAAGAAAAGATAAGTTCAGAATACACAGGAATTCCTGGTTGAAATAAGCCGTAATATCCTAATCCTGAAGGGAAAAATATTGCGCCTATACCACCGTTTCTTGCGTTTAAAAATCCTCCTGATCCTTCTACAATATCTTCCGCAGTTCTAAATTCGTCAAGTCCAACTTGAAATCCTTTTATGGAAGATACTAAACCTATCAACTGTTGAGTTAACTTAAAGTCAAACGTAGATAAGTCTTCAACTAATTGTCCTCTATACGTTAAGCTTACCGCATCAGCATTGGTATATTCTTTTCCACCACCTTCACGAAGTTTCAATACATAATATGTGTATTCTGTATCAAAATAAGTAATCGTTCTGGTTTCTACCTGACTGCTTAATGGTATTTTGTCTGCATTTGCTCCTTCAATCTTACCAAAAGTCATCTGAAAAGTATCATTTGCGGCACTTTCAGGATTCATAAAATCGAAATCTTCGTAATTATAAAAATGCGTATTGAGAAATTCTATTAATTCCGCAGAATCTTCTATTTGCTGCTCATTTCTATCAGCTAACTCAATAGCACCTCCACTATCATCATCTGGTCTACACGAAAATATAACCACACTTGCGATTATTATTAAAAATGTAAATTTTATAATCTTCATCATTGATTTATTAAATTTTGGCTTGCAAGATACAATTTTATCCTACTTTTGTATATTCTTTAACGTAGTTTTTAGAGATTTTGTATGAGGATAGATAAATACCTTTGGTGCGTCCGTTATTTTAAGACGCGAAACATTGCGACAACTGCCTGTAAAAAAGGGCATGTACGCATAAATGATGCTGTTGTAAAACCGTCGAGAGATGTGTATGCAACGGATAAAATTATCGTGCGAAAAAACCAAGTACAGCACCATTTAACGGTACTAGATATTCCGCCAAATCGTGTAGGAGCTAAATTGGTAGATATTTACAGAGTAGATACAACTCCGAAAGAAAATTTTGATCATTTAGAACTGTTAAAACACGCCAAAGATCATTATCGTAAGCAAGGAACTGGACGACCTACTAAAAAAGACAGACGTGAAATTGATGATTATCTGGAAGATAGTCTTGATGATGATCAAAGTAATGATTAATTTTACTCAACAATCAAGCATTTACTCATGCAAAGTAGACTTGATGTAAAACATAAATTTCATATATACTGCGAATTTACGCTGTAGTAATTTATTTAAATTTTAACACTATGACCGTTACGGGAAATATTATCCTCAATCATCAGCAAATTCAACATAAAACACGTCGAATTGCGTATCAAATTTTAGAATCTAATGTAAATGAAAAAGAAATCATTGTCGCAGGAATTGCAACGAATGGTTTTGTATTTGCACAAAAGATAAAAGATGAGTTGGAAAAAATTTCTTCAGCTGTAATTACCTTGTGTGAAGTTAAAATTGACAAACAAAATCCACTTGAAGCCGTTACTACCTCGCTACCAAAAGAACAATACTCCAATAAGCCTTTGGTGTTAATTGATGATGTCCTAAACTCAGGAACAACATTAATTTATGGCGTAAAGCACTTTTTAGACGTTCCTTTGAAGAATTTCAAAACGGCGGTATTAGTGAATAGAAATCATAAAAAATACCCTATAAAAGCCGATTTTAAAGGTATTTCATTATCAACGTCTATCTTAGAGCATATTGATGTTGTTTTTGAAGAAGGTCAGAATAAAGCATTTCTAATTTAAAACTGCCTTTATTTCTTCCACTAAAGTGTCCACTGATTTTTTATCGGTCAGTATGGTATGTGTTGCTTTTTGGTAGAATGCATTCCGTTCAAACAGATGTTTTCCAATAAATTCTGGCAAATCTTCGTCTGCAATTTCGGTAATTAAAGGACGTGTTGCTTTTTCATCCTTCACTCTATTGATAATTTCAGAAATAGACGTTTGCAGATAGATAGTATGTTGTGTATATGCATGAAGCAACTCCATATTTCCAGCATAGCAAGGTGTGCCTCCGCCAAGCGAAACAATAATGTCTTCTTTTTTCTCTAAAATTTCTTTCAAGTAGTGATGTTCTTTCATGCGAAAATAGATTTCTCCTTTCGATTCAAAAATTTCACGAATCGTAGTTTCTTCTTTTTCTTCAATAAAATGATCCAAATCAACTACTGGAAGTTTCAATGCTTTTCCTAGTAATTTAGAAACAGAACTCTTTCCACTTGCCATATATCCTAAAAGTACAATTGTCATATTTGCATTATAATTAATTTATTTTTAAGCGCTTACAAAAATCCGAAAAAAAAAGATAAAATTATATTAAAAAAGACTTGAAAAATAAAATTATGATGTTATATTTGCACCCGCATTCAGGGAATTATTTATAATTCATTTTGAATGACCTGGTAGCTCAGTTGGTAGAGCATCTCCCTTTTAAGGAGAGGGTCCTGGGTTCGAGCCCCAGCCAGGTCACAACGTACAAATTATCAAGGTCTATGACCTGGTAGCTCAGTTGGTAGAGCATCTCCCTTTTAAGGAGAGGGTCCTGGGTTCGAGCCCCAGCCAGGTCACAAAAGTTAAGCTATTGCTTAACTTTTTTGTTTTATATTTACTGTATAATTACAAGTATTTACCGAAGTGCTGGAATTGGTAGACAGGCATGGTTGAGGGCCATGTGTTCATTAGAGCGTGTGGGTTCGACTCCCATCTTCGGTACTAAAATTTTCCTCATAAAATTAAAAATCCCAACAGTTGTGTTGGGATTTTTTGTTTTTTCGCAATAACTACCGCAATTAATAGTTTTTTAATATTGAATTGTTATATACTTATTTCTTTATGATCTTTTTTATCTGATATTCGTTAATTCTTAAAAAGTAGATTCCATTTTTTAAATCACTAATATCAAGATTACTATTGTTTATTGTTTTACCTTTTAAAACGATCTTACCATTTATATCAGTAATTTTATAAGTAGCATTATCTTCGAGTCCTTTGATGCTAAGAAGTCCTGATGTCGGATTAGGATAATATTCAAATGTTACTTTTTGAGCACTATTTTCGGTGCTTAAAGTTGTTAGATCAAATCTCGAAACTTTTGCTCCAAATTGTTCGGAAATGTATAGAAAATTATCCGTAACAATAATATCCCATGGAGTGTTAAGAGCGGAAACAACGTCTGTAATAGTTGGTGTAGTTTGTGTAACATCAAATCTTGAAACTTTACTCTCATTAGGTCTAGCTACGTATAAATAATTATCTTTAATTCTAATTCCTGCACCTCCAGACATAGGCGTTACTTCAGTAATATTAGGATTTACTTGTGTAACATCTATTTTAGAAATACTGGTATTATTGTGTGAAAAATACAAATCATTTCCATAGAATGCTAATCCATTAACCCAGCCATTAATTCCTGTAACTACATCAGTCGGAGAAGGATTTGATTGAGAAATATCGATCTTAACAATTTTATTAGAAAATCTCAATGAAATATATAAATCATTTCCACGTAATGCCAATCCAATTGGAGTATTTATTCCTGTTACTACATCTTCAGGAGATGAATTAGGATCACTAACGTCTATTCTTGTAACTTTACTGTCTGATACTTGTGGAATGTACAGATAATCGCCTATGAGCAATAAGAATCCTGGGAAACTTATATTTGTGAGATAATCGGTTGCTAAAGTTGTAGTTGTATCCGATAAATCCTTTTTCATTACTTTTTGATTCCCTACAGAACCTACATATAAGTCATTTCCATTTAGAGCTAAACCTACTGGATTTGATAAGCCCGTTACAACTGTAGTTGTTTGCGCAAAAGAATTGATTGTGATCACTAATAAAAAGTAGAATAGATACTGCTTTGTCATTGTTTTTTTGATTTGTTTTATTTAGTAGTATTACGGCATAAAAATAATGAATCGAAAATACAAATAGCCATTAAATATGCTATAATTCTCCTAAATTCTCTTACTTGTGATACTTTTAAAATGAAAGCTTCCTTTATTGCTTTCTTGTCGTATTATTAAACGATTTAGGAAGCGATTACTAATTCTAACTATTTTATGTGTACGCTTGGAAATTGCTCAAATGATTGCGAAAAACAAACTGCATCAAGATGCGATTTTTAATTTAACAAAGTGCTTGATTTAGAAACGCTCGAAATCTGAAAGAATATTTGTGTCGTCCTAAAAAATCGCACCTGTTTTTAGAACGATCCAATTTTACGGCCAAGGTAATACATCTCCTGAGCTGTTTCTTGGAATTACAAAATATGACCACATTTCTTTAGAAAAATATTTTTGAAGCGCTGGTAATCTATCTAGTGGTTTACTGTCCAAACCCAACACGATCACAACCATTGTCTATTTGTCACTGTCACACAAATTAGACAACAGTCCAAATCTTAAACATTTTAAGCGAGCTTCGGTTCGCTTTTTTTATGCCTCACTATATACTTTCACGTAAGTAGTTGCAAAATAACACTTTAACTGACGATATAAGATTACAACATTTAAAAAAAATTACAATGAACTATAAATCAAATAATTACATAAATTGTAGTATGTGATTCCTTCGTAATGTTGTAGTATTGTTGTAATACAATTGAAATTCAAGCAATTACGATTTATGAATCCTGAGAAGTCATCTTTTTTTATGCTTAATCAATTGAGTATCTTGATGGAAACAATTAAAACTTTATATCATGAAAAGAAAAGATTTAAAATCATTGAAATTAAACAAAAAGTCAATTTCAAATTTTAGTAGTAGAGAATTAAATGGAGGAATGTCTAGATCACAATGTGATTCACAATGCGGATATTCTTGTACGCCTGCGCTTTGTAAACCAAAAGGGCAGTTAGATGCACCATTAGGCTAATTGATAATGCGAACTTCGGTTCGCATTTTTTTTGTTTGTTTCATCTGTTTTACTAAGTAATTACAGTAAACATAGAAATAATAAATAGCAAACCATATAAACCGCAAACAACACTTGCTATCCAAAATTGATAGTTTCTCGGATATTTGTTCAATATACTTATCAATAGAAATACAAACGTCAAGCACCACAAAAAGGCACATATGATTCCAAAACACAGCATCACTGTTGAAAAACGAAGTGCATCCTGTGTCAGCGAATTAAAATTGACCGTAAGAATAAATTGAATGATATTTATAATCACAATCCAAATTGAAAAGTGAAATGCCCATTTGTTAACGTTCCCTATTTTCATTAGTATTTTTAGTTTCTAAAGTTATTCAATATATTCCAAAATATCGCCTGGTTGACAATCCAATGCTTTACAAATTGCGCTCAACGTACTAAACCGAACGGCTTTTGCTTTGCCATTTTTTAGTATAGAAAGGTTAGACAACGTAACTTCTACGCGTTCTGAAAGTTCGTTTAATGACATTTTTCGTTTTGCCATCATTACATCTAAATGTACTACAATTGCCATGATTATACGGTTAAATCATTTTCTGCTTGCATAACTGCTCCTTTTTTAAACAATTGCGCCAACACATATACCAATCCTGCCAAGAAGATAAATTCTCCAGCGATAAGTTCAGCCTCAATACCAGCATTTGCATTAATAATTCCGACATGTACATTGTGTAGAATAGCCAAAATTCCCACACCTAAAATTGTGTAACTTATTTTATGTAATAATTGGACAACTTCTGCACTAAATGGTTTTTCAATATTGATACTACTTAGCAGTTTTGCACCAAACAAAGCAATATATGCCTGCATAAGATACATGATTACATAATACATCACTATAATTGTATACTGAACAAAATTGTAGGCTTCATAGCGTGACAAATCCATTCCTTTGTATAAGTCTTTTGCTGCTTCAGGATTATTTGTGCTGATTCCATAAGACATAATAATTGCTCCGGCTTTAATCAGTAATCCGATAAAGGCAATCCATGCAAGCAAGCGCATGATTTTTAATATATTTTTGGCTGTTGAATTCATAATGCTGTGTTTAATACATCAAATTACGGTAAAAATTTATTGATAAACAATAAATTTTTATTCTTTTTAAATAATATCATCAATTCTTCAAAAAAGAAAAGCGAGCCGTGTAGCTCGCTTTTAAGTTCTTTGAATCTATTTTTACTCTATTCTCTTCAAATATACTTTTCGTCCAGATCCTATGTCTAAACTGATCGTTTTTCCGTCAATCCAATTCACTACAAATGTTCCTTCTCCTGGGCGTTTTTCTTCAGAACTAATTGATACTTCTTTCGTTTCTGTATTGTATTCCCAATTTCCTGTTCTGTTAGTCGTATCAAGTGTATTTCCTCCTATTAAAACTCCATCTTTTTGAAAATCCATCCAGCGACCACTGGTATCTCTCACTTCTCCTTCTCCACTTTGCATTTTAAACAATTCCCACTTTCCAACTAATGATTCATTGGTTTGAAAAGATAGAAAGCTGAAAATAGCGGCAAGTACAAATACAATTTTTATATTTTTCATGATATTTTATGTGTTTTTAGTTATTGAACTCGTTTAAACTTTTTTAATTTGCTAAAAAATTGCTCTTTTCAGACCTGTTTTTACCTTTTTTTCGTTCCGTAACGCTGCTATGAAACTCAAAAAAGCTGTCAACAGAACTTAAAACTGCTAATTTTCGCCTAAATCCGAAAAGTTTAAACGAGTTCATTTTAATACGTAGCTAAGATCAAACTTTTTGTGAATATATAGGTAATGAAATTAGCCACAATTTATAAAATTACAGAAATTCTGTATTTTTGGTTTTGTTTTTATTATTGTTTGCGTTCTTCCTCCGCTTTGTCCATTTTTATATATTCTTGATATGCTTTTTCTTGCAACTCTTTATTGTTAGGATCTTTGAGCAACGCTTTTTCTGCTTCAAGATATGATGTTGAACAATCTTTACATTGCATTTCAAGCAACGTTTCTTGTGGTAAGTACAGCAAAAACAAACCGATAAGACCTGTAATTCCAATTCGCAACAAAATATACGAATACACTTTATGAAATGATATTCCTTTTTTGAGTACAATGACAATTACAATAATTCCTGTAAAAATCAATCCGTTTTGCAAATTTATATATCCATAAGGCCAACGTTGAAATACAAACAAAATCCCTATAATTACTATGGAAAGTACCCATCCAGTTCCAATAATGCCAATCATTCGCCAAATACTAATACCTTTAAAAGATTCTTTTTTTAAGAAGCTTCGAAAAGAAATTCCATTCAGCAATGCAAAACCAAAAGTAGTATAGAGTAACACTAACAAAAGTGTTGAAAGCGTTAATATCATTGAACTATACGGGAAAGCCGTAAACAATCGTAAAACCATGAATGCTATGATGGTAACTGCTAAGATTTTTTCAAGTTTTTTCATATACTATTTTAAAGGCTGAAAATACTAAAAAAGATATGTTTTTCATCTTATGGAACAGATCAAATTACTTTTAGTATATTTACTTCAATGCAATTCTACATAAAACATTTACTTACTTTTTTAAAAGCAGCTGCCATTTCCTTACTATTTGGCGCTTCTTGGGCAATTACATTCTACAAACTTGATGAAA
This sequence comes from Kordia jejudonensis, assembly GCF_001005315.1. Lineage (GTDB taxonomy): Bacteria > Bacteroidota > Bacteroidia > Flavobacteriales > Flavobacteriaceae > Kordia > Kordia jejudonensis. The sequence goes on from NZ_LBMG01000008.1 coordinate 105,888, forward strand.
TAGCCGTTGATCATTTACATAATTACAGAAGCGATTTCTTCTTAGAAATTATCATATTCTTCTTTAGCGGATTGGTTGGTGCATTTTTATTTTTTGTCTTAATTAGATGTATAGAATTTGTCGCTTCATCAGTGTATTCAAAATCGTAATTCATTTTGAAAATAAATAATCCATTGTTTTTCAACTAATTAAAAACAACTTAGGTATATCAAAATTTACAAACTGTACTTCCTTGTGAATAGTACATGTATTTTATTGACAGACGATTTTGAATTGAAATGGTAGAAAAAGCTACTATTTTTACCTGAATAGATCGTTATTTATAAATAGCGATCTTCTTTTGTTTTATAACAATCTGTTTGTTTGTAATTTTAGGCAAACCATAAAAATTATAATACCATGAAAAAACAAAAATTAAATGGGTTACACCTAAAGAAGCAAGTTGTTTCAGCTTTAAATCAAGAAAACATTGTTGGTGGAGCTGATGAAAAATTCACGCAAACTTGCGCAAGACCTATTGGGAATTGCACAATTGCACTAACAGTACAACCAGCTGTTTGCCAAACATTACCAAGACCATTAGGAAATTGTACGGTACAATATTCCATTCAAGTTTGGTGTCAATCACTTGATGTAAAATGCTAAACACCCAGTAATGCTAAAAAAGTTGTCCATATGGACAACTTTTGTGCTCTATCGATTTTATTTAGAATGATTCTTATTAGCGGAGAAATGGATAATTTGGCTAAAAAATAGATAAAAAGCACTATTTTTGTTGAAGTTGCTAAAAAAAAGATTGAACAAATGGAGTGTGTAAAAACAAAGTTTAGTATTAAAGACTTAGAAAACCTCTCAGGTGTTAAGGCGCATACAATTCGTATTTGGGAAAAACGATACAACTTATTAGCCCCTGAAAGAACTGATACAAATATAAGAACTTACGATATTCAAAGCTTGCAAAAGCTACTAAATATAACCCTACTTTACAAAAATGGGTATAAAATATCTAAGATCGCCGAAATACCGGAAGACAAAATTCATATTTTAGTTAGAGAGATTGCTACCGAGAAAAATATGCATAATCAAGCTTTAAATTCTTTTAAGCTTTCTATGTTAAATTTTGATTACAGTTTATTCTACAATACATATAATAAGTTGTTGGCTGAGCAATCATTTAGAGAGATATTTTTTGACACGTTTATTCCTTTATTGAACGAATTAGGTGTATTGTGGCATACAAACACCATAAATCCTGCACATGAACACTTCATTTCCAGCTTAGTAAAACAAAAAATTATACTAAATACGGAAAGAATTCAAACTTTAGAAAAGTCAAATAAATCAAAAACGTTTGTACTGTTTTTACCTGAAAACGAGATTCATGAAATTGGATTGTTATACCTAAATTATGAATTACAACTCAAAGGATATCACACTATATATCTTGGACAAACAATTCCTATTGATAGCTTAACAAATATTCACAATTTCTTTCCAGAATTGCATTTTATTTCTTATTTTACGGTCACGCCACCTGATGATAAGGTTGAAGGATACATAGAAGAGTTTAGTGAAAAAATTGGTTTGGATACACATCATTTATGGCTTCTTGGTTACCAAGCTAGAAATGTTAAAAACAAGGAGAATCACAAAAACTTGAAAATCTTTAAATCGATTCAAAATTTAGTTAAAGAAATCTAAAATTGTATTCATTTTTGTTTAACTTTTTACTACATTTGTTAAACAATGAAATCAAAAATTATAATTATAGGTTCTGGATTTTCCTCACTATCTGCTTCAAGCTATTTGGCTAAAGCTGGATATGATGTGACAATTCTAGAAAAGAATACGACTGTTGGAGGACGCGCACGTCAACTCAAAAAAGAAGGTTTTACGTTTGATATCGGACCTTCTTGGTACTGGATGCCTGACGTATTTGAGCGTTTCTTCAATGACTTCGACACCAAAACTTCAGATTTTTATCATTTAGACAAATTGAATCCTGCATATCAAGTATATTTTGGTAAGGAAGATACTATTTGTATTGAAGATACTTTAGAAAAAATCTGTGCCGCTTTTGAGCAAGAAGAAAAAGGCAGCAGTGCAAAACTCCGAAAATTTATTGCAAACGCAGAAGAAAACTATAATGTTGCCATTAAAGATTTGGTATACAAACCTGGTGTTTCTCCGTTAGAATTGGTCAATGCAAAAACTGTTACCAAATTAGGTCAGTTTCTTAGCAACATTAAACGTGATGTTCGAAAAGAATTTAAAAATGACCGATTGATAAAAATCTTAGAATTTCCAGTATTGTTTTTAGGTGCAAAACCAAGCGATACTCCTTCTTTTTACAGTTTTATGAACTATGCCGATTTCGGACTAGGCACTTGGCATCCAAATGGAGGAATGTACAGCGTAATATTGGCAATGCAGAAGTTAGCACAACAGTTAGGTGTAACGATCAAAACAGATCAAAACGTACAAGAAATTAAAGTTGACAATTCGGTAGCGACGAAAGTCATAACACAACAAGATGAATTTGAAGCTGACATTGTATTATCTGGCGCAGATTATCATCATTCGGAAACGCTATTGGCTCCAAAATACCGTCAATATTCAGAAAATTACTGGGAAAAGAAAACATTTGCACCTTCTTCCCTATTATTTTATGTAGGATTTGATAAAAAGTTGCAAAATGTTTCGCATCACACTCTATTTTTCGATGTAGATTTTGATGCACATGCGCACGTTATTTATGATCAAGCAGCTTGGCCAAAAGAACCTTTATTTTATGCAAACTTTCCGTCCATGACAGATGCTACAATGGCGCCAGAAGGAAAAGAAGCTGGTTTCTTTTTAATTCCAATTGCGCCAGGTTTAGAAGATACACAAGCGCTTCGCGATCAGTATTTTGACATTATAATGAACAGATTTCAGGAAATTACACAACAAAATATCTCAAATCATATTATATTTAAAGAATCTTTTTGTGTGAATGATTTCATAAAAGAATACAATTCATACAAAGGAAATGCATATGGAATGGCAAATACGTTGCTTCAAACTGCATTTTTAAGACCCAAATTGAAAAGTAAAAAAGTATCAAATCTTTATTTTACTGGACAATTAACCGTTCCTGGACCTGGCGTTCCACCAGCGTTAATTTCTGGGAAATTGGTAGCCGAATTAATTACCAAACACCAACCAAATACTCATCATGAAAGCACTATTTGATTCTGTTTCATATCAGTGTAGCACCACCGTTACAAAGTCGTACAGTACGTCATTTGCTCTGGCTACAAAAATGTTATCACCATCTATTCGTCAAGATATTTACAATATTTATGGATTTGTCCGTTTTGCCGATGAAATTGTAGATTCTTTTCATGAGTTCGACAAAAAATTCTTGTTAGACAAATTTCAAGATGATTTAGATTGTGCGCTGGAAAATAAAATTAGCTTGAATCCTATTTTAAATTCTTTTCAGCATACGGTTTTAAAATATGACATTCCAAAACACTTAATTGATGCTTTTATGAAAAGTATGCGTCAAGATTTGGATAAAAAAGTATACTTAACAAAAGAAGAGTACAACGAATACATTTATGGTTCGGCTGATGTAGTTGGTTTAATGTGTTTAAAAGTCTTTGTAAAAGGAGATGAAACAAAGTATGAAGAATTGAAATCTTCGGCAATGTCACTCGGTTCAGCATTTCAAAAAGTGAACTTCTTGCGTGATTTAAAAGCTGATTTTGAAGATTTAGATCGTACGTATTTCCCTGATGCAGATTTAAAAAACTTAGACGAAGCATCAAAACAGAAAATTATTGCAGAAATAGAACACGATTTCAAATTAGGTTTAGAAGGTATTGCAAAATTACCTATTGAAGCCAAATTTGGGGTCTTTACAGCATATAAATATTATTTCAAATTATTGAAAAAGCTAAAAAGAACGCCTTCTATGAAGATAAAAAATGCACGAATTCGCATTCCAAATTATCAAAAAATGGCGTTATTAGCAAAATCATACGTTAATTATCAACTCAATCTTATATAAATAAAAACAATGACAACGTTACTTTGGATCGCAGTATTTTTAGGAACATTTTGTATTATGGAATTTATGGCGTGGGCAACGCACAAATATGTAATGCATGGTTTTTTGTGGTCACTTCACAAAGATCATCATCATAAAGATCATGATTCATGGTTTGAACGTAATGACGCATTCTTTATCTTCTATGCAGTCGTAAGTATTGGTTGTTTTGTATTGTGGAAGTTTGAAATTTTCTGGGCTGGATTGCCTATTGGTGTTGGAATTTTCGCTTACGGACTCGCCTATTTTATTGTGCATGATATTTTTATTCATCAACGGTTTAAAATGTTCCGAAAAGCAGACAATTGGTATGCAAAAGGAATTCGTAGAGCACATAAAATTCATCACAAACACTTAGGAAAAGAAGACGGCGAATGTTTTGGAATGCTTTGGGTTCCAATGAAATACTTTAAACGAAAGTAAATACATTTTTTGTAGTATATTCCGTTTTTCTGACATCACAACAAAGTTTAAGTAAGGATATTTGTGTTTAGAAAATATTTGAAAATTTGATTGAGTTCATTTTCAAGATTATTTTTCCAACTTTTCATCCATTTATTATCTGCAAATCCACTTCCAGAATTATATGAATCTTTGTCAATGTAATAAATAATTACAGTTGGTTTGGTACTATTGACCTTCATATTTGTTGACTATTCATGTAAACTGGTATCAATTCCGATTTATCTAATCCGCTTGTAAATAGTACCTCTTTTCAATTTCTTATTTTTATTTAGATAGAAGAAAATCAATCGTTTATCATTAAATTTCACAGTCCAGTTAAAGTCAGTTTTGTTTCCATTCCTATATTGAGTTAAGATATAATATTTACCATTTAGAGTAATTTTCCCTTTACTAATTGTAGGTTCTTGTTCTTTATAGCTTTTCCATTCCTTTTTACGATTAACATCCCAACTTTTCCAAGTGAAAGTAGCATCAGAATGTATTGTTATTTCAGTTACTGCATATGAGTAGATCGTACTATAATTATGGTTGTGACTTAAATAAGTTCGGTCAGAATTTTGTCCAAAAGTATTCAGCGAAATTAGAGTTAGTAATAAAGTAAGAAAAATGTTTTTCAATTCGGTTCTGTTTTTTTCAGCTTGTGCGCAACGTTCAGCGTATGAAGTATCACACTAAGACTTGAATTGCCATATTTTACATACGTTTCTATTTCTAGTTTTTTTTCCACTCAAAGTCTAATACATCACGCAATCGATTCAGACTATCTTTTGATAAAAATTTAAAAGCAAGTCCTATGAAGATATATCTAATCATTAAAATTTGAACTATCATCACTAAAATCAGAATTGATGAAAATTCTTGAGGTTTAGTCAAAATCATCGCAATCATTCCGATTACTGGAAAGCACATAAAAACACTCAATAAGATTCTAAATACTTTATGAATTTCTACTTTCACATTTCCACTATCAGCGTTAATTTTCCCTGTCATCACACAAAAAGCTCCTTTTCCGATTGCTGAAGAGATTATTTTAAATTCATTTTCGTTTATCATTCCGCGGAAAGATTTATCGGTATATTGAGAAGTCAAATTTTTAGACTTTTCCGTTCTCCGATGCAATCGATTCAGCGTTTCTGCTTGGTCATCAATTAGTTTAAATTCTTTTTCTATGGTTGGGAAAATTTTCATAAGCTGTGGCTATTGTACTTTTACTGAATTTTCACTTAAAAATCTGAAAATCAATTCTTTTTATATAAAATTCCAAAGTTATGTATAGCGTTGTTGATTTAGTTAAAAGTAGATGCTAATATACTTTTATCAATTAATTTTCTTTTTTCACTGTCGCTTGATAAAATAATTATTTCCAATTGTTTTTTACCAAACATCCTACTATAAACGGTATAGTCATAATTAGTTCCGTTATCGTTTAGTGTTTTCAGATTGAACATTTTAAACTCTAGTCCATCAATAATTTCAGTACCGACATTTTTTTCAATTTTTGTGTTTGGTCTCTCTTTGGTAAATGCTTTCAAAACAATTTCATTTGATTTATTGAATTGTTCTAAAAAATCCTGTTCTGAATTCAATTCTGAGAATTGTGCGTTCATGGAATTGTATTTACCATTATTGAAGTGGAATAAATTCTGTGCAACTATATTGACTTTTGTGTTAGGATAAGCAGATTCTATCATTTTCACACCTTTCTTTTGAGATTCCATTCGTGTTTTTGATGGTACATCTTTAAAATTTGCTGGAATATGTAAAGTCCATTCAAATTCTTCAATGTAGACTTTCTTTTCAGATTCAGCACATCCAAATGTCAAAACTAACACCATTAAGCATAAAATATTTCTCATAGATTATAGATAGCAGATTGATTGAGTTGTTATAATACATACAAGATATTTATGTATGATTTCGTTATGTATTTATAGGACTAAAGTAATAAATAAAAACAAATAGGTTTTCATAAATAAGCTAAAAATAACTCTTGATTTTACACGGAGTTGGCTAATCATTTTTTTTATAAAATTTATGATATTTCGTTTAAATCTTATCTACCTATAATCGCCATTATTTCTACAACATTGTCATTTATTTTGAAGAAAATACTATCAACACTATAAACACAACGTCTGTAACCTTTCTTTATATAATCTACTGACTCAAAAGAAAAAGGTCGTTCCGCAATACTATCAAAATATTCAAAAAACGATTCAAAATATTTATCTGCTTGAGCTGTGCCAAATTTTTCAGTTCCATAGCGATGAATTCGAATCAAGTCGTTTTTAGCTTCGTTGCTTAATCTATAATTCGCCATTGAGCAAAGACTTTGACTGCGCTAAAATTTCATCTTTACGATCGTTGGTAAATCCGCTTTTTTCAGCCTTTTCTAGTTTAGTCCGAATCCAGTCAACTTGAGCTTGTTGTTTTCGAGCTTGCCTGACTAAGTCATTTATGAGTTCACTTTTACTTGAATATTCATTGCTGTCTACTTGCGTTTTAAGCCACTCATCATTTGGTTTTGTAAAAGATATGCTTTGCCTTGCCATAATTTCATGATTTGGTGTAAAAATACACCAAAATTGCATCGTTTCAAAATTGTGTCAATATGCATAGCATAAGAATTACTTTTATTTCTATTATAACGAAACCTTAATTCACTAAAAATAATTTAGTTACAAAATTAAAAATACATTTTGATTGAAAATACGTAGCAAAGTTATCGAGGTACAAATAAGGACTTTTATGATTTACTTTACGCTTTAATAATTCTGAACTAAAAACCATAACTATACAGTAGAAAAGAAGAAAAATAGTTCCTGCGCTTTACACAACTATACTTACTCTGCAAGCGTAAACGCTAACAACTCATCTATTTGATTCCGTACATTTTGGCTATTCCAATTTCCTGCGCCAATTTCCTTCATCACAATTTTTCCTTGATCGTCAATTAAAAACGTAGCAGGAATACTTTTTGAATACAACTCGTTTGGCGCTTTTTCAGAAGTATAATACACGGGCAAATCATACGTATTCTTAGTGAGATATGTACGTACATTTTCAGCAGTATCATTGGCTACAAACACAAAACTGATTTTATCTTTGTAGTCTGTGTACAACATGTTCAAATTGGGCATTTCTGCAATACATGGCGGACACCAAGTTGCCCAAAAGTTGATTAAAACGACTTTTCCTTCCATTTCCTGAAAGTTTACTGATTTTCCGTTGCTGTCTATCAAATTCCAGTTAAAATCGCTAATAGTAACTCTATTTTCTTCTGCAATACTTGATGGATTGGAAACAGCAATGTACACTCTCATAAGCTGAACTTTTACAAAAGTACCAACTGGAGTAAAAAGCAAGATTGCTATTGCCGAAAAGAAGATAATATTATTTCTTAGTTTTTTTGTGAAGTTCATGTAATGTAGTTTGTGAGTTTAATTTAAAGATTTACAGATAGAACTACGATAAAATTTCAAAAAAATCAATCTTTCAATCCTTCAATCTTTTAATCTTTTAATCCTTCAATCTTTTAATGACAAACAAAAAACACGCTACCAACATTGATAACGTGTTTCAAAATTAACGATAATAATCATAAAGATTATCGCACAATCGTTCCAGTAGGGAATGACGAAGCATTTAAATTAAAATTATTCGTCGCTGGCGCTGTGTCGTTTCCAGCAGTTCCTACTAGGGGCTTTAGTAGAAATGGTGCTGGACTGTTGTCAGGACTTGGTTCTACAGAGATAACTACGGTACGTCCGCGTACATCTAGTGGGAATGTAAAACCTGCTGGTGCGTTGCGGAAAAAGTCTTCACCTGGAACTGGAGGTCCAACCGTATTTTCTGCGCCGCTAAAGTCGTTAAATTCATCAACAGCTCCGAATGTTGTAAAAGTTCCAGTAGTTAACGGACCTACGCCATCTACTACTACCCAACCTTCATATTTCCATCCGTCTGCTAAAGGAGGTAAGTTCAAGCCTGAAGTTGGCGGCATTCCTGGTGTTCCGTACCAAACTCCATATTGATCGTTTCCGTTGTTTCCTGATCCTGCTAATTCATCTGTAGGTGTTCTTAAAAAGAATACTCCGGAAGCGTTGTCAAAGTTTCCACTACTTGTTACTGGATCTAATCCTACGGCTGCAGTGTTTCCTGAGAAATCGCCTGCTAATAATTTTGTGGCTGCTGGTGCTGGATCTGGATCAACCGTTGGCTCTATTGAAAGTACAAATGTTGTTGCCGCCGCTAATTGATCTGAGTTTACTGAAAAAGAAGTTCTCGATAAAGCTCCTGCATCATTTACCGTAAATGTTCCTGTGGAAACTGGACTTCCATTTACAATAATCCATCCTTCATATACGAAGTCTGCACCTAAGTTTTCTAAACCATTTAGGTTTACATCTAAATTTGATATTGCTACTGTAGCATCATCATCACTACTACACGAGATTGCGAAAAATCCTAACGCTAATCCCAAAAACATTTTTTTTATCATTGCGAATATTTTTTTATGATTACAGTACAAATGTATGTTGCTAAAATCACGTAAAATGTTAGCTAGCTAACACTTCTTTAAAAAAATCACTTTTTGCTAAAAAAATGTTCAAAAAAAACACACTCCTTAATGATACTATTTTTTTTGATTCAAAAACCTACATATCAAAATATTAAACACAATTATTTAACTAATTAGATTAATAAAAATAAAGCATCCAAAACTGTCATGCTGTCATGTTAGTTTTGGATGCTTTTTTGCGCTAAAAATAGCGTCTTTGTGTATATTTTAAATGTATTATTTTTTATTGAATAAAACGAATTTCTTTTCGATTAAAATCGATCACATTTGCTTCTTTTAATTCGTTCATGATGATGTTTAATGTTGGACGCGAAGTACCAATTAAGCTTGCAATATCTTTTTGTGTGTACGGATGTTTTACCACATGATCGCCTGTTTTTGGACATTCATATCCATATTCTTCACAGAGTTCTTTTAGGAATTCTAGCAAACGTGTTTTGGTATCTTTGAAGAGTAAAAGCTGTAATCGGCGTTCTAATTTTTTAATTCGAAAACCAATGAACTTGTATATTTTTAATGTGAAGGTTTGATTGTCTCGCATCAAATCGTGCATCGTGTCAACACCAATTGGACAGATAGACGTTGTATTGTCTACCGACTGCGCAAATTCATTTCGTTTTTCTTCGCCTAAAATGGCTTTCTCTCCAAATAATTCTCCTTTTGATAGAATAGATTTTACCACTTCTTCTCCATCTTCTGTGTAATAGCCAAGCTTTACTTTTCCTTTTTCAATAAGATACAGTTTATTCGCAGAATCTTCTTCAAAGTAAATATAGTCTTGCTTTTTATACGCATCAAATTCGTGACTCTTTTTGTACTTCTTAAATTTATGCGGACATAAGATATTGAAGAGGTTTACATCGTTAAAATACCAAAGAGAATTCATCGTATTGTGTGGTTACTTTTTAGGTGTTATCAAGGCTATTAATTCAGAAGTCGATAAAAAAAGTAAGAACTTACATAATAAGCATAAAAAAACTCCAGATTGCGCTGGAGTTTGTTATTTTTTATGTGATATACGTTTTACACGTGCAATGCTCTGTCTTCTGTAGCCGCTAATGCCGCTTCTTTGATAGCTTCTGCAAATGTTGGATGTGCATGTGACATACGCGCAATATCTTCCGCAGATGCTCTGTATTCCATCGCAACTACCGCTTCCGCGATTAAATCGGCTGCTCTGGCACCAATCATGTGAACTCCTAAGATTTCATCTGTTTTTTCATCGGCTAAGATTTTGATGAAACCATCTAAATCCATACTTGCTCTACTTCTACCTAAGGCACGCATTGGAAATTGTCCAGATTTGTAGGCAATTCCAGCATCTTTTAATTCTTGCTCCGTTTTTCCAACCGCAGCAACTTCTGGCCATGTGTAGACAACTCCAGGAATTAAATTGTAATCGATATGTGGTTTTTGTCCCGCAATAATTTCAGCTACCATAGAACCTTCTTCCGAAGCTTTGTGTGCCAACATTGCTCCTTTTACCACATCTCCAATTGCGTAAATGTTTGAAACATTGGTTTGCAAATGTCCGTTTACTTCTACTCTACCTCTGTCATCTAGTTTTACTCCAGCCGCTTCCGCGTTTAATCCGTCAGTATATGGACGACGACCTACAGAAACTAGGCAATAATCTCCTTTGAATTCTACTTCTTCGCCTTTTTTGTTGTCCGCTTTTACAATAACTTCATCTCCAACTCGCTCAACAGATTTTACTTTGTGCGATGTGTTGATTTTATATTTTTGCTTTTTGAATACTTTTGTCAATTCCTTCGATAAACCAGCGTCCATCCCTGGAATGATTCTATCCATATATTCAACAACAGTTACTTCTGCGCCTAAACGTCTGTATACTTGTCCTAATTCCAATCCAATAACTCCACCACCAATGACAATCATGTGTTTTGGCACTTCTTTTAGCTTTAGTGCTTCTGTAGAAGTAATTACGCGTTCTTTATCAAGTGTAATGAATGGTAAGTTTGATGGTTTACTTCCCGTAGCAATGATGATATTTTTTGCTTCAATTTCTTCGGAAGTTCCGTCATTTTTGGCAATGTTTACGTGTGTAGCATCTTTAAAACTACCCAAACCTTCGTAGACATCAATTTTGTTCTTTTTCATCAAGAAATCAATTCCTCCAGTAGTTTGATCGACAACAGCAGTTTTACGAGCGATCATTTTTTCAAGATTGACTTTTACATCTCCTGAAATTTCAATTCCGTGATCGTCAAAATGTTTGATAGCATCTTCGTAATGATGAGAAGAATCTAACAACGCTTTTGACGGAATACAACCTACATTTAAGCAAGTTCCACCGAGCGTACTGTATTTTTCTATAATTGCTGTTTTCATTCCTAGTTGTGCACAGCGAATTGCGGCAACATATCCACCAGGTCCTGAACCGATAACGGCTACATCGTATGAATTCATATTCTTTTTTTTTGAACTTTTTTGTTTGTCAAGAATACAAAAGTACAACTATTTTAGAGTTCAACAATGCTTTAATGATTTCTATAACATTTTCATCATAAATACTTTTAAAAACATTGTGTATATAAGCAAAAAAGCAGCAATTTACATAGAAGAAATTGCCGCTTTTTATTTTTTTAGTAATGTTTTTTCTAGTTTACAATAATACGTTTTGTTGTTACTTTTTTATCAGTAATTAGTTTTAGTATATATATATTAGGGCGTAAATTACCTAAATCAACGGGCACTTTATCTTGATGCTTAAATGATTTTTCATATAGTAATTGTCCAGTGTTGACATCTAATACCTGAATTGTTCCACGTTGTACAGCTACTTCTTGAATTTGAACTGTAAATTGTCCTCTGCTTGGATTTGGAATTAACGTAATATCATCTACTGTAGTTTGTCTTCTGAATGGTTCTCCTCTATCTTCATTTCCTCTACCATTTAATTCTACAAAATAGTGACATTCACTTCCATACGCTTCTTCTCTGTTTTCAGAGTAGTTTTGAGAGAATGCAAAATGATAGTTTACTGATTGTCTAAAACCTTGATTCATTCTGAATTCAACACTTAATGGATAATATACTCCTGGCGGCATACGAAGATTCAATAGTTGCGCTCTTGAAGGTTGTGTAAGTACAACTTCTCTTTCTTCTTCATTTATAATTTCAATACCTTCTGCTTGCCTACCATTTTCCAGCCATAAGTTCCAAAGTTCTTGGCTAAGCTGAAATCTGATTTCACCAACTTCTCTAAAAGGAACTGCTATTTGATCATCATCTAACAAAGTAAAATTTACATCAAATAAAGCATGTTCAAATGTATGATTCCCAACTACAATTCCTCCAAAACCATTTAAATAGTTTCCTCCAAGATTTACCAAACTTGCATTTCGAGTCACAATATTGTTGTTGTTGCTCACATTTGGACCAATTGGTGCGCCTGGACCTGGATTTTCATTAGCCATTGGATCATTCGGATCTACAATTCTTCCCAAGAAACAAATCATTGCGCCATTATTTAACCCAAAAATTGCTGGATCGTCTGGTTGCCACTTTGCATCAATAATGTATTCTTGTCCTGGTGCCAACGCTGGAATTCGGAATCCTTGTCCAGCAACATACGTGTTAGTAGCATTAAAACCAGTGTAAGGAACTGTTAATTCAGCTCCAGCTGGATTTCCATTTATGAGTGTTGTTCCGTCCCAAGATTCTGGCCAAGCTTCTCCTGTAGAACCTAATGTCCAATATAGTTTTGCATAACTTACAGAAGAAGTTGTAAAACTTACATTATGCACTCTGAAACGCATTACGTTAGAATTTGAACCAAGATATCCTGGATCTTCATGAGTCAGATTTAGTCCTGAATTTGTTCTACGATTCCAGATATCTGGACTTTGCCATATACCTTGCCCTGAATTATTTGGTTCTTCTCCTCCATCACGTGAGCTATCAAATCCTGCCAAATCATATCCAGTATCACAACCCATAGATTTTAATACTTCTACACCTGTATTTCCAGGATCTAACCAATTACTTAGTCGTGTAGAATTGGTTCCGCCACCAGTCCAAGATTCCGAGAATTTCCCGTAATTATTGTTATCTACGAAACTTCCTCCTGAAGAAGTACAACCTAGATTTAAGTCTCCATTCCATAATTGCCCTATTATTTGGTGGTTTTGATTAAATAATGGCGATCCACTTGAACCTGGCTCTACCAACCCATCATCCCATTGATCTATAAGCCATCTGTTAGTTCCGTTAGAGACAGCATTACTATCAAAAGAGATTTTTTTGATATCTCCGGCAGGATGATGAATTCCAGCTACACTTAACGGTACTGTTCCTGTGTTGTCCCAACCCGCAAAAGTAATACCATAAGATGTTGGAATTGATGAAGTAATTTCCACCAAACAAAAATCAGTGGTACTTCTTCTTGCTCTGAATGCTGCTCCACTTACAGATTGAAATGATGGCGAACTACCAGGTGTTGTACATGTAGCACTTTGCCAATTGAATCGGAATACCCAAGAACCTGGATTTGGATCAAAAGTATAACAATGGTTTGCTGTTAATACATATGGTGTTTGATCTTGATTTGTATTGTTTATTAAAGAACCTGAACATGAACTTCCTGCAAGCACAATAAGCATACTTGCATCAATTTCACAAGTCCAAGGTGCGCCAACAGCACAATTTACATTATTATGACATGGTCTTGCATTTGTATCTCCAAAACCATACGGCGCTCTATATCCGTGAATTACAGTACTGAGTTCTATTTGCCCCTTTCCTATTACTTCTTTTGGTTCGTAGTATTCAAACGTAATGAAATCTCCTTGAATTAAATCTGTAGCAAAGATTCCGTTATCCTTGTTATTTTTATTGGTAAACGCTCCTAAGACTTCTTGTTTCTTATTGTATATAAACAATTTAGCCCCTTCTGGAAGTCTATATTTTTTAAAGATTAGATTGATGCTTAGCGCATTTGGAGAGACAATAGAAACATTCCAGACGCGATCGCCATTACCTAGTGTTTGCCAAACACCTCTTTTAAATCCAATTTCTACTGGAATTTCCACTCCAAATCGATACGGCTTTAATTCATCTTTGGTAGCTTCGTCTTCTCTTTTATAAGATTCCACATCAACCAAAGGCATAGCAACTACAGGGATTTTAGCATTCAAAAATCCTTTATTTTGCAGTGTAAACGCATACGGCGTTCCACCTTCACTTATCTGAGCTTCTGCTTGCCAACTTATGCACAGCAGGAAACTCATTAATAATAATAACTTTGTTTTCATGGTTTTGATTGTTTTATAGGTTATTTTATTTATAATACCTTAAAAGTAAACCATTTAAATCCCTTAAGAAAAGGTTAAACACGTATTTATTGAAGGTAAAACGCCTTTATTTGAGAAGGTTAAACCATATAGTGATTAGAAAGAATATTCTTAAATTAATAAGTTTGAATTATCGCAATTAGTTAAACAGGAAACCCTAACATTTCTCCCATTCCAATGGTGAACAACCAACTTCCATAAATGGCGTGTTCAATAGTGACTAATAGTGTCGACTTCGTTTTGATGAACGTGAACGCGAATAAAATCCCGCCAAGGAATGTAAGTACTAAAACTAATACGTTTTGAAAGAAAAAATGTGCCAAGCAAAACACAATGGCGTTGATAAATATGAGTAGATTTTTATTTTTAAATAATGATTCATACCGAACAAAAAAGAAGGTTCTGTATATTAATTCTTGTGGATATACTGAAAATACACTGTAAAAGAATAAAATGAAAAGCCATAATAATGGTTTTGTTTTTGGGACGATAAATAGCTTTGAAATATCTGTAAAATACACATATACTGCGGTAATTACACAAATACAAGCTAGTAAAATTAACGTTCGTTCCCAAAATGCTTTCCAATTGAGATGTTCATTGAGTTTGAAACGTTGTTTTTCTACTCTGAGTAACATCCAAACGATGTATAGAAAACCGAAAAGTCCAAGTCCGAGTTTTAACCAAATAGGATAATCTAATACCAAACTTACAGGCATCAAAATGAAAATCAAGAAGAATTCTGTGAGTTTGTAGCGTGTGTTTTGAAAATCCATTTGAAACGTTTAGAATATAAAGGTATGGTTTTCTAAACAGAAATCGCCGTTGTATGTTTTACTTCACTAATCACAAAAATGCTATGCGTGTTTCCAATGTTTGGAATTACCGTTAGTTTACTGACCATAAAATCGCGATACGCTTCCATATCTTCCACTAAGATTTTTAGAATGTAATCGTAATCGCCACTTACGTGATAACATTCCAATACTTCTTCCAACTTTATAATTTCACGTTCAAATTTTAGCACAAAGTCTTTTGAATGTTGTGTTAAACGTACATGACATTGCGCCATGAAGCTTTTTGCAATTCGTTTTTTATCTAAAATTGCCACATAATTTTTCACAACACCTTCTTTTTCAAGCTTCTTAATACGTTCATACACAGCAGTTACGGATAAGTTTAGCTTGTTTGATAATTCTTTGGTGGTTTGTTTGCTATCTTTTTGCAATAGCATTAACAACTTTCGGTCGGTTTGATCAAGTTTCAACATGGAAAAAATTCTATAATTGTATTATTTTCAAAGTAAAATTAAATAATATTTCACTCTAAAACCATTTTAATAGATTTATTTTCTATATAAAACACATTTGATTGATTTTAATTCTATTTATATCGAATTTTACTACATATTTAAATTTTAAAAACTATGAAGTTCAATCCAGCTAGTAACATACAAGATTTACAGTATTTTGGCGAATTTGGAGGTGTAAATCCTTCAATTTCAGATTCATCAACTTATACATTTTTGTCAGCAAAAACCATGTTTGACACCTTTGAAGGCAATGCAGATGGTTGTTATTTGTATTCGCGACATACATCGCCGAGCAATTTGTATTTAGGCGAAGCGTTGGCCGCTATGGAAGGCACTGAAACTGCAAATGTTTCCGCTTCAGGAATGGGCGCCATTACACCAGTTTTATTACAGTTATGCAAAAGTGGCGATCATATTGTTTCTAGCAGAACGATTTATGGCGGAACGTATGCTTTTTTAAAAAATTTTACACCACGTTTTCATATTGAAACTTCATTTGTAGATATTACAAAATTGGATGTGGTTGAAGCGGCAATTACACCAAAAACGAAAGTATTGTACTGCGAAGCGGTTAGCAATCCACTGTTAGAAGTTGCTGATATTGCTGGTCTAGCCAGAATTGCCAAGAAATATAATTTACAATTAGTGGTTGACAATACCTTTTCGCCGTTGTCAATTTCGCCTGCCAAACTTGGAGCAGATGTGGTTATTCACAGCTTAACGAAATTTATCAACGGTTCTAGTGATACGGTTGGTGGTGTAGTTTGTGGAACACAAGCTTTTATTGATCAATTGCGAAATGTTAATGACGGCGCAAGCATGTTATTGGGTTCAACAATGGATAGTTTGCGAGCGGCTTCTGTATTGAAAAATTTACGAACGCTTCATATTCGGATGAAACAGCACAGTCACAACGCAGCCTATTTAGCACAAAAATTTCAAGAAGATGGTTTAAAAACGGTGTATCCAGGCTTGACTTCACATCCATCACATGAATTATTTAAAAGCATGATGAATGAAGAGTATGGTTTTGGCGGTATGCTAACCATTGATGTTGGTAGCAGTGAAAAAGCAAATCAACTCATGGAGTTAATGCAACAAAGAAATTTAGGGTATTTGGCCGTGAGCTTAGGATTTTATAAAACGTTATTTAGCGCGCCAGGAACATCTACCTCATCGGAAATACCAGCAGAAGAACAAGCAGCAATGGGCTTAACAGATGGCTTGATTCGTTTTTCTATAGGTTTGGATAATGACATCCACAGAACCTATACGATTATGCGTGAATGCATGCATGAACTTCATATTTTACAGCCTACGTTGGTATAATTAAGCTTTTTTTAGTTACTACGAGACAAGAAGGAATATCTCAAGGTATTCCTTTTTGAGTTAAAAACTTACACTATAAAAAAGAAACAACTTAAGTGTTTCTACGTGCTTTTTATAAAAATATCGCTCATTACGGTTTTCCGTAAAATTCATTCTACAGATATCGTTATCATTGAATTCAAAATTCAATGATTACCTAAGAAACCCTAAATTAATGAGCCAAGACGTATATATTTTAAGAGAACACATAGACTCAGGAGAGATGCATTTATTCTTAGCTTCTAAGACAAAAGAAGATGAATGTTACGCTAAACAAAAATCAATTTGCGGAAAAATGGATGCTGATGATGCTTCTAAAACTATTTTTTCATGTCAACCCGAAAACAGTGCCCGAAAACAATGTGCAAAAGTTGGAAAACAGGTTTGTAGTAAATGTATTAGCTATTTATATGATAATGGGATTGATTTAAAATAATCCAATAATCCAATAATCCAATAATCCAATTTACTATTTCCCTTTCACACGTTCCCAAAAGATTCCTAAAATATCGCCCATCGTCATATTTTCATCAAATTCTGGGGCAAAAGGTTTCATATTGAGTCGATTTCCGTCTTTGAATAGGGTAAATGAAAATACAGCCGATTTCCCATTTCCAGTATCAATAGAAGGATATCGTAAATCACTGTACAAATATGTTCCGTCTTTATTATCTTGGAGATTGTAATATTCGTTACTAAACCAAGTTAGTTGTGCCAAATCAGGATTGTCCTTCGGAAGCAAATTGTGATTTTTAGGAATCGTATTCCAATCAATAAACGTTGATTTTGTATCGAATAGTGAATAAAAAGCAACATGATAATCGGTTTCCGTTTCGGCAATTCCAAACCATAATATGTTATTTAAAATTGAAGCTTCTGTATTGTAACGCGTATATTGAATGCCTTGTTCGACTAACGATTTTTCAAAGACTGAGTTGATATAAAATTTGTTTCCAATCGTGAATAACATGTATATGGAACTAATTCCTACGCCTAGTTTTAGCCATAATTTTCGTGTTGGATTTTTTCGATTAAAAAACATCATTACTATCAAACAGAGTAAAAACGGAACTGTATACGCAGGATCTGCCACAGAAATATTGCTAAATGCAACGCGGTAATCTGAAAAAGGTAAGAATAATTGCGTTCCGTATCCTGTGAAGCAATCTAAAATAGGATGTGTAAATATGGACAAGAAAAACAACCAAGTCCAATCTTTTTGAGTAGTTGTGTCTTTTCGTTTGCCATTATCGTATAATTTATACACGAGCAGTCCAAACAAAAATGCGGCTAAAATCGCGAAAGCAATCGAATGCATGAATCCTCTATGAAACAACATGGCATCTATTTGATTATCGTACAACCAATTTCCCACAAAGACATCCAAATCTGGAATGGTCCCACCAATTGCACCAAACAATAACGCTTTGTTGCCAATCTTTTTTCCCATTGCAGCTTCGCCACAAGCGGCTCCTAATACTATTTGCGTTAACGAATCCATGAATTGATTTAAATTATAAGATTTGCAAAGGTACGCAACCAAATTGATTTGCATAGTAGTTAACAAAATCGTAACATTACGCTAAGAAACGAACCGAATCATTATGCAAGAAAAAAACAACATTTCAGAAACGAAAGCAAAGGATCAAACGATTGTCAGTAACTCAGAACTGAGTATTTGGGAAGCCTTGATTCCTGTTGTTATACTCATGGGATTGTTGGCTTACAATATCTTTTTTGTAGAAAGTCAAGAATGGTTTGGCGCGTACACAAATCAAATAATTTTATTAATCGGAGCTGGAGTTGCTATTGTTGATGGACTGTTTAATAAAGTTTCAATTGGCTTGATGCTAAAAGAAATTTGGGAAAATTTACGAAGTGTATTTGTTCCTATCATGATTTTATTTTTAGTTGGAGCTTTGGCAGGAACTTGGCTAATTAGCGGAATTATTCCTGCAATGGTTTATTATGGTTTACAAGTATTGAGTCCTGAAATATTTTTACCTGCTTCTGTTATAATTGCTGCTATAATTTCTATTGCCACAGGAAGTAGTTGGACCACTTCTGCAACGGTAGGTATTGCCTTAATAGGAATAGGTAGCGCATTGGGTATTCCTTCTGGTATGATTGCAGGTGCTGTTATATCTGGAGCGTATTTTGGAGATAAAATGTCGCCATTAAGTGATACTACAAATTTAGCACCAGCAATGGCTGGAACTGATTTGTTTACTCATATTCGTTATATGACATTTACTACGGTTCCCACAATAATTATTACGTTAATTTTCTTTACCATTTTAAGTACTACTATAGAGACTAATGGAAATGCCGATATCGCTTTTATTCTTGAAACCATACACACAAATTTTAATATCACACCTTGGTTATTTGTCGTTCCATTAGTGGTAATTGCATTAATTTTATTAAAAACAAAACCACTAATAGCATTATTATCTGGTGTCGTTCTTGCTGCAATTTTTGCTTTAATATTTCAACCAGATGTTTTAAATAAACTTTCATCTTCAAAAACATCTGTAATTACAAATGCTGTTTTGACTGATACCAGTATTGAAATTCCAGACGAAGCGTATGTCGCTACTTTTACAGAGAAAGAATTAACGACTATTAAATCAGATGAAGACTTAAAAAATATCTTTACGGATGATGATGTTACGAAAATTTACACAAAAGAAGATTTAATAAACGTATTTGCTAGCCTTTCATTATCACAAACTGAAGTGGCAACAAAAGCTGAAAATTTAGACAAACTTATTACTATAAAACGATTGAAAAAATTATTCGGTTCTGGTGGAATGAATGGAATGTTATGGACAATCTTTTTAATAGTTTGTGCAATGGTTTTCGGCGGCGTTATGGATGCTATCGGCGCTTTATCTAGAATTACACAAGCATTATTGAAAATGGCAACAAGTGTATTTGGACTCTTTGCTAGTACGGTTGCTAGTTGTTTGGGTTTAAATATAATTGCTTCCGATCAATACTTAGCATTAGTAATTCCTGGTAAAATGTTTAAAAAAGCATATGAAGACAGAGATTTAGCGCCTGAAAATTTAAGTAGAACACTTGAAGATTCAGGAACGGTTACTTCTGTGTTAATTCCTTGGAATACTTGTGGAGCATATCAATCTGGTGTTTTAGGCGTTGGTGTTGGCGAATATTTTATGTATGCAATTTTCAACTGGCTAAGTCCATTTACCACACTACTTTTTGCTGCCTTTAAAATCAAAATTAGACAACTTCAAGGTAAAACTCCATAAACCAATATTTATACAGATTACTTTCGGGAATTTTTATTTTTTTTGGGATGTTATATTCAAAAATAATTTGCTAAAAAACATGTAAATCTACTGATTGTCTGATAGTTATCAATTGACATTTTCTACAGAAAAAAACCACCATAAGATGCGCTTATAGATTCATAAGAAATTATAATTTTCTTAGCGCAAAACTCATGACGACTTACCTATATTTGCGCCTTGAAAAAACAAATTATTTTAAATATAAAATTATGGCATTAGTAGGAAAAAAATTTCCAGATTTAAACGTAAACGCAATGAACGAAATGGGCGATACTTTTAAATTAAACGTCCTTGAAGAAGCAGTAAACAACAAGAAAAAAGTAATCTTATTTTGGTACCCTAAAGATTTCACTTTTGTATGTCCAACAGAATTACACGCTTTTCAAGCTGCTTTAGGTGAGTTTGAGAAAAGAAATACTCTTGTAATTGGAGCTTCTTGTGATACTCCTGAAGTACACTTTGCTTGGTTAAACACTGAAAAAGATAATGGTGGAATTGAAGGTGTAACATATCCTTTATTAGCAGATAGCAACCGTAACTTATCTAGTATTTTAGGTATTTTAGATATCCAAAACGAAGTATATGATGAAGAAACAGGAACAGTTCAAGTTGAAGGAGACAATGTAACCTACAGAGCTACGTATTTAATTGACGAAGAAGGGACTGTTTTCCATGAAGGAATCAACCATATGCCAGTAGGAAGAAATGTAAACGAATATATCCGTTTGATTGATGCTTACACGCATGTACAAGAAAAAGGAGAAGTTTGTCCTGCAAACTGGGAAGAAGGAAAAGAAGCAATGGACGCAAATAGAAATGGAGTTGCTGAATACTTAGCTGCACACGTAAACTAACACTATCATGGTTCAAGAATTAAATCAAGACAATTTACAAGAATTGGTAAGCGGTAACGACACAGTTGTGGTACAATATTCTGCTACTTGGTGTGGAAATTGTCGCATTATGAAACCAAAAGTAAAAAAACTAGCGCGTGAGCTAGAAGCAGTAACTTTTGTGATTGCTGATGCAGAAAAATTTCCAGAATCAAGAAAACTAGCTACAGTAGATAACTTACCTACGTTTGCAACATTTAAAAATGGTGCATTTGTAAATCAAGTACAAACGAATAAGTTTGATGTTTTAAAAGAATTAGTAGCTGAAATTGCTTAATTAGTAAATACTAATACAAGATTCCCTTTTACAAGGGAATAAAAAAAGTTTTTAAATGAAATTACCTGTAATTAAACACTTAACACAATTTATTGCTGAAAATGATGAAGATTATGTTGTGGAAACTATTGAAACCTTAGAAGCATTAACGGAAGTTCCTTCATTAAAAGATGAAGAATTAGATGTTATTGGCGAATTGATTTCCAATATGTATGGCGCTGTTGAAGTCCACAAAATGGAAAAAGAAGGAACGCCACGAAAAGAAGCATTAAATAGTTTTATGCAACGTGTTATGGGATCTATTGACAAGTAATAAATTACAATATGTTCAAAACAAAAAAGTCACTTCTCGCGAAGTGACTTTTTTTATGTTTATTGTTTTTCTAATTACAGATCAAATCGATCAAGATTCATCACTTTTGTCCAAGCAGCAACAAAATCGTGTACAAATTTTTCCTGTGCATCGTCACTTCCGTAAACTTCCGCGATAGCTCTTAACTCGGTGTTTGAACCAAAAATTAAATCTGCTCGCGTTCCTGTGAATTTAATTTCACCCGTTTTACGATCGCTTCCTATAAAATAACGATCATCATCTGTGGTAGCTTTCCAAGTGTAACTAAAATCTAAGATATTCTTGAAAAAATCATTCGTCAAACTTCCAACGTTATCAGTAAACACTCCATGATTGGATCCGTTGTAGTTAGTACCTAAAACACGCAAACCACCGACTAAAACTGTCATTTCTGGAGCAGATAAGGTTAACAAGTTTGCACGATCTACTAATAAATCTTCCGCAGCAATCTTTAAATCAGATTTGATATAATTTCTAAATCCATCAGCTAAAGGTTCTAAATAATTGAATCCTTCAATATCTGTTTGCTCTTGTGTAGCATCTCCTCTACCTTGCGTAAACGAAACATTGACATCATGTCCTGCATTTTTTATCGCTTTTTCAACTCCAACATTTCCAGCCAATACAATTAAATCTGCAATGGATACTTCTCCGTCAAAATCGTTTTGAATTCCTTCTAAAGTATTCAATACTTTTTGCAATTCAGCAGGATTATTTACTTCCCAACTTTTTTGTGGCTCCAAGCGTAAACGTCCGCCATTTGCTCCACCTCTCATATCAGAACCTCTGTATGTTGAAGCAGAAGCCCAAGCGGTAGTAACCATTTGAGAAATTGTCAATCCTGAATTAGAAATCATATTCTTTAAATTGTCAATATCCGCGTCACTTAACGTGTAATCTACTTTCGGTATCGGATCTTGCCATAGTAATTGTTCTTGTGGAACTTCTGGACCTAAGTAACGATCAATTGGTCCCATGTCTCTATGCGTTAATTTGTACCAAGCACGTGCAAATGCATCTGCAAACGCATCATGATCTTCGTGAAAACGCTTTGAAATTTTCAAATACTCAGGATCTGTTTTCAACGCAATATCCGCCGTAGTCATCATCAATGCTTGCTTTCCATTTGGATCGCCTGCTTTTGGTGCCATTCTCGCATTAGAAGCTGCGGTTGGCGTCCATTGGTGTGCGCCTGCTGGACTTTTTGTTAATTCCCAGTCATAATTTAATAATACATCAAAGTAATCTGCATCCCATTGTGTCGGATTTGGTGTCCAAGCACCTTCAATTCCACTTGTAATAGTGTCGTCTAAAACGCCCGTTCCAAAAGAATTTTTCCAACCCGTACTCATTTCTTCAATAGAAGCGCCATGTGGCTCAGCGCCAACATATTTATTTGGATCGGCAGCTCCGTGTGCTTTTCCAAAGGTATGTCCACCAGCAACTAACGCTACGGTTTCTTCATCATTCATCGCCATTCTGCCAAACGTTTCTCTAACATTTGCAGCAGATCCCATTGGGTCAGGATTTCCGTTTGGACCTTCAGGATTTACATAAATCCATCCCATCATAACGGCAGCAAGCGGATTTTCTAAATCGCCATTTTCATAACGATCATCATTTTCTCCCCATTCTGTTTCGCTTCCCCAATATACATCTTGTTCTGGTTCCCAAACATCTTCACGCCCGCCAGCAAAACCAAATGTTTTGAATCCCATAGATTCCAACGCACAGTTTCCTGCTAAGATCATTAAATCTGCCCACGATATTTTGTTTCCGTATTTCTTTTTAATAGGCCATAATAACAAACGAGCTTTGTCAAGGTTTCCATTATCTGGCCAACTATTTAGTGGTGCAAAACGCTGAGTTCCTGAACCTGCTCCACCGCGTCCGTCGCCTACTCTGTAGGTTCCGGCACTGTGCCAAGCCATACGAATCATAAATCCACCATAGTGTCCATAATCTGCAGGCCACCAATCTTGAGAGTCTGTCATTAAATCAATAACATCTTGCTTCAAAGCGGCAAAATCTAAACTGTTGAACGCTTCCGCATAATCAAAATCTTCTCCCATAGGATTTGATGTTGAAGTATGCTGCCTCAATATGTTCAATTTTAGTTCATTTGGCCACCAATCGCGATTTTTTACACCGCTACCTGCTGTCTTTTTTGTAGTTCCACTGAAGAAAGGACATTTTGCTGTACTTTCGTTTAAATCAAAGTTTTTGCCTTCATCAGAATGCGCATTATTTTCCATTGCTATGTATTTTAAAATTTTGGTTTTCTTAGATAGTCCTAAAGTTACTTATTAAATTACGATAATCAAGACTAAGAAATTGATTGTTATTATCTCATAATAGTTTTTGACTATATACAACACTACTATTTATAAGTTTAAGCTATTTCATAAAATTTTCCAAAGTAGTATAAATACGCGCTCATTATTGTTTAATTTTACACTTTATAACTTAAACCAAAAATACAATGGCAACAGTAAAACTCGGAGAGAATGAATTTCATACGTCAGGAAATCTACCAAAAGTAGGCGATAAAGCTCCTGATTTTAAACTTACAACAGTTAATTTGGAAACTAAAACTTTAGATGATTATAAAGGTTCAAGAGTTATTTTAAATATTTTTCCAAGCATTGATACTTCTGTTTGTGCAACATCGGTAAGAACTTTTGATAAAGAAGTTGCCGCTTTGGAAAACACTAAATTGTTATGTATTTCGCACGATTTGCCTTTTGCGCTCAGTAGATTTAGTAAAGACGAAGGTTTGGAAAACTTAGAAGCACTTTCAGATTTTAGAGAGGGAAGTTTTGGAAAAGCATACGGTTTGGATTTGTTAGATGGACCCATGCAAAAATTACACTCGCGCGTTGTAGTCGTATTAGACGAAGAAGGCACTGTAATACATACGGAACAAGTACCAAATATTGCAGATCAGCCAAAATATTCAAAAGTTTTAGACCTATTAGGTAATGCGTAACTTTTTACTAGGAAGAATAAGAGGAGTCGGATATGCGTTTAAAGGCGCATATCTGCTCATTACTACAGAAGCCAGCGTAAAAGCGCAGTTCTTTATTGGCGTTTTGGTTACCATTGCTGGAATTTACTTTGAAATTTCAACTACAGAATGGATTGTACAAACCTTAATTATTGGACTGATTATGAGTTTGGAAGGTTTTAACACTGCTGTGGAAGAAATTGCAGATTTTATTCATCCTGAACATCATAAAAAAATTGGCTTGATCAAAGACTTAGCAGCTGGCGCGGTTTTTATTTTTGCAATTGCCGCAATTATTATTGGTTGCATCATTTATCTGCCCAAAATATTCTAAAAAAACATTGGTATTTATACTATTGATGTAAATTGTATCAAAATCTTAAAATAAAAAGGTTCATTCTTTACTTTTATGGAACAAGAAACCTTTTCTATTCCTCAAAAAACTTTAGTATTCTTCTATAAAAACTTTTCGGGTACAGATAATTTTAAATATCTTGCAATCTAAGTGAAAATTGTACGTTTGTACGAAATAGCGATTCCTGAATGGCAAAGAAAAAACCCGTAAAGAAAACCCAAAAGACTCCTAGAGTTTCAAAATTCAAAAAACCTGATTTTACACTTACCCGACAACATAAAATTGTGCTGGGAAGTTTACTCATGTTGTTTGCTGTGGCACTTTTTATTGCCTTTATTTCTTTTTTCCTTACGTGGGAAATTGATCAAAGTGAATTAGGAGAATTGACAAGAGCTTCCGAAACTGAAAATTGGATGCAAAAGTTTGGGGCAAACATTAGCCATTTCTTTATTTATAAAGGATTCGGAATTGCTTCTATCATCTTTGTCGGATTGCTTTTCCTTTCTGGCCTGACACTATTTTTATCTTCTGGACGAAAACTATTCAACAATTGGTTTTGGGGAAGCATTATCGTGATTTGGTTTTCTGTCTTTTCAGGATTTTTCTTTTCATCATTTCCACTTTTAGGTGGAACTATTGGTTTTGAAATCAATTCCTTTTTACAAGATTATATCGGAAAAATTGGTGTCGGTTTAATTTTATTATTTGGCGCCATCATTTATGCAGTCGTACGTTTGAAGCTTACGCCAGAAAGTGTTATGGAATATTTCAACAAGAAAAAAGCTGTAATTGCTGAAGATTTTCATACAGATGAAACAATTCCTGAACCAACATTAAAAGACGAACCAGCTACAGCAACAACTTCGCCTGAGAATGCAACGATTGAGGAAACTATTGGGAAGAAAGTTGAAGATGAAAAGTCTGAGTTTGAATTATCAGTTGAAAATCTTCAACCTACGATAAAAAATCATTCTGATCGTACAGAAAAAAAAGTACAAAAAGATACTTCCTTCGAAGTTGAAATTCCGAAAGAGGAAGAAACCGAAATTGAAGTTGAAAAAATAGTTGAAGAAAAAACAGTTGCAGAAAATCTTTCAGATAAACTCGTAAAAGAACATGGCGAATTTGATCCAAAACTAGAATTGGGCAACTTCCGCTTCCCTACTATCGAATTGTTAAAAGATTATACAAACGGGAGTTCTATCACCATCAATCAAGAAGAATTAGAAGAAAATAAAAATCAAATTGTTACGACACTTCGTAATTATAAAATAGAAATAGCAAGCATTAAAGCTACGGTTGGACCAACAGTAACGTTGTATGAAATTATTCCAGAAGCTGGTGTTCGTATTTCTAAAATTAAAAACTTAGAAGACGATATTGCTTTGTCACTGGCGGCGTTAGGTATTCGTATTATTGCGCCAATGCCAGGAAAAGGAACCATCGGAATTGAAGTGCCAAACAAAAAACCTGCAATTGTTTCTATGCGCTCTGCGATTGCGTCTAAGAAGTTTCAGGAAGCAGAAATGCAGTTGCCTATTGCGTTTGGTAAAACCATTAGTAATGAAACCTTAGTGGTCGATTTGGCAAAAATGCCACACTTACTCATGGCTGGAGCAACAGGACAAGGTAAATCGGTTGGACTGAATTGTATTTTGACATCAATCTTATACAAAAAACATCCTGCGGAAGTAAAATTTGTATTAGTCGATCCGAAAAAAGTAGAATTAACCTTATTCAACAAAATAGAACGTCATTATTTGGCAAAACTTCCAGATTCTGAGGAAGCAATTATTACCGACAATTCGAAAGTAATTAATACGCTAAATTCATTGTGTATAGAAATGGATCAACGGTACGATTTGTTGAAAAATGCATTGTGTCGAAATATTGTGGAATACAATACAAAATTTAAAGCTCGAAAGCTAAATCCGAATGACGGACATAAGTTTTTACCATATATAGTTTTGGTGGTGGATGAATTTGCCGATTTAATCATGACGGCTGGTAAGGAAGTAGAAACGCCAATTGCACGTTTGGCACAGTTAGCACGAGCTATTGGAATTCACTTGATTATTGCCACACAACGTCCATCTGTAAACGTAATTACAGGGATGATCAAAGCCAATTTCCCTGCCAGAGTTGCATTCCGCGTAATGTCTAAAATAGATTCACGTACGATTTTGGACAATTCTGGAGCCGATCAATTAATTGGTCGTGGAGATATGTTATACACACAAGGAAACGATTTAATCAGAATTCAATGTGCTTTTGTAGACACGCCAGAAGTAGAAAAAATCACAGATTTCATAGGCGCTCAAAAGGCATATCCTGACGCACATATCTTACCAGAATATGTTGGCGAAGAAAGTGGCACAAGTCTTGATATAGACATTTCCGAAAGGGACAAACTCTTCCGACAAGCTGCGGAAGTTATTGTAATTGCTCAACAAGGTTCAGCTTCGTTATTACAACGAAAATTAAAACTCGGATACAACAGAGCTGGTCGTTTAATAGATCAATTAGAAGCAGCAGGAATTGTAGGTCAATTTGAAGGAAGTAAAGCGCGTCAAGTGCTTGTTCCAGACATATTAGCTTTAGAACAATTATTAGAAAACGAAAAAAATGGATAAAATGAAAAAATTAGTTTTAGTGTTCGTATTAGGAGTATTTGCATTGAATGTGAATGCACAAAATGCAGAAAAAGCAAAAAAACTATTGGATGAAGTTTCTGAAAAAGTAAACAATTATGAAAATATTCAAATTGAATTCAAATATCAATTAAATAACAAAGAATCGAACACAAAGCAAGAATCGAAAGGAAATGTAACGCTGGAAGGCGAAAAGTATTTGCTTAACTTTTTGGGCTTTACCAAAATGTTTGATACTAAAAAAGTATACACTATTATTCCTGCAAACGAAGAAGTAACGATTACAGATTTAGAAGATGATGAAGAAGGTGCGTTGTCTCCTTCTGCAATGCTTACTTTTTACAAAAATGGATACACCTATTCTTGGGATATTTTACAAAATATTAGAGGTCGAAAAATTCAATACATCAAATTAACGCCAACAGACAGTGAATCAGACATCAAGAGTGTATTATTGGGTATTGACATCAAAACAAAACACATCTACAACTTAATTGAGACAGGAAAAAATGGTACAAATACTACTTTAACTGTTAATTCTTTTAAAACAAATCAGCCTTTATCAAAAAGCTTATTTATATTTGACGAATCGAAATACCAAGATTATTATATTGACAAAAACGATTAGTCTGCTTGAAAATATTAGATAGATATATTCTTAAAAGTTACCTTGTAACTTTCTTTACGGTGTTTGTAATATTTATGTTCATATTTATATTACAAACCGTTTGGCTTTTTATAGGTGAATTGGCTGGAAAAGGTTTGGATGCTGGAATTATTTTAAAATTCCTCCTCTACACAACTCCAAAGCTAATTCCTTTGGTATTACCATTGAGTATATTGGTTTCTTCCATTATGACCTTTGGTCGATTTGCAGAAAGCTACGAGTTTGCAGCAATGAAATCAACAGGAATTTCGTTACAGCGTGCCATGCGTAGTCTAATTATCTTCATCGTATTATTGAGTATTGGAACTTTTTTCTTTGCGAATAATGTGATTCCTTGGTCAGAATTTAAACAATACAACTTACGTAAAAATTTAGCCAAGAAAAAACCTGCCTTAGCAATTGGCGAAGGTGTTTTTAATGATATTGGAAACATCAATATAAAGGTAGATCGAAAATACGGCGATAATGATCAGTTGCTAGACAAAGTGATAATTCATCAAAAATCCAACGATCAAAAAAATCGTATTGTGATGAAATCTAAAACTGGCGAACTCAAAAGTAGTCCAGATTCCGATATCTTACAAATGGTATTGTTTAATGGAAATCGTTACGAAGACATCAGACCTTCCGATCCGAAAGAAATTATTCGTGTGCCACATGCCAAAGTTTCGTTTGAAAAATACATCATGAATATTGACTTGCGTGAAGTGAATAAAGTTGATTTTAAAGACGAAAAATACAGTACGTACAAAATGTTCAATGTGCAACAGTTGAGAGACACAATCAACGGTCTTGAGCAAGAATATGACGAAGAAAAAATTAGTTTTGGAAATAATATGCTCAAGCGAAGTGGTATTATAATTGCTACAAGAGACACTTTAAATAAAGTTTCAAAAGATTCCATTGGTTCTGTTACAAACTTGTTAGATATTCTATCACTTCAAAACAGAAAAAGAGCGCTTGACATCTCAATAAGCAACATAAAAGGACGTCGTACATCACTTCAAAATAAGAAAAATCGTTTCAATAGAATTGAAAAAAAGATCAATCATCAAAAAATATACATGCATGATAAATTTGCGGTTGCTATTGCATGTATCATTCTATTCTTTGTGGGCGCACCATTAGGAGCCATTATTCGCAAAGGTGGAATTGGATTGCCCATGGTTATTGCAGTATGTCTATTTTTAGCGTATCATTTTATTGGAATATTTGGAAAAAACAGTGCTGAAGATGGAAGTATTCCTCCTTGGCTCGGCACATGGCTATCGACGCTGTTAATGTTTCCGTTAAGTATTTATTTTACACGTAGAGCAACATCCGATCAAGGAATATTTAGTTTTGATGGAGTATTAGTAAGACTTAAAAATCTGTTTGTAAAACCAAGAGAAACGGCTGAGGAAAAAGTTGTGTATGAAAAAGCACTTATTACGGAACGTGATCAAGGTAGTTTGGAAAAATTTGAAATGCTCAGCGATCAGCAACTGATTGATGTAGTTCGAAATTACCAACAATATAATTATACCGAAGGCGAACGATCGCTTGGTGTTGATATTTTAGCGTCTAGAGGTGTCACAGAAGAACGTTTGCAAATACTTGGTGCGTTTGAAAACAAAGATTACGAAGAAGCAAAAGAAGATTATGCATCTTACAAAAAATCATCCAAGTTTGCGTTTTATTTTTATTTCCCATTTGTAATTTCTGCATTGGCATTGCCGATTTTAAATAATAATATAGACATGCAACAGTGGATGAAAATTGGTTTAATTTCCACAATTGTCATCTTTGGTTTGTTTTTCATATATCATTACGTACGCACGCACATATTCTTTAACAATGTTGTTGAAGTAACGAACAATCAATTTAAAAGCAAGCCGTACGGAATTTTACTTACTATTTTAGGAATTCCATTCTATTTTGTGATCATCATTCTATTGAATATTCGTATCAAGAAAAATATCAATATTATTTTATAATACCTGTTTTAGGGTAACAGTTTATTGGTCGTGTAACTTGGTTATATAACCAAAAACTTTATATCATGTTAAAAAACATTTTAGCGCTTGAAGGCGTACAAGAACTTGACAAAGAAACTCAGAAAGAAGTAACTGGCGGACTCGTTTGTGCCTGTATTTACTTCGATGGACTCATGTGGGTTTGTTGTTAAAAAGTACAAAGTGAGTTTCGGCTCACTTTTTTTAGTTATTCACGTAAAATCTCTCCATACGAACAGCAATCTTTGCGCTGTTTTATGAAGCAGATTAAAGAAGATTGATTATTTTTGTAGGCAAATATAAATTCATGACCGCAACTACAAAATCTAGCACTAAAATACAATTAGACAGTATTCACGAAGCCATTGAAGACATCCGACAAGGAAAAGTAATTATCGTAGTCGATGATGAAAATCGTGAAAATGAAGGAGATTTTTTAGCTGCAGCTGAAAAGGTGACGCCAGAAATGATCAACTTTATGGCTACGCATGGTCGCGGTTTAATTTGTGCTCCTTTAACTGAAAACCGTTGTAAAGAATTGCAATTAGGAATGATGGTTAGCAACAATACAGATCCAATGGAAACTGCATTTACCATTTCTGTAGATTTGAAAGGAAACGGAGTTACAACAGGAATTTCTGCTGCTGATCGTTCTAAAACGGTACAGGCATTGATTGATAAAAATACACGTCCGTTCGATTTAGCACGTCCAGGACACATTTTTCCACTAAAGGCAAAAGAAGGTGGCGTATTGCGTAGAACTGGTCATACAGAAGCTGCTATTGACTTTGCACGTTTGGCTGGATTGCAACCTGCTGGTGTGATTGTGGAAATCATGAATGAAGACGGAACAATGGCACGTTTGCCACAATTAATGAACGTTGCGAAGAATTTTGATCTTAAAATCGTTTCTATTGAAGATTTAGTTGCTTATCGTATGGAACACGATTCGTTAATTGAGAAAAAGGAAGATTTTGACGTACAAACTCGTTTTGGCGATTTCCGCTTGCGTGCTTACCAACAAACGACAAACAATCAAATACATATTGCATTGACCAAAGGAAGCTGGTCAGCTGACGAACCTGTGTTAACACGAATTAATTCTACATTGGTAAATGATGATATTTTAGGAACATTGACCAACAATGCTGATAAAAAGCTTGATGATATGTTTCGTTTGATTAATGATGAAGGAAAAGGAGCCATCGTTTTTATCAATCAAGATCATAGTTCTTTGAATTTATTGCGAAGAATTAAAGAATTGAAAGCATTGCAAAATGATGGCGAATACAAAGCTCCAAAGATAAAGATGGACTCCAAAGACTTCGGAATTGGTGCGCAAATTCTGCATGATATCAACATTAGTAAAATACGATTGGTAACTAACACACATCAAGAAAAACGTGTCGGAATGATCGGTTACGGTTTGGAGATTGTAGCGTATGTTTCATATTAGAAACGCTAACGCGTTGGATTGTTAGATCGCTGCGCTTTTAGAACGTCGCTTTGCTCCTGTTGGTTCGTTGATCGTTATTTGTTTAGTTTAAACGAGTTCACATAAAAAACCAGAATGCATTAAACATTCTGGTTTTTTATTTTGTTTTTGTTTTTATTTTTGTTTTAACAAGCAAATTTTGTGTTGATACAATCTAGTGTAACTCTACCTGTTGTTCTAATTGGTCCTGGATTTACTGTAAACATACAAGTTACATTCTCTGGACGTGTATTACAAGCTTGCCAAGAAAGGCAAAAATAAGCGCCTGTAAGATCGCATAAATGTCCTGTTGCTGGATTTGGCAATGACACATCGCCTCCAGAAATGAGTTCTTCTTGAATCCTAGAAATTGACTTCTTGTTTAATTGTAATTTCTTTAAATTTCTTTTTTTCATGTTTTCAGTATTTTGGTTAATTGAGCTACAATAGTATAAAACATGTGTAAGAAAAAAGACGCATAGTGTGTGCGCTGCATGAAAAGTTGTGTAGTTAGATCTAAATTGAGTTCCACTCAAAAATATATACAAAAAAAGGGCAGAATTGCTTCTACCCTTAGCTATATCTTGAATATGTATCGTAATTTCTCCTTATAAGGAAGCCAAAATCACTTCATGCATTTTTTGTCCTCTTGCTTTTACTTCATCTTCTGTCCATGACATTTTTATCAAACAAGAAATGTTTCGAGCGATGTAATGATCTGATTGTTCGAAGGTTTTTGTATCTAAATATTTCATACCTTCTTTTACTTCTTTCGAGACTGGATACAACGATTTTACATTTTTTAAGTGTTCCCATTTACGAATGTAATGCCAATTGTTATCGTAGTAATGAAAACACACATCAATTCCGTTTTGTTTGAATCCTGCCATCACTTTTCTGGCTGTATCCAAATCTGGCATGAAGAAATTCAAAAATGCACAACTTTCTACACCGCCTTTAGGCACTGTTCTGAAAGTAACTTCTGGAATGTCTGCCAACGCTTCTCGCAGTATCGTATAATGCTTTTTCTGAATTGACAAGAATTCAGGTAAACGTCGAACTTGTGCCAAACCAACGGCTGCATTTAGTTCGGAAATTCTAAAATTATATCCCAAAAATGGATGTGTCTCTGCTCCTCTATCATTCCCAACATGATCGTGTCCGTGATCGCTATAATGATCGGCATTTGTATAGTATTTTTCATTGTTTGTGATGATTGCGCCGCCTTCGCCACAGGTCATTGTTTTTACAAAATCGAATGAAAAACAACCAACATCTCCAATACTTCCAAGTGCTTTTCCGTTGTAGGTTCCACCAATTGCTTGACAAGCATCTTCTACCAAAATAAGGTTATGTTCGTCACAAATTGCTTTGATTGCGTCTAAGTTTGCCATACTTCCACACATGTGTACAGGCATGATTGCTTTCGTTTTTGGTGTAATGGCTTTACGAATCGCTTCAGGATCGAGCGTTAGTGTGTCGTCAATATCAACCAACACAGGAATAGCGCCCAACATCATGATGGCTTCAAAACTAGCTACAAATGTAAATGTTGGTATGATAACCTCATCGCCTGCTCCAATTCCAGTTATTGCTAAAGCCACTGAAACTGCGGCTGTTCCACTGGAAACAAGTTGCGTATGTTTTACATTAAATTGTGCTGCTAAAGCCTGTTCTAGTTCTTTTGCTTTCCAGTGTCCGTTACGCATTCCGTCAAATCCATAACGCATAAGTACACCACTGTCTAATACATCATGAACTTCTTTTCGTTCGGCGTCACTAAATAATTCAAATCCTGGCATTGTGTGTGTCTTTTCTAATTTGTATTAAAAATAAAAACCTCTTTTCTGGATACAAAAGTATTGAAAAGAGGTTAATTTATGATGTGTATTGTATTAATACTTTTCCATTATTTTTTCAAGAAATCTGTAATGTCTTGAGGTATCGCGCATCATATTGTACGACATAATGTTATCGATTTCTTTGCCTTTATAATCTACAGCAACAATATTTGGAAATTTATTTTTGGTATTGTATTTTTTTGCAAGTTTATTGTTCTCCACACGTTGTTCGTTGGTAATGATGTCAATTCGTCTTGGAAAATCTGCCATAACCAACACAAAGCCCTTCGCTTTTTCTTTAAATTTTTCTGTGTAGAAAAAATCTTCTTTTAGCATTTTGCACGGTGGACACCAATCGCTTCCCGTAAAATAGATTAAAATTGGTTTGTTGGTTTTTTTTGAAATTTTCTTTGCTTCATCAAAATCTGTGAGCCAATTTAATGTTACATCTTCTTGTGCGATTGCAGAAAATCCGATAAAAAAAACGGCTAAAAAAAGTAATTTCTTCATGTGAATACGGTGTTAAAGCACTAAACAAATATATGTGTTTCTTGCATTAAAACAATAATCTTGCCAATTTATTATAATTCCAATATACTTTCTGAAACTGACTTGCGTACTTTTTTAAAATCAGCAAACATATCATCTGCAGCTCTGTATCCTACTGGCAATACTAATGCTGAGGAAAGTCCGTGTGCTTCCAAACCTAAAATTTCATCGTATTTTTCAGGAGAAAATCCTTCCATTGGACAGGCATCAATTCGCTCAACTCCACAAACAGTTAGTAAGTTTCCTAAAGCGATATATGCTTGTTTTGCTGCCCAAGTTTTCAGCTCTTCTTGTGTCTTTTTTGAAAAGGAATCAATCATAAATCCTTTAAACGGTGCTAAAATTTCATCTGGCGTGTTTCGAATTGCTTTTACACGATCAAAATAGGCTTCAATTGTATCTTTGTTAATCGCATTCTCCGTACAAATGATTAATAAGTGTGAAGCATCAGCTACTTGACGCTGATTCCATGAATGTGGCACCAACTGCTCTTGTACTTCTTTATTTTGAATTACTACCAATCGTATCGGTTGCAATCCGTAAGAAGTTGCTGTTAAATTAAACGCTTCTTTAAGCATGTTGAGTTGTTCAGGATTTAAAAAACGAGTTGCATCAAACTTTTTTGTTGCATATCTCCATTTTAAACTATCTAGTATTTGCATATATTCTATCTTTGATTAATTGTTCTATTAAAAAACAAAAGTACGCAATACAGAAAAGGAACGTTCGCAGTTTCCTATAAAAATAACTAATTGCCTCATAAACAAAACACACTTTTATGGATTCACATATTCAAGCACGTATAGAAAACTCTCAGACTCATATTTTTAAAGCCGTTTTTCCAAATACGACCAATCATTACGACACACTTTTTGGTGGAACAGCTTTGAAATTAATGGACGAGGCTTCTTTTATTTGTGCCACACGGTTTAGCCGAAAGAAAGTTGTAACCGTTTCCACAGATAAAATTGATTTTACCGAGCCAATTCCACAAGGAACGTTGGTAGAGTTGATTGCCAAAGTGATTAAAGTGGGAAATACAAGTTGTGTGGTACAAGTAGATATTTTTAAAGAGAATATGTATGAAGAAGGACGCAAAAAAGCGGTTACAGGTTTATTTACGTTTGTCGCTATTGATGATGATAAAAATCCTGTGAAGATTGTGGATAGTAAACATTAATGCATAACATTTTCTAATGAAACAGTAGTAAAACACTACCTTTTTATATAAAACTAAAAAAGCTTCACATGATTGTGAAGCTTTTCTTTTGCGGAGAAAGAGGGATTCGAACCCCCGGACCTGTTACAGTCAACAGTTTTCAAGACTGCCGCATTCGACCACTCTGCCATTTCTCCGAGTGTCTCATCAGGTATTTCCTGATTGCGGATGCAAATATAGAAACCTTTTTTAATTCTTAAAACAAAATCATAGGTTTTTTTGAGACTTTTTTTATTTCAATCGATAACCAATTGTAAATGTTAGCATTAGACATAAACTTGTTTTAGAACTCTAAGATGGCATCTTCTGTAAACGCATAGTTTTTTACCGATTCCATGTCCGTTCGCGTGTTTAATCCTGTAAAGAGACTAAATGCAGGTAAAATTAATTGTTGCTGTGTGACTTGAAAACAAGGCAATTTTAAGTATTGTCTGCCTTTCATTTGTATCCGAACACCAGGATGTGTATGTCCTGAAATGTAATATTGATTCGGCGTAGGCTGAATGGATTCATGCACAAATACCAAAGAGTTTATTTCTAATTGTATATGCGTCGTAAAGCCTAAACTTTCATAAAAAGATATTTTGAAACGATCGTGATTTCCCCGAATGAGTATCTTTTCAAGATTATGAAACTGTTGCATCCATTGTATGAAGATGTCGAAATTCTGATTGTAATCGGCATGAAACAAATCGCCCACAACAATAACCTTTTTAGGTGCAAAGTGTTCTAAAAGTGCTTGCAAACGCTGTAAATCTTTTACCAATACATCGTCAGGAATTGCAATGCCATGTTGACGAAAATGTGCCGTTTTCCCAATATGAATGTCTGACAAAATCAACGCTTCTTGAGGTTTCCAATACACAACACGTTGATTGGTTAACGTAAGCAATTCGCCACCAAATTGTATATTTTTTGTAATTATATTCACGTAATTAGTTTGTATTGTTGTTTCTGTAAGCGTGCAATACGATCGCTTAATTTTTCATTACTCATAGTGTTTCGTAAGCTGTCTACTTTTATTGGAAAACTCAACGGTGTATATCCTTTTGCTTGTTTTAAAATGATTGTACTCTTCGAAATACGATCAAATGCTTCGTGCAGTCGTGCTTCTTCCAATTGTTCGTTAAACACTTCCGTATATGCTTGCCGCAAAAGTAAGTTATTCGGTTCGTAGTCTTCCAAAACTTTGAAAATTAAACTTGAAGACGATTGTAAACTTTTGTTTGTTTTTTTAGCGCCAGGTTGCGATTGTACAACCAAACCAGCAATGACGGCGATGTCTCTAAATTTTCGACTTGCAACTTCAGAAGCGTTGATACTCGCAATGACATCATCCATAAGATGTTCTTTTGATAGAATTACTTTCAGATTGGCTTCCGTTACAGGAATTTCTTGATCGCTCAGCAAACCAAAACCATAATCATTCATCGCAATGGAAAACGTCATCGGTTGCAATTTACTAATTCGATATGCAATTAACGACGCCATAATTTCATTGACCAAACGTCCTTCAAACGGATAAAAAAATAAGTGACAACCTTCTTTTGCTTGTATTTTTTCTACTAAAAACTCATCCGATTTTGGAATATGCGATTTTTTATTCTGCGTCATCAGTAACGGATTCAAAAACTTCAATTCACGTTCACGCGTTGAAGGTTGTAAGGCATCATTCAGCTTTAAGCGTAAATAATGACTCAGATAAGAAGTCAAGGGTAAACGTCCGCCTTTCCAACTTGGTGTAATGGCCTTTTTAGCTTTGCTCCTTCTCACAATAACGGTCATGTCTTTTATATGTACTATTTCCAATACACGTCCTGCCAATACAAACGGCATTCCGACTTTTAGTTTGGAGATGAAATATTCTTCTATCATTCCAATGTGACCAC
Organism: Kordia jejudonensis; assembly: GCF_001005315.1. Classification (GTDB taxonomy): domain Bacteria; phylum Bacteroidota; class Bacteroidia; order Flavobacteriales; family Flavobacteriaceae; genus Kordia; species Kordia jejudonensis. Next base: position 143,514 of record NZ_LBMG01000008.1, read on the forward strand.
CTTTCATGTACTTTACGCGCAACATAGCATCGCTTACGATAGCGCCAATATTCATGCGGTGCAACATACTAATTCGTCTACTTTTTACGACAAATAATTCCTTCTCTTCATCAAAAACTACTTTGTGAAATTCTTCATACGCATGCAATGTGCTTCCGCCTTTTGTAATGAATTGCATGACCCATTCAAAATCGTCTTCTGTGAGATAGGAAAAAGCGTGTGTTTCTTGAATCATTTGAAACGTTTCTTCTTTTTGAAAACCTTCGCCAACAGCTAAAGTAACTAAAAATTGAACCAACACGTCATACGTTAAAACCATTGGCGTTCGTGCTTCTACATCGCGTTGTTTTACTGCTTCTTTTAGGGCAGAAACTTCTATCAATTCCAGCGTATGTGTGGGAACAAAATATACTTTTGAGATTTCATTAGGCGAATGTCCACTTCGTCCTGCTCGTTGGATAAATCGGGCAATTCCTTTCGCAGAGCCAATTTGCACTACACAATCAACAGGTTTAAAATCGACTCCCAAATCTAAAGACGATGTACACACTACAACTTTGAGCAAGTTATTATTGATGGCATCTTCAATCCAATTGCGCAATTTGGCGTCAATAGAACCGTGATGAATGGCAATTTGTCCCGCTAAATCTGCATCGGCATTTAATAACAATTGATACCACATTTCTGCTTGATTTCGCGTGTTGGTAAAAACCAAAGTGGTATTATTTTCATAGATAACATTCAATACATTTTTTGCCAATTTTCCGCCTAAATGTCCTGCCCAAGGCAACAATTCAACTTCATCGGGCAATAATGAAATGATGTTGAGTTTTTTCTTTTCTTTTGATGTAACAATCGTTGTTTTGACATTTTCATAAGGAATTAATACCGTTTTGGCTTCTTCTAAATTTCCAATCGTTGCCGAAACGCCCCAAATTCGAATGTTGGTTGAAAGTGATCGCAAACGTGCAATGGCGAGTTCGGTTAATACACCGCGTTTGGTAGAAAGTAATTCGTGCCATTCATCAACAACCACGCAACGAATGTTTTTGAACCAGCGTGAGTTTTTCTTTTGTGAGAACAGCAAATGCATGGTTTCGGGAGTTGTGAGTAAAATATCAGGCATTGCACGTTCTTGCTTACGGCGTACACTTGTAGACGTATCGCCATTTCGCACGGCGGCTTGCCAATCGAGCCCAATTTCGTCAATAGCAGTTTGCATGGCAATTTGTAAATCTTTTGCCAATGAACGCAACGGACTAATCCAAAGCAACTTGATGCCTTTTTTATACTGTTCAGGATGATTTAAATAATCGATCAATACTGCCAGAAACATGGCGTATGTTTTTCCAAAACCCGTTGGTGCAACAACAAGTCCGTGATAGTTTTGCGCATACTTTTTCCACGATTTCAGTTGAAAGTCAAATGGAGAAAAGCCTTTGTCTGCCATCCAATTATGAATGATCCGATAGCCTTCCGTTTGTTCTAGTTTGCTCATTGTTGGGTGTTTGATGTTGGATTTTTGGGTTTTAGGTTAAAGGTTTTGGCTGTTGGGCGTTGGGTTTTGGTTGTTAGATGATACTTTTATATTTTGATTTTTTCCTGATTCATTTTTCTAATATTATAAAACTAATAACTTTTTACATTAAAATTTATCTCGACTGCGCTCGATATTGTAAAGGTTAAGTAATTCGTTGACACTT
>NZ_LBMG01000080.1 GCF_001005315.1 Kordia jejudonensis
ACGGTCAACTCTATTTAGGGAAGTACAAGTAATTCAAAACATAACTTTGAAATATTAAATTATAAATGAACTTAAACCGTCACTTCGAGTGATTTTTTAATCAAAAAAGAATTCAAATATTCCTGAAATTATCACTAAAATTCCAATAACTAACATAATATAACTCCACAATCTATTTGAGATGTAAAAGAAATGATGATTCATTTCAATCTTTTCTTTTTGTCCATTATTCATTACATAATCAAAACTTGTAAAATACGTCCATACGGAAGAAATGATCAATCCAATACCGACACCAATTTCAAAAATACAATCAGTTGAAAAAGATGTATTTATATAACTTTTCAATGCGCCAATCAAAAGCATTACGCCTAAAAATGGAACAGCGAAAAATACAGGAATTAAAATACCACGATTGTTATAAATTAAAATCATTCAATAGTTTCAGGTTGTTCAGTATGCTTTTTTGGAAATAGTTTTGAAACGATATATCCAACAATCATCGCGAAAGCAAATGAAGGTGCTAGGACATCCAATTCAACAAAATAGGCGCCAACACTTTCCATATTCGAAAATACAAATTTACACACTATCACAGAAGCAAAACCAGTAATCATAGACGCAATAGCTCCTTTTTCTGTATATCCTTTCCAAAATAACGATAGAATAATAACAGGGCAAAAGGTAGCCGCAATGCCCGACCAACCAAAAATCATGATCCAAAAAACTTTTCTATCAGGATACAAATTGTATAACAACACCGCTATTCCCAAAGCAGCCATTGCCATGCCAATAGTCACTAATCTGGAAAATTTTGTCAAATCTTCATCTTTTACATCAGGTCTGAATATTTTCTGATAAAAATCGCGTGTAATCGCACTTGATGCTAAAATCAATAAAGAATCAATGGTAGACATAATTGCGGAAAGCACAATTGCTATAAAAATTGCAACGAGAATGGTTGGTAAAAATTCATTGGTAATCATACTTAGCACATCTTCTCCACCAGTTCCTAAAATGGATTCAGGATCTTGTCCTTCTTGTGTAAAGTAAATTCGCGCCAAAATACCAATAGTTACGGCTGCGGCATCCGTTAAAAGTGTAAATAAAAGTGCAACCCATTTTCCTTTGTCAATTTCATTTTCGTTTTCAATCGACATGAACCGCACATATACTTGCGGCGAACCCAAAAAGCCCAAACCAATCATAGAAAACCCAAGAATTGTAAATAAGTTCATCCAACCGTCTGTGCTTCTTCCCATAACTTGGGTTAGAGTAGGATCAATAGCGTTTAGTCCTGCGGTAATTCCTGCGCCATGATCCATAGAAAACCACACGACGATTGGCAACAAAACCAATCCGAAAAACATCAGAATTCCTTGAAACATGTCTGACCAAACTGCCGCGACAAATCCGCCAATAAAAATGTAAATAAGTACAATGGTAAAACCAATAAGCACGCCAATTCGGTAATCAATTCCAAGCATAGATTCGAAGGCAATACCTGTTACGTCCATTTGTGAAGCGACATAGATGACGACAAAAACAACTAATACCGAAGCAGAAATGATCCGTAATGTGTTTGTGGACGATTTGAAATGACTTTGTAAATAATCAGGAATTGTAATGGCTTTGTATGCGTCAGACCGCTTTTTAAAACGTTTCGCCATAAATTGCCAAGACAGAAAAACACCAAGTAATTCGCCAACTACAACCCAATATCCAGAATATCCAGCGATAGCGCCCATTCCTGTTAGTCCAATAAGAAGCCAGCCAGATTCGCCAGTGGCTCTTGCGGAAAAGGCAACTGCCCAAAAGCCCATCTTTTTGCCTCCAACATAATAATCACTCATACTTTTGACTCTACGCGAGGCTAAGATTCCAATTAAAAATAGAATACCTACGTAAATGGCTAGCACCGTAATTTTTGTAATCATGGATCGTGGTTTAGGTTATCAGTATAGCGTACTATTTTGATAACTAATGGTTAGAAATGGAATATACGGAACTTTTATGTGTATGCTTATGATTTCGAAAATTAATGACTAAAAGATTTAAAAATAGAAGGACAATATTCAAAATTATCTCATATGTCTATTCTTTAAAAATCAATTATTCATAATACATTAAATTACATAGTGTAGAAAATAGTCCTGAACTGCCAAACTTTTTTTGTATAATTAATTTGAAGTTTTTGTGTGAAAGTTGAAAATTAATCAATTTGCACATACACACATTTCAAATATGCACCTTCTTTAAAACCAATTGGATGATCGATATCGTGTAATGTTTTTTCTAAAATTGTATACGTTGCGTTGTTTCTGTGAAGCGTTTCTTCAACCAACTCAAAAAAGACATCAGACGTTACGCGTGAACTGCAAGAAGCCAACACCAACGTTCCTTTTTTTGCAACTAAGCGTAATCCAAGTTGTGTCAATTTTTTGTAACTCGCCAATGCTCTGTCAACTTCTGCGGCACTTTTGGCAAACGATGGCGGATCAATCACAACAATGTCAAATTTCTGTTTAGCTTGCGCCAGATTGTTCAATGCTGAAAACGCATCGCCAACAATAATTTCATGTGTTCCCGTATATTGATTCAGCTTGGCATTGCGTTTTGCAATTTCCAAGGCAGGCGCACTGATATCTAAACTCGTAACAGCTTTTGCGCCACCAACCAACGCATGAACGGAAAATCCACCAGCATAGGAAAAAACATCCAAAACAGTTTTGTTTTTAGCGAGTTCGCCCACTTTTTTTCGATTGTTTCGATGATCTAAAAAATAACCCGTTTTGTGACCGTGAATTACATTTGCGGAAAAGTTGACACCATGTTCTTTAAACACAATAACGTCATTATGCAATTCGCCATCTAAAATTTGTCCGTCTGTAAAACCAAATTCATTCTTCTCTTTGAGCACATTTCTGCTTAAGCGTAAAACGGTTGTTTCTGCTTTGCTGATCTTGATTAATTCGGGTAAAATATCTTTTAAATAATAAAACCAATACGACGCATAGAGTTTTACAACCAAGACATTGTAATACACATCAGCGACTAATGAAGGCAAGTTGTCATTTTCTCCGTAAATTAATCGGTAACTGTTAGTTGCTGTTTGTAACAATGGAATTCGTTTCTCGTACGCTTCTTTCACTTTGGTCGCAAACCAAGCTGCATTAATTGTCACAGGTGTATTGGCTTGGAGTACTTTGATTCGAATAGGAGAGTTGGGATCGTAGAAACCGCAGGCTAAAAATTTATTCTTTCGATTGTCAAATATAATTGCCAAATCGCCCGATTTTCCTTCTTTATTTTGCTTTGCAATGCTATTTTCAAAAATCCACGGATGTCCTTTTTTGACTAAAATTTCCGCAGAAGGTTTTAGTTTTATGGCAATTTTACGTGTTTGAATATTTGGTAAATCGATCAATTTTTTTGCTTTTGCGATGAATTTCAACAAAAGTACGGTTTTTGAAATAGTATTGAGCGATCAGAAGTTAGTATCGAAAACCAATCAACTACTGAAAGTTCATCACTTTTTATCTTCTACGCATATTCTGACGATTGCCGTAATGTTGTTTAGGAGCGTTTGAAGCGCGTTTCATTTGCTGTTCCATCATCTTTATCTGTTCGGTCATCATTCCTCGCTTATCGAGCGTCTTAGCTTCTTTAATCAAGCTCTTCGCTTCCACCTTTCTATTTTTTTGTGCTGCAATTCCCGCTAAAGTCATTTTTACCATCGCCATATCATGATCCATGCTCAAACCTAATTTTTCTGCTTTACGCAAATGCTTCTCGGCTTGTGTCAAATTGTTCTGCGATGCCATAATACCATGTAGATAGTAATAATATCCTTGTTGCTTTCGTGTCAGCGCTGTTTCAGGGTTTTTAATTTTGGAAAGCAAACGCTTTGTACCATCAAAATCTTGCTTACGTAATTTTAAAAATGACAATAAAATAATTTCATTCTTAAAGTATAATAAAATGAAAATAGCAGCTAAAAGAATCAAGAATATTCCATTTCCAATATAACTTTCAGTAAATTGATAAATTGCAAAGGCAAAAATGGCTGCCGCTATGATTAATTTGATATTTTTGTTGAACATAAATGGATATATATTTATCGAGGTTGCAAATGTATAAAAAACAATCTAAAATATTTTTTAAAATCTGTTTGTGAAAGTAAAAACTCTTTGTATATTTGCGCCGCACTTTTAGAAAAGAATCTCGCGTGCATTTACAATTATTGACAAGAGAAATTAAAGATATTTAAAGTAATGAAAAGAACATTTCAACCATCGAAAAGAAAAAGAAGAAACAAGCACGGTTTCAGAGAAAGAATGGCTTCTGTAAACGGTAGAAAAGTGCTAGCGCGTAGAAGAGCAAAAGGAAGAAAGAAAGTTTCTGTGTCATCTGAATTGAGACATAAGAAGTAATGATATACTATCATATAAATTAAGGTGTTGTTTTTTTAGAAGCAACACCTTTTTTTATACCTGAACATTTTTTATTTTTAGCAACACAACACACACGAATCCAACATGCCAAAAAGAAAAGACTTAAATTCAATTTTAATTATCGGATCTGGACCAATTGTAATTGGTCAGGCTTGTGAATTTGATTACTCAGGATCACAAGCATTACGTTCACTTAGAGAAGATGGAATCGAAACCATCCTTATCAATTCAAATCCTGCAACCATCATGACCGATCCTTCCATGGCCGATCATGTGTACCTAAAACCTCTCAACACCAAATCGATTATTGAAGTCCTAAAAAAGCATCCAAATATTGATGCCGTTTTACCAACAATGGGTGGACAAACAGCTTTGAATCTTTGTATTGAAGCGGATGAAAAAGGAATTTGGGAAGATTTTAATATCAAACTTATTGGAGTTGACATTGAAGCAATCAATATTACGGAAGATCGTGAGAAATTTAGAGAGTTAATGGGGCAAATTGGTGTTGGAATGGCGCCACAAGCTACTGCAACATCATTCTTAAAAGGAAAAGAAATTGCACAAGAATTTGGTTTTCCGTTGGTAATTAGAGCCTCATACACGCTTGGAGGCGCAGGCGCTTCTATAGTATATGATCCAGCAGATTTTGACGAATTATTACGTCGCGGATTAGAAGCTTCACCAATTCATGAAGTAATGATCGATAAAGCGATGATGGGTTGGAAAGAATACGAATTAGAATTACTTCGTGATAAAAATGACAACGTAGTTATTATCTGTTCTATCGAAAATATGGATCCTATGGGAATCCACACAGGAGATTCTATCACCGTGGCACCTGCGATGACATTATCAGATCGTACATATCAGAAAATGCGTGATATGGCCATCAAAATGATGCGAAGTATTGGAGACTTTGAAGGAGGTTGTAATGTGCAATTTGCGGTAAGTCCAGATGAAAAAGAAGATATTATTGCCATTGAAATCAATCCACGAGTATCACGTTCGTCAGCATTGGCGAGTAAAGCTACAGGATATCCAATTGCAAAAATAGCAGCAAAATTAGCCATTGGTTATTCGTTAGACGAATTAGACAATCAAATTACAAAATCGACTTCGGCATTATTCGAACCAACATTAGATTATGTAATTGTAAAAATACCACGTTGGAACTTTGACAAATTTGAAGGTTCAGATCGTGAATTAGGTTTGCAAATGAAAGCCGTTGGAGAAGTAATGGGAATTGGGCGTTCATTCCAAGAAGCATTACACAAAGCTACACAATCGCTTGAAATAAAGCGAAATGGGTTAGGTGCCGATGGAAAAGGATACACAAACTACGATACCATCATTAGTAAATTGCGTCATGCGTCTTGGGACCGTGTATTTGTAATTTATGATGCCATTCAGATGGGAATTCCGTTGAGTAGAATTCATGAAATTACTAAGATTGACATGTGGTTCTTACGTCAATACGAAGAATTATATCAATTAGAAAAAGAAATATCTTCACACAACAAAGTTGATAGTATTTCGAAAGATTTACTATTGGAAGCAAAGCAAAAAGGTTTTGCAGACCGACAAATAGCACACATGTTAGGCTGTTGGGAAAGTGAAGTATACAAAAAACGTGAAGAGCTAGGCATCAAGCGTGTATACAAATTGGTTGATACGTGTGCGGCAGAATTTACAGCAAAAACACCGTATTACTATTCTACGTTTGAAGCTGAAATTGAAACGGCAGACGGACATCGTTTTGTACACAATGAAAGTATTGTAACGGATAAAAAGAAAATAGTAGTTTTAGGTTCTGGACCCAACCGTATTGGACAAGGAATTGAGTTTGATTACTGTTGTGTGCATGGCGTTTTAGCTGCTGCAGAATGTGGGTATGAAACGATCATGATTAACTGTAATCCTGAAACGGTTTCTACAGATTTTGACACGGCAGATAAATTATACTTTGAACCTGTTTTCTGGGAACACATTTACGATATCATTCAGCATGAAAAGCCAGAAGGAGTTATAGTACAGCTTGGTGGACAAACCGCGTTGAAATTAGCTGAAAAGTTAGATCGTCACGGAATTAAAATTATAGGAACAACTTTCCAATCGTTAGATTTAGCGGAAGACAGAGGAAGTTTCTCAACATTATTAAAAGAAAACAACATTCCATATCCAGAATTTGGAGTTGCTGAAAATGCGGATGAGGCCTTAGCGCTGGCAGACGAATTGGACTTTCCAATCTTGGTAAGACCTTCATACGTTCTTGGAGGACAAGGAATGAAAATTGTGATTAATAAGCAAGAATTGGAAGAAACAGTGGTTGATTTACTACGTAAAATTCCAAACAACAAACTTTTACTCGATCATTATTTAGATGGAGCCATAGAAGCGGAAGCAGATGCAATTTGTGATGGCGAAAATGTATATATTATCGGAATCATGGAGCATATTGAACCTTGCGGAATTCACTCTGGAGATTCAAATGCAACCTTGCCGCCATTCAACTTGGGTGAGTTTGTCATGCAACAGATTAAAGATCACACAAAAAAGATTGCCTTAGCATTAAATACGGTTGGTTTAATCAACATTCAGTTTGCCATAAAAGATGACATGGTGTACATCATTGAAGCCAATCCGAGAGCTTCCCGTACCGTTCCATTCATCGCGAAAGCCTACAAAGAACCGTATGTAAACTATGCAACGAAAGTAATGCTAGGAGAGAAAAAAGTAACGGACTTCGATTTTAACCCGCAACTAGAAGGATATGCTATCAAGCAACCTGTATTCTCATTCAACAAATTCCCGAATGTAAACAAGCGTTTAGGGCCAGAAATGAAAAGTACAGGAGAAAGCATCTTATTCATTGACAGCTTAAAAGATGATGACTTTTACAACTTATATTCACGTAGAAAAATGTATTTGAGTAAATAAAAACTTATACAAATGTGTCATTCCGCACTTGATGCGGAATCACATCAAATCATAAAAATGCTCCAACAAAGCCACTTGGTTTTTGGGAGCATTTTTTTTTTACAGCCTATAAAAATACAAATAAAAAAGTAAGATCTAGCTACGGAAAACCGTAAGGTTGTAAATTATTTTTGGTATTTATTTGTAGGAAATAACAGTTATTTTTAAATAATTTTTCTTAAATTCCCTTAATTTTAAGCATATTGCATTATAATCAATTTTTAGAGATCTGATTATTAGTATTGATGTTTTAAGTTGGAAAGGCCATCCAAAAGTGGAAATTTTGAGAAAAGGAACAACTAAAAACAAAACGAAAAATATTTACATAAAAATATTTTTTACAAAACTAATTTAAATAATGAAATATACATTAAAAATAGCATTTGTTATACTGACAAGCATACTATGTTTTGCTTGTAGTGAAGATCGAGCAGAAAATGAACAACAAGAAACTTTTTTATACATATCTGAAAAAGTTAATTTTACTGAAATTATTAGTAATTATGCAGGTACAAAAATAAAAACTCCTAAAAATGGAGATAATTTGATTTACTCAGAATTTGAAAGCTCATTCTATATACCTGAAAATTTATCTGATGCTGAATTGGATATCTATATTCAGAATAATTTGTCATCAATTAGTGGAACAGTAAAATATATGATTAATGATGAAGTTTATATAATCGTTGAAGTTGTCAATGGGATAAAATCAAGTATTGAAACAAATAAAAATTATTTTTTGAAACAAGCGTATCCTTGTTCTTATGACGGAATTCAAGATTGTGTGCAACACGCTGTTTACGAAGAATGGAGTACTTACACAGCATTAAAATGTGCATTTACAGGTGGATTGGCTTGTATTGCTGACGAGGCGGCATCTTGCATTGAGGAAAATTGTTTTTAATATACAACTGAAAGAAAAATGAACTATTTTATAGAAGCAGTAAAAGAATGGAATAACTTTTCGGGAAAAACAGATCTAAAATCATTTTGGATGTTCTTTTTAATTTTCTCTTTACTAGGTTTTCCAATAGGCTTTATTAGGTCACTAATTAATTTTGAATATTTATTTAATATCTACTTAATTATAATGATTATTCCTTACGTGGCGATTGGATTTCGAAGATTGAATGACGCTGGAATCAACAAATTTTTATTTTTAATTCCCATTGTAGGACTCATTCTTGCTGTATTTCCTAGTGAAAAATCTGATGTACTAGTATAATTGTAAAGTAAAAAAAAGCTTGCTAGAAAATATAATTTTCGCACTAAATTTCTTCTATTACGATGTTAAGATTAAAAATATAAAGGCAATAGAGTACAATCATAAATCTACTACATAATGTCAAAAATAATTTTAGAAATGTAAACTGAATTAAGTTTGTGTCTAAATTTTCTACACTTTACGGAAAACCGTATCATAATATGATAATTATTGTTGTTATTTGTAGAAAATATTCTACATTAAAACGTAGGATTTGAAACTTAAATAACGAAGAACAATTAAAAACCGACTTTATGAACTATTACATAGAACCACTAAAAAGAACCTTTGATTTCACAGGAAAATCAACCGTAAAACAATTTTGGATGTTTTTCCTTATTGAAAATATCATTGTATTCATAGTAGCCTTTTTCGGTGTAAAACTTGGCATTGAGAATCTTGGAGATATTTATTTACTCCTTACATTACTTCCCTTTATTGCGCTCGGTTTTCGAAGATTGAATGACGCAGGATATAACAAATGGTTGTTTCTAGTCCCGTTTGTCAATATAATTCTTGCCAGTATTCAAGCAAAAGAAGCATAACTAACGTAATTTTTGATCATTGTATTTGTATATAAACTGAATACAACAAAGCATAAAAATTAATGGTAAACAATGACAAATACATGTAAAACATCTTCTTTGGAAATATCTAAAACTATATTTAGTACTCTTCTGTGCTGGAAGTCTTCGTATTTGGATTTGAATTTGCAGATGTTCTAAAAAAACGGTTTGCCCGATGAAACTTTTAGATGTCATCTGAAGATAAATAGTTTATTAGGAAATATAATTTTGGCGCTTTATTCCTTCTAATGTTTTATCAAAATAAAAAAATGCAAAAGTTATAATTAAAAACGCTTCTATAAAGCCATTCGGTTTTTTGGAGCGTTTCTTTAATTCAAATAATAATACATTTTTTGTTTAAATTAGTGAACATAAATACTACAAGTATATCCAAAACCGTTATCAAAAATATACTTGTAAAAAACAAATGATGTCATACAAACTCCATATATTTTTGCTCTGTAGTTTTTTTATACTGCTTAGTTGTAACGAAGATACTGTCCTTTCTGAAACGACAAGCAGGAACTTCAAAATGGGATTTACAACATGGAGTTATGGACCAAATTTGGCGGATGTAGATAATACCTATAACTTTCTTGAAAATAATGGCGATATCTATGTTGAACATATTGACAATAAAATTCCTTGGAACGCTTGGATCAATGATACACCATTGCCAACAGCATTTACAAATGAAATTACAGGAAGAGTCAATAGAAAAATAAGCGGTAACGATTTGTTACTTTCGGTTAGCATGTTAAATTTAAACAGAAACGATCTCGCTACGGACTTTGACGGTTCAATTCCTTCCTACACACAACTAAATGACGCAGCTATTGAAGATGCATATTTTAAGCACATACACTATTTGGTCGATAGATTTTCGCCAAACTACTTAGTCATTGCCATTGAAGTGAATGAATTGCGATTAAGAGCCGAAAACAAATGGGAATCATATAAAATGCTGATTCAAAATGTAACAACACGTATTAAAGAAGTATATCCTAACCTAAAAATATCCGAATCCATATCGTTGCATAATTTACTTGAAACCGAAATAGCAAATCCAACTGCATACAGCAACGAAATTATTGCCTATATGAATCAAATGGATTTTGTGGCCATCAGTTTTTATCCGTTTTTCAAAAATCAACAGACTCAGGCAGAGTTTCAAGAAACTTTTGATTTCTTGCATGCCGCGATCAATAAACCAATTGCTTTTGTAGAAACAGCTCATATTGCCGAAAATTTAGTAGTGCCCAATCTAAATTTGTCTATTGATGGAACTGAGCAAGGACAACGTGTATACTTAGAAACCTTACTAGAAAATGCACAAACGCAAGAGTACGAATTTATAATTTGGTGGGCGCACAGAGATTACGATTTGTTATGGGAAACATTTCCAGCAGAATTAAAAGATGTGGGACAATTGTGGAGAGATACAGGCTTGTACGATGAAAACGGCGTGGAACGCACAGCAATGTCTGTTTGGAATGTTTACCTGAATCAATAATCAATTTCCAAGTAAAAAGTATGAATACAAAATGAATGGCAGCGCCAATCTGAAAAGTAGTAACTAGAAATCCGCTACTCATCATACACAAGACGATTAAAAAATATTTTAGAAACATTTATACTCATAAATTGACATGACTTTAGCTGAATTAAATGAAAAAAAGTGGATAATAATACTTGGAAATGGAATGCTGTTTTGGATAACATTTATGATTTTTATATTATTCTTGATCTTGAAAAAATATTCTTTTGAATATGAAGAAGTTGAATCTTACAAACAAATTACGATTGATCTAAACAGTCCAATTGTTGAAGGCGGAATAATTTTGATTGTTGGACTTTTTGCAATGATTATCTCAAAAATTGTCAAGTCAAACCTCTTAATAATTGTAGTTGGAATTTTGACACTTATTATATATTACATAAAAATGTTGTGGACTGGAATTTAAAACCTTTTATAATGACAAGCATAATTAATTTAGTAATTAAGAATGAACACATTAGCTAACTATTTGAGGAAAATTGAACACTAAAACAAAATACATTCACTTAACTTTAGGAATTTTATTCTTGAAAAATAGATGTTTGAATACAGCAACACAGATAAAAAATATTACGAACAACAAACAGCAAAGAACTAATCTCCATTCTCCAATCTTTTCCGTATTTTTATAAGGAAAAAGAAAAACCTAGTAAAAATCTTCAAATTTCAACTAGAAA
>NZ_LBMG01000081.1 GCF_001005315.1 Kordia jejudonensis
TTCCGACCATGACTGAACCGAAGTTCGCTTTTTAACTTTTTTATTTATTAGAACCACAACCTGTTAATGGACCTGTACATGCGCACGAATCTAAAGGACAAGATAAAGTTTCATTAGGACCACCTGTACAACCTGCATTAGAATCACAGCCTGGACCGTCAATAATAGAGTTAAGTGTATTGATAGAGATTATTGTACCAGTTCCTCCATTAAGTACATTTTTTTGAAAATTTGAAACTAAACTTTTGTTCAAATTCAACGATTTTAAATTTCTTTTTTTCATAATAATAAGGTTTAAAAATTAATTAATAACTCAAACCTATACGAATTAGAATGAAGAAAAAAAATATGCCTATCGTGATTTATAAATGACGACGAGAATGTCAATAAATTTATGATTTTTGAAGGTTACGACAAGTTTTGCGTTAAGGATAAAGGCATTGTTGGAGCTCTTTGTGAGCTGCTGAATGAAGTTCAGCAGAACGAGCAAAAGCGACTGCCGAAAGCCTGACTATTTTTAATGCGTTAGCAATTTAAAAATGGGAACGCCCAAATAAATGTTAATTCCAGTTTTCGTCAAAGTTTAAACTGTCATAATCGTTGATGTCCAAATCGTCATCGCTGTCGTTGAAACCATACGGATCTTCATCTTCATCAGCTTCAAACTGTTTGTCTGGCGCGCTGTCTGGCAAAATTCCGTGAGAAAATAATAAATTCGGGTACAATTCGCCAGCAACTGGTTCGGCAATTTCAGCAAGTTCCACCAAAAATGTCCACATATTTAAGAAATCGTATACGTAAATTAAGCGTGTTTGCTCTTTCGAAAGTACGCCATCTAAGCTTGTTTCATTCATCAACCGAATTGCATCTTGTCCTTCGCTCATATCAAACTGAGAAATTTCTTCTCCTTGATTCCATTCGTCATCGCTTACGTAAAAAGACGCCATTTCCATTCCATCAAAACCGAACGCTTGTGTAATGGCATTATGAAAGTCTTCAAAAGTTGCATCTTCCTGAATTTCAATGTCTCGGAATACATCTTCTGTTGCGTCTAATATAATTCTGAATCTATAAATCATGGTACTTTAAAAATTTGGATTGCAAATTTACAAACTTTCTGCATTGTTTGTGGCTTTATTTGCTTCTAAGATCAAATAAAATTGAATTCCGAACAAAATGGTTGCCAAAACAATGTGTATGGTTTGTGTTCCAAACGGAAAATCGAAGTAATACATGGCGATTCCCGAAAGGATTTCCAACACTAATAAAAGCATGACCCAATTCATTTTTTTGAATCCTAAAAGTAGTTTTCTATTTCTGTAAAACAAGGCTACATTGACCAATAAAACGACAATGGAAAACGTTCTATGAATGTAAAAATCGAGTTCAGGATTGGCAAGCCACAACGATTTGCTGGTTTCGCCCAACGCGTGAATTTGCTCATCTACAAACTGTCGAACTTGTGTTCCTAATACAATTTGAATCAAAGTTAATACTAATGAAACGTAGAGTAATTTTGTAAAGAAACTGTCTTTTTTATGTGATTTTATTTTGTTGGATGTGACGCTGACAATGTACAATAAGACGGCTACAATGACCAATGCCATCACCATGTGAATTGTAATTTTAAAAGGCGCCAAGTTTGAATCTACAACCGTTTTTCCTAACCAAGCTTGAAACGCCATGCCTAAAACGGTGAAAAATGATAAGAATGTAATGATTTTTTTCTCTCGCCAATACCAAAATGAACCGACAAGTAAGACCAATGTGGCAAGTCCCGCAAGCGCACCAAATAAGCGATTGATGTATTCTACCCATGTGTGAAACGCATTGAAAATTGCGTAATCATGTTTGGTATACGGTTCCCAATTTGAGCTGTTGAACGAAGTAGTCGTTGTAAAATCTTCTTTGGCAACTTGCAACGCTTCATCCACAATAATCACCATTCCATCTTCATAAAAATGATTGGCTTTCCATTCCAATTGTGATGTTTCCGTTGGCGGAATGTAATATCCAAAACATTTTGGCCAATCTGGGCAACCCATTCCGCTTCCCGTCATACGTACAACGGCGCCAGCAATGATAACAATGTACACAAGAATTAATGTGATTTTGGCAATTTTATGAAAATGTTTTTTCATCAATCTATATATTTATTTCGGTTCACAGAAGTATGGATCTGTTACTTTATCGGATGTACTTCTAAACCTAATTCTTTTCCTTTAGCAAGCATAAATGTGTATGCAGCATCGTGTTCGTTTGGTATGTCGCCTTCCAAAATAGCTTCTTTTATCGCATGCTTGATGATTCCGATTTCTCGGGAAGGCTTCAAATTGAATGCTTTCATAATTTCTTCTCCAGAAACTGGCGGTTGAAAATTACGTACATGATCGCGTTCTTCAACTTCTATGATTTTTTCACGAACTATTTTAAAGTTGTTATGATATTTTTCAAACTTTCTCGGATTCTTCGTCGTAATGTCTGCCTCGCATAATGTCATTAAATCTTCCACATGTTCGCCCGCATCAAATACCAAACGACGCACAGCAGAATCTGTAACACCATCTTGCGATAATACAATTGGTCGCGAACTCATCATGACCATTTTTTGCACAAATTTCATCTTTTCATTCAGTGGCATATGCAAACGTTTGAAAAGTTTGAACACCATTTTTCCACCAATAAATTCGTGTCCGTGAAATGTCCAACCAATTTTTTTGTGAAAACGTTTTGTAGGCGCTTTTCCAATATCGTGCAACAATGCTGCCCAACGCAACCAAACGTCTTCCGTATGTTTGGAAATATTGTCGACAACTTCTAAGGTGTGATAAAAATTATCTTTATGTTTTTGACCTTCTTTTTCGTCAATTCCTTTTAACGCTTGTAATTCGGGTAAAATATACGGTAATAATCCTGTTTTTTCTAACAGTATGAAACCGATAGAAGGTGTTTGGCTGCTTAGTATTTTGTTTAATTCTACGACGATGCGCTCTTTTGAAATGATTTCGATACGTTCTGCATTTCGCGTAATAGCTTCCAACGAAACAGGATCAATATTGAACTGCAATTGTGTAGCAAATCGGATGGCACGCATCATACGCAACGGATCGTCCGAATAGGTAATATCTGGATCGAGCGGTGTTACAATTCGCTTATCTTCTAAATCTTGTAAACCGTTAAACGGATCGAGCAAATCTCCAAAAGTAGCTTCGTTTAAACTCAATGCCATTGCATTTATTGAAAAATCACGACGATTTTGATCATCTTGAAGCGTTCCGTTTTCTACCGCAGGATTTCTGCTTCCACGTTCGTAACTTTCTTTACGTGCCCCAACAAATTCAACTTCAATTTCTTTGGTTTTAATCATGGCAGTACCATAATTTTTAAACACTTGTACTTTTGGTTTGTTCGGTAGGAGTGAAGCTACTTTTTTAGCGAGCGCTATTCCACTTCCAACAGCAACGACATCAATATCTTTTGCATCGCCACGTTTCAAAATGAAATCACGTACAAAACCACCAATTACGTAGGTTTCAAGCTGTAATTCGGTTGCCGCTTTTGAAATGGTTGAAAATATATTGAGTTGTAAGGCTTCTTTGTAATTCATTGGTAATACGCTTCGAGTGTTTTCTGTTTATGAGTTTATCAAGTTTTATAGGTTTACAAATCTAACAACCAAAAACAAGCAACTAACAACTAAACTACGCTCTAATTATTTTAATTTCTCCATTGGATCGCAATTGAATGATTGTCGATGGTTTGGAGGCTTTTTTTTCGCTTTGCAAATTTACAACATAGTCAACACCTTTTAAAATCTCAGCACTTATTTCTTGGTAGTTTTTTGGCGTTGGTTGTCCACTAATATTTGCAGAAGTAGATACAATCGGTCGTTTGAATTTCCGAATGAGTTTTTGGCAAAATTCATCATCAGGAATTCTAATCGCTAGGGTTTTATCAGAAGCGACTAAGTTGTCTGCAATGCCAATTGGATTGTCATAAATAATCGTGGTTGGTCTGTCAGCAGCTTCTAACAATTCATATGCTACTTCTGGAATTTCTTCAATATAACGTGCTAACATACGAATGTCGCTGACCAAACAAATTAAGGCTTTGTTTTCTTCACGTTTTTTCAATGCGTAAATTTTTGCTACAGCTTCCGCATTTGTCGCATCGCAACCCAATCCCCAAACAGTATCTGTAGGATATAATATGGTATTTCCTGATTGTAATTGATCAAAAGTTTTCTGAATTTCTTCTGTCATAACTAAAATCGAATTTGCTGTTGTTGTTTTAACGATTCTGATACGTGTGCGCCTCTCCAAACCAAACCTAGCATAAACCATTTTTTAGGTTTTATGAGAAAACTCAAACAATAATACATTCTGATAAAGAGATATTTAGCGGATGAATAATTTTTTTTAATCACATACATATGCGAAATCATTCCTTCTTTACTAATGGCTTTAGAAACGCCTGTACTCACACCTTGATAGTGTAAAATTTTTGCTTCTGGCACTAAAACGCTGGTATAATTTTGTTTTCTGAGTCGGAAACAAATGTCCATTTCTTCAAAATAGAGAAAAATATTTGTGTCAAATCCGCCAACTTTTTCAAATGCTTCTCTTCTAAAAAACATGAACGCACCATTGACAAAATTTACCGCAACAGGTTCGGTATATTCTTTTTTACGTTTCGGAAATTGTGTTGCCCAGTTTTTCTCTAAGAAACTTCTTCCCAATAGCAACTTTCGAATGCCTTTATCATGATCAAACGAAATGACATGATTGTTGTGTTCGTCATAATTTTGCGCCGTGGTGACTCCAACTTTTGGATTGTTTTCCATGTACGAATGTAAAATTGATAAACAATCGTTTTGCAACATGGCATCATTGTTTAGGAATAAAATATACTTTCCATTGGTAAATTGTGCGCCAAACATATTTCCGCCACCGAAGCCAGTATTAATAACACTTCTATGCAATGAAATATGATCGTGCGTTGGGAAATTTTGTGCTAAATGTGTAAAATCTTCAGGGTCGGAATTATTATCCACAACTACAATTTCGTACGACAGCGATTTGTCTGTAAATTCAATAACTGAGTTGATACATTCCAACGTGTACTTTGCGGTGTTGTAATTAATGATAACAATAGAAATATCCTTCATATGCGTAGTTGTTGCGCAAAATTACACAATTTTCTGTTGAATTTTATACTTTTGCGCAAACACAAACCACAATTATGGGACTTCGTTCAAAATTAAAAAAATACCTTTTACACAAAAGATTGCCAATGGAAACCTATGTTCCGGCAAAAATGACAACTCCAGAAAAAATGATCCAAATGGTAACAGCTTGGGAAGGTTTGGAATTGATTATTGAAGATATTTTAGATCGTTTTGAGATTGGACGCGATTCTTGCATAGAATTTGGTGTAGAATTTGGCTATTCTTCGGTAGTTTTTTCAAACTATTTTAAAGAAGTGAAAGGAATTGATATTTTTATCGGTGACGAACATACAGATCATAAAGGCGATCATTACGATAAAACAAAAGCTTCGTTGGCTAAGTTCACAAATATTGAATTGATCAAATCAGATTATCGCGATTGGATTAAGAAAGATGACAAGCAATACAATTTTTCGCATGTCGATATTGTACACAATTATAAAGAAACCTACGAATGTGGATTATGGGCGGCGCAACACAGCCAATGTACCGTTTTTCATGATACCGAAAGTTTTCCTGAAGTGCGAAGAGCTGTCATTGATATCGCGAAAGCAACAGGAAAAAGAGTCTATAATTATCCGCATTGTAACGGATTGGGAATTATTGTGTAATTCGTCCTAAACAAATCACAAACGAGCGTAACGAAATTATTTTGTCACTTTGAGCGCAGTCGAGAAGCTAACGAAAACAATTCGTTTAATTGAATCTCGATAGCTTTGCTTGGTATTTTCAATCAACAAATATGTTGATTTCAATATTGCTCGATTTGACAACAAGTTTAAACCCATACTGATTGAAATCTTCTAAAAAAACACTCATTATTGCACCCTATGCGTTTGGTTATACTTCGCATATTCACAGCGCATTACAACAATATAATCATATTGATGCGGAGATTTTATATCTAGATCAGCCTGTATTTCAATATAAAAACACGTTTCACAAAGTGCAGAATTTCTTTTCAAAACTGTTTTTAGGAAAGAATTTAAAAAAGAGCTTTGTAACCGATAGAATCAAATCTTCCATAACAGAATTAGGCAAGCAAGATGAAATTTTTATCATTCGTCCAGATGTGTTGAATGATGATGTATTACACTTTATAAAAAGTTATACGACAAAGTTTATTGCCTATTATTACGATAGCACACGACGTTTTCCACGAAAAGTAGACATCATTCCGTTATTTGATAAAGTGTATAGTTATGATCGTTTGGATGTTGAAAAATACAATTTAGAATTACTGACAAATTATATTTTTGAAGAAAGCAATCATACAGATTTTGAATATCAATTTTTTAATATTTCTACCAATGATTACCGTTTTCCACTGCTTGAAAACTTAGCAAAGTATTTGAAGCAACACAATTGGAATTACAATATTCAAGTGTATAACGGAAGCGAAATGCCAGCCGAACATGTAGAAATTATTACCACACAAAAATCGATTGCAGAAGTTTCAGCTTTGATACAAAAGGCAAAAATCATAGTTGAAATTCAACGTACAGAGCAAGTTGGTTTGTCCTTTCGAATTTTTGAAGCCTTGGGACATCGCAAAAAGCTCATCACAACCAACAAAGATATTGTCAACTACGACTTTTACCATTCGCAAAATATATTGGTAGTAGACCAAGATGCAATTGAAATTCCAGAAGATTTCGTCACGTCACCATACCTAGAAATTGACGAAAAAATTCTATCAAAATATAAAATTGAAAATTGGGTACAACCTATTTTTGAATTGAAATGATGTAAACTTTTTAGCAAATCATAAAAATTTACATCACTTCTATATTCTATAAAAAATTATGCAGCTGCTTTGTAAACAATGCTTTCTAATTCCTTAAAAGCTTTTTCTTGCGATCCTTTTAGCAACGCTTGTTTTATGAAACCTGCAAGAATTTCAATAATGTTTCTTCGCACTTTTACACTTTTTCCAAAATAAGCATGCATCATTTTATTCGGAATGATGTGATTTATTTTCACGGTATCTTTATTTACAAAAAATAATTTTATGGCATGCATTCCACTTTTTTTAATGATGATGCATTCTTCCAATTGTCCGTTTGTGTCAGTTCTGTGTTCCCAAATATCATATTCTTTAGAGCATTCAAAATTTGATACTCTTTCTAAAAACAAATATAATTTATCTAAAGAATTGTAGTTACTTTTAATTTCAACTAAGTTTTCCATATTGCTACTGTTTTAGGGTTTTGAAATTCATTTGAAGCAAATAAACTTATTTATAGGATGAAAAAGAACTGTTGTTTTTGATGTTTTATAAAAACTCAACCATAAATACTGGCATTTGTAAAAATTTAAAATAAGTGCTTAAGTTATTGTTATATAGCGCTTTATCATGCGAGCAATACTGTGTAAATGCAATACAGTTTATGATTTTTTCGGGTATTCAATTGAACAGCGTAGTTTTTTCTAAATAGTAAAATTGAACACTAGATACAATCAATTTTAAACTATTTTGGTGCGTTTTATATACGTTCAAAAGTTACGATCGCACCACCTTCATACGATTCTACAGTTCCATTTTGTCTCAATAGTTGATTTCCACCTGTAATGTTGAAACCAAATAATAGGTCATTCGTAAACTCAATAGTCAATGTCTGATCATTATTAGAAAGTGTTCCTGTAAATTCGATTTGTCCAGAATAACAAAAATATACGATATCCTGTTCCTGCGAATATGTTGGAAATAAACCGTCTATAATTCCATTACAGTCAATATTTTGAACGAGATTTCCATTGCCATCGTCTAGTAAACGTAGCGAAATAGGAACAAATAAAGGGTTTGTTGCTTTAAAATCATCTCGAAAAATAATAGGACTGATTGTACACGAGCTTTCTTCGAACAAATCAGTAGAGAAAACTCCATCTCCGTTTCCATCTACAGGTGTTTCAATTACAAAACTAACGGCATTCCACTGCGAGCCAAAAACGGCAGGCGGATTGTTCGGATCAACGAAGCATACGGCTACAGGTTGTTCTGGTTGTTCAATAGTGGAGCTTCCTTCCATAGTAACTTCATCGATAGTGCAAGCTGTTATGCATCCTGCCAAAATTATAAATAGTAATTTCTTTTTCATAGCAATTTTGTTTTAGCAATTTATAAGATAGATGGCAGTTTTCTGAAAAGGTTGCGTCAGGGTAATTGTATATTTTAAATGCTAGATTATGAATTGAGAAGTGGTTTAGAATACTGAATTTAAAATGTAAAACCGCAAAATGTAAAATGTAAATGTATTTCGAATAAACGAATACCAAACATACTAAAAATCTAAAAGCGAAGCGTGTCCAATAATCTAATCGCGCGTTAGCGCAGATCTAAATTAAAGTAAGCTTCTATAGACTTCTTCATATTGTTTAGCCGTTGCATTCCAGTCAAAACTTGTAGCACGTTTGATGTATGCCTGTTCGTAGATTTCTTTGTTCGTTTCAAACGTATGCATGCCTTTTTCAAATACTTCTGCCATATAGTTAGCATCATAATGTTCCCAGAAAAACGCATGTTCGCCACCAATTTCTGGCAACGATGTATTGTGAGATAAAAAGACAGGTTTTCCAAATCGCATGGCTTCAATTGGCGGAATTCCAAAACCTTCACGCAATGATGGAAATACAAAAGCAGTACAGTTTTGTAAGTAATATTGTTTGTCCAAATCGTCAATTTTCCCTGTAATAATGACACGATCTTGCAACTTGTATTTTTGAATGGTTTCAGCCAATTTTCCATTTGCATATTCAGTGCTATTATTTCCCGAAAGGATTAAATTGAAATCGGGCAATAACGCTAACATTTCCACTAAAGTGTGAAAGTTTTTGCGCGGTGTAAATTCTCCGATACTGAACAAATACGGTTTATTTGAAACTTGTGGCGGTTTATGATTTGCAGGAAGTGTCACATCACGAATTGGATTTCCATTGTAAATGACATATTCAGGAACATCTGGAACGTCAAAATATTTGTGTGTAGATGCTTTCGCGAAGTTTGAAATATAGGTAATAGCGTTGCTACGTTCTAGTTTTTTACGAAAACGGACATTGCGTTCGTGATGCATGTCATTGGATTCTTCTTCAATAAAATTGACATCATGAACCGTCAAAAGGTATGGAATATCATGATACGGCTCAATCTTTATATTTTGGTTTAACGAATGCCACAAATCGTACTTTTTTCGAATACGAAGCATCGGATAGCGACGAAAGGATTGGTATTTCTTGTAGTCAAAATAATTTCCAAATTCGTCTTTAAGTTTGCTGAGGTCTTTCGCGTGAAGCGTCATTTTAAAATCATCAATATTTGCTTGATACAATCCTTTTATCAGATGATAATTGAACTGACCAAACCCAAAATGAAGGTTTTTGATATTATGTGATTCTAAAAAAACATTTTTCATACCTAATTATTGAATTTTTCGATACATCGTCCACAATTGTAAATAGCGTTTGAATACTGAAAACGCATGAACATAACACAAAATGAAACCTTCTTTTCCGTCTAAAATTCCCAATCGTAAAAAGTATTGATGTACAAAACGATACCAAGGTCTAAAGATAAAATGATACGCATTTGGACGCACATTTTTTTTGTACAACGCTTCGGCTTGCAAACGACTATACTGACTTAACTTTTGATTGTAATTGTCAAAACTTTTATACGTTTGATGTGCGACAGCATGTTGCAAAGTGCCAATCTTTTCAGTTGTTTCAATGGTTTCGTGTACAGGTTTTCCATTGTAACGACCGTATTTTTTGTGAAACAATCGTACTGAAACATCTGTTTGAAAACCACTATATTTCATGCGTTTTCCCATAAAATGAAAATCACGTTTTACATGGTACACTTTCATTGAGTTTTCAGATTGTACAGTTGCTATAATTTCGTCAGCTAATGCTTTTGGCACTTCTTCATCCAAATCAAAAAAGGTAATCCAATCGTGTGTAGCTTGCTCAATGGCAAAGTTTTTCTGAGAAGAAAAATCGTCAAACTTTCGTTGAATTAGCGTAATATCATATTTCTGGGCAAGTTCTACCGTTTTATCAGTGCTAAACGAATCTACAATGATGATTTCATCGGCAAACGAGAGTTGTTCAATATATTTCTCAATATTGTCTTCCTCGTTATATGTAATGGCTAACGCACTAATTTTTGTATTCATAAGAAATATGAAGCGTTGTTGGCTTTCAAAATTTATTCAGTAGCGACAAAAGTAATGATTTTACAATGATTTTAAACTGTAATTATTGATTAACGATGTATGCGTCTTTAAAATAAAACGATCATAAATAATTCGTCATTTTTCAGCCTACAATTACAACCGAGAATACGACAATCGTAGCTATAGTTTCTTTTTTGTTGCTCTGTACTTCGCTAATTTCGGGTAATTATTAATATTCAAAAATCGTATTATTATGAAAAAAAAGAGTTTAAAATCTTTGAAGTTAAACAAGAAATTAATTTCGTCTGTTAACCAGCCTGTCGGCGGTAGAGGATTAGGGTATTTCTCCATTCCTTTTTCAGATTGTTGCCTTACAGCACCATGTCCAACCGAATCAGAAGAAGGACGTTGTTACACTGAAAATCCAAATGAGTGTATTGCTCCGCCAAATCCTTAATAGTTGGAAATTTTAACACAAAGCGAACTTCGGTTCAGTCATGGTCGGAA
>NZ_LBMG01000082.1 GCF_001005315.1 Kordia jejudonensis
AATCCACTCAGTTTGAAACGAACGTAAATGACGATCAATTAGCGTACATCATTTATACTTCAGGAACGACAGGAATTCCAAAAGGTGTCATGATTGAACATGCATCATTATTCAACTTTCTCAACGGTTTTTCTGAATTGTACAATTTTTCGGCTGCTGCCAGAATTGGCTTCAAAACAAATTACGCCTTTGATGTTTCGGTTCATGAAATTTTTGGTTGGATCAAAGAAGGTGGAAGTGTGGTTGTATTTCCAACAAATGCAGAAAAAGAAGCAACAAGTATTATTGAACAGATTCAAACGCACAAAATTACACATCTGAATTTGGTTCCTTCGTTGTTTGCTGTCTTACTAGAAGAATTTCAATATGCTGAAAAAGAAAAACTTTCAAGTTTAGCATATTTTTTCTTAGCAGGAGAAGCATTGCCAGTTCAATTGGTAAAAGATTATCACAAACTAGGTTTTGAAGTGAAGTTGGAAAACATTTACGGACCAACGGAAGCAACGATTTACAGTTCGTATTATAGTACCGAAAATCTAGCAGACGATCAAACAAGTGTTCCAATCGGAAAACCAACGATCAATACAGAATTGTACGTTTTAGACAATCAATTGTCATTAGTGCCAATTGGCGTTATTGGCGAATTGTGTATCAGCGGAAAAGGCTTATCGAAAGGATATTTAAACCAAGAAATACTTACCCAAGAAAAATTTGTAGATCATCCGTTCAGAAAAGGCGAGAAGCTTTACAAAACGGGCGATTTGGCAAAATGGCTTCCAGATGGAAACATTGCGTACATCGGACGAAAAGACGATCAAGTCAAAATACGCGGTTATCGTATTGAATTGGGCGAAATTGAAGCAGCAATCGGAACATTTTCAGAACAAATTTCTACCGTTGTCGTGACCACAAAACAAGTTCAAGAAGCTACGGTTTTAGTTGCATATATTGTCACGGACGAACTTGACAAAATAACGTTGCAACAACATTTACAACAGCAATTACCAGCGTACATGATTCCTTCGTATTTCATAACGTTGGACACATTGCCATTGACGAAAAGTGGTAAAATTGACCGCAAATCATTGCCAAATCTCAGCAAAGACGCACTAATAGCAACTAAAAAATACATAGAACCAACCAACGAGACGGAAAAAAGGTTAGTTGCTATCTGGGAAGAAATGTTAGAAATAACACCTGTCGGAATTACAGACAATTTCTTTACGCTTGGCGGAAATAGTTTGAGCGCGTTGCAACTAATCTCAAAAGTAGAAATAGCTTTTCAACGAAAAATTGCATTGCGTGGCTTCTTTGAAAATGCAACAATACAATACCTGTCAACAGTTATTTTAAAAGCTGACGAAACACCAATAACGGCGCTACTTTCTTCAATTCCAATTGCGGACGTTCAAGAACTTTACGAACTTTCATATGCACAAAAACGCTTCTGGATTTTACATGAATTAAGTGGACAAAGTGCCGCGTACAACTTATTTGCATCAAGCACACTTGAAACAACATTTGATCTAGAAACATTCAACAAAGCGATTCAAATTGTAGTAAACAGACATAGCAGTTTACGAACCACATTCACCAACGAAAAAGGTGTTCCAAAGCAAAAAATACACGAAATCAATACACTTTCATACGCTGTAGAAGTACATAAAAAAGATGCTTCAAGTGTAAAAAATGAAGTGTACAATACAAAATTTGAACTCTCAGAATGGCCGCTATTTAGAATGGCGATTGTGGAAGAAACAAACGAACTTGTCTTTGCCATTCATCATATTATTGCAGATGGTTGGTCGTTGGAAATTTTCAAAAAAGAGCTAATAACAAGCTATGAAAGTCTACGTGCTGAAACAGAAATCAATTTACCAAAACTCACAATTAGCTACAAAGATTATGCAACTTGGGAACACAATTATGTAGCTTCAGATGCTGTAAATTCAGCAAAAGAATACTGGAAAACGAAATTACTAGCGCCAATACAACGACTTCAATTACCGTACGATGCAGAAGTTGAAACAGCAATCGCCAACGACTCAGGAAGCTTTTACACAATAGTATTCAAAGATGAAATTCGTGAAAAATTACTCGAATTTTCAACAGTACATCAACTTCGTTTGTTAAGCATCTTGATGGGAAGTTTCAAAATCATGTTGCAACGCCTAACAAATGAAAATGATTTCATCATCGGAGTGCCAATGTCGGTACGATCGCATACAGATTTAGCACATCAAATTGGCGTATATCTCAACACCGTGTTGGTTCGAAATACAATTGATACCGCACAAACGGCCGAAGCATTTTTAAAAGCCGTAAACACTTCTGTACTAGAAGCTATTGAACATCAGTTGTATCCGTATGAAAAAGTTATTGAAAACGTAGAAGTTGGAAGAAATCAAACTAGTGAACTTACTTCCATATTCTTCAACTTACTCAACTATACTGCAGGTTCTGACAATTCATTTGATACTTCAGAAGCAAAAGCTGGAACATTAGAAACAGCCGTAAAGTTCGATATAGAATGCTACATAAAAGAATATGACGATGCAATCGGAATCAATTGTGTATACAGAGATGCAGTTTTCAAACCAGCAACTATGGCACATTGGATGGAAACGTTCGCAAAAATTGTAGAAACTATTGTGTTGCAACCAACAGTTACAATTGCTGAAATTCCAGCATTCTCCAAACCAATATATCAACTAGAAAAACGATCAAAAAACGCAAGTCAACTTTCCATAACAGAATCAATCAGTGCACAATTTGAAGCGCAAGTTGCCAAAACGCCAACAGCAATAGCAATTCAAAATGAAAAACGACAACTAACGTACAGCACTGTCAATTCAATTGCTAACACTATTGCGAATGAGATTCTTGCCAAAGGAATTCAAAAACAGCGTATTTCATTATTATTAGAACGAGGAGAATTACAAATCTTAGGAATCTTAGGAACGCTAAAATCTGGAAATTCCTATGTACCATTAGATGCAGAATATCCTGTAAAAAGATTGCAACATAACGTAGTAGTTTCAAAAAGTAGCTTGTTGATTACTTCTGAGCAGCATCGTGCAGTAGTGGAACAAATTGCCAAAAAGGCGAAAATTCCAATGCTACTTATAAATTCTACCATCGAAAATAACGTTGAAAATCTTTCGGTAGCCACAAACGCCATGGACGAAGCGTATATATTATTCACTTCTGGTTCTACAGGAACGCCAAAAGGTGTCGTGCAAAATCAGAAAAACGTATTATACTTTATCAAAAAGCATATCGAAAACGTTGCCATTACGCAAAATGACACGGTAAGTTTGCTATCAACCTACAGTTTCGACGCGTATGTGGTAGATTTGTTCAGTACACTTTTAGTTGGTGGAACACTTGCCACATACGATATAAAAACCACAGGATTACAGCAATTACACAACTGGATAAAAAGTCAAAAAGTGTCCATATTGCACATTGTTCCATCGTTATTTAGAGCATTTGTAAGTATCTTAAAAGAAAACGAAAAAATAAATATTCGTGCATTAGTTTTAGGTGGAGAAGCTGTTTTTAGAAACGATTTTGAAACATTCAAAGACAAATTTGAGTCAAAGTCCTTATTTGTAAATATATATGGAGCCGCTGAAGCTTCTATCATTTCAACAAAAATACTCACACACGAAAGTGAGGTACAACGAAACAGAATTCCACTTGGAAACTCTATTGAAAACTCAAACATATTCATCCTTCAAAATGGTATGTTGACACAAAATAGTTATGCCGTTGGAGAAATAATTTATAAAAGTGAGCATGCAACGCTTGGATATATAAATGAAGTAGAAAACGACACTGCTTTACAGACTGAAAAACAATACCATACAGGCGATATTGCACGTGTATTGCCAACAGGCGAGCTAGAATTTATTGAAAGAAACAATCAGCAAATCAAACGCAATGGAATCCGAATTGATTTGTTAGAAATAGAACGAACGCTACAAAAAACAGTGCATCAAGGAGTTGTTGCAGTATATGAAAATACCTTAGTGTCGTATCTTTTAGAAGAAGACAAAGAACAGCTTTCAAGTGTCAAAAACACGTTAAAAGATGAATTGCCGCAACATATGATTCCTGAAATATTCGTATTTGTGGACGATTTTCCAAGAACTCGTACAGGAAAAATTGATCGTAATTCATTGCCAAAACCAGCAACAACGGATGTAGACAACACTGTATTTGAAGCACCAAAAACAACTACAGAAAATGAACTCATTACCATGTGGGAACATCTGTTAAACGCAGAAAACATTGGAGTTCAGCACAATTTCTTTGAACTTGGCGGACATTCGTTATTGGCAATTCAACTCATTGCTCATATTCAGTCAAATTTTGAAGTTGCCATCACAATCAAGGAAATCTTTGAAAATGCAACAATAAAAGCACTTGCAGCAGTTATTGACACAAAAGCAAAAGTGAAAATTCCTGCCATTCTTCCCGTAGAAAAAACAGCGAATATTCCGTTGTCTTACGCACAAGAACGGTTGTGGTTTATTGACAAATTGCAAGGAAGTTTGGCGTATCACATTCCAGGTGTTTTACACATTAACGGTACCATTGATACAAACATTTTGGCTCAAGCAATTACGACGTTAGTTGCACGTCACGAAACCTTGCGAACGGTCATCAAAAATCAGGAAGGCGAAGGTTATCAGGACATTATGACTGTTGATAATTTTGAAGTACATAAGTTCGCTTCCGCGAGATTAGACAAAGAATTAGATCAATTTATCCAAGAAGAAATACAAAAACCGTTCGATCTTTCACACGATTACATGTTGCGTGCAACCATCATAAAACAGTCAGAAACGGCACATATAGTACTCTTAGTATTGCACCATATTGCGGCAGATGGTTGGTCAATTCCGATCTTTGTAAAAGAATTGGAAGAAGCATATCAAAGCATTCAAACGCAAGGAAAAGCAACACTGAAACCACTTCCAATACAGTATGCAGATTACAGTATTTGGCAACGAAAACACCTTTCGGGAGAAATATTACAACGAAAAATTGACTATTGGGCACTACAATTAAAAGATACAAAACCATTAGCATTACCAACCGATTTTATACGTCCGGCAGTGCAAACGACGGAAGGAAAAACCTATATATTCGAAATTGACAATACACTGACAAATGCCATAAACGAAGTTGCAAAAAATCATCAAGCAACGCTATTTATGACGCTTTTAAGCGCGTACAACATACTGCTTTACAAATATTCAGGACAAACGGATATTGCTATTGGAACGCCAGTGGCAAACCGATCACAGCTTGAAATTTCGGGACTCATCGGATTCTTTATCAATACCATTGTCATTCGAAATCTGATACATCCACAAATGTCATTTGCTGAAACAGTGCAAAACGTAAAGCAAACGAGTTTAGAAGCATTTTCTCATCAAGATGTTCCGTTCGAAAAAATAGTTGATCATATCGTTTCAGATCGCGATCAAAGTCGCAGTCCAATATTTCAAACACTATTTGTACTTCAAAACAACGAAGAAATTACAGGAATGCGTTTGGGCGATAGTAAAATTACGCTAGCAGAAACCAAAACGACGACAGCAAAATTCGATCTTTCATTGACAATTCGCGAAAGCGATACAGGAATGTCAGTCGCATTCGAATATGCAACGGCGTTATTTAAGTCAGAAACCATTGAACGATTGGCGGTTCATTTTACGCAATTGCTAAAAGAAATTTGTCAAAACAGTTCACAATCCATTGGCTCATTGCAAATGTTGCCAAAAGCGGAACAAACGCAATTACTAGAAACTTTCAATAATACTGCGGTTTCGTATGAAGAAGGCAAAACGGTATTAGACATGTTTGCGAATCAGGTTGCAAAAAATCCTGAATCTACAGCAATTGTATTTAAAGAAACGACACTTTCCTATCAAGAATTAGAAGATAAATCGAATCAACTTGCAAATTTCATTCAAAAGCAAAAGTTACCAGCAGAAAGCTTGGTTCCTTTATGTATAGAACGTTCTGTGGAAATGCTCATCGGAATTTTTGCAGTCTTAAAAGCTGGTCATGCATACGTTCCAATTGATCCGACAAATCCGCAAACACGAATCGATTTTATCTTAAACGACATTGCTGCGGAACTTATTTTGACAGAAAGTTCATTGGAAAAATTATTTTCAGACACAACTCAAAAAGTAATTTCATTAGATGTTGTAAGTTTAGAAAACGAATCCACTCAGTTTGAAACGAACGTAAATGATGATCAATTAGCATACATTATTTACACTTCAGGAACGACAGGAATTCCAAAAGGTGTCATGATTGAACATGCATCATTATTCAACTTTCTCAACGGTTTTTCTGAATTGTACAATTTTTCGGCTGCTGCCAGAATTGGCTTCAAAACAAATTACGCCTTTGATGTTTCGGTTCATGAACTCTTTGGTTGGATCAAAGAAGGTGGAAGTGTTGTGGTATTTCCAACAAATACTGAAAAAGAAGCAACAAGTATTATAGAACAGATTCAAAAATACAAAATTACACATCTGAATTTAGTTCCTTCTTTGTTTGCTGTTTTGTTAGAAGAATTACAACAAACTGAAAAAGAAACACTTTCAAGTTTAGACTATTTCTTTTTAGCAGGAGAAGCGTTGCCAGTTCAACTGGTAAAAGACTATCATAAACTAGGTTTTAACGCGAAGTTGGAAAACATTTACGGACCAACGGAAGCAACGATTTACAGTTCGTATTATAGTACTGAAAATCTAACGGACGATCAAACAAGTGTTCCGATTGGAAAACCAACGATCAATACAGAATTGTACGTTTTAGACAATCAATTGTCGTTAGTTCCAATTGGCGTTATTGGCGAATTGTGCATCAGCGGAAAAGGTTTATCGAAAGGATATTTAAATCGAGAATCACTTACAGCAGAAAAATTTGTAGATCATCCATTCAGAAAAGGCGAGAAGCTTTACAAAACGGGCGATTTGGCAAAATGGCTTCCAGATGGAAATATTGCATATATCGGGCGAAAAGATGATCAAGTCAAAATACGCGGTTACCGAATAGAATTGGGCGAAATAGAAACGGCTTTAGATCAGTTGGAAACCATCAAACAATCGGTTGTTGTTGCCAAAGAAGACGAAACAGGAAACAAACAATTGGTAGGATATTTTACTTCGGAAACTGAAATTGACTTCAGTGACATTCAAGAACAATTGGCAACACAATTGCCAAACTACATGATTCCGAATCGTTTTATGCGTTTGGACGAATTTCCACTGAATACCAACGGAAAGATCAACAAAAAAGCACTTCCAGCATTGGATCAAATTGCTGTTCAAAAAGCTGAATACGTTGCACCAACAACGGAAGCGGAAAAGCAATTGGTAGTCATCTGGGAAGAATTATTAGGCATAAAAAACATAGGAATTCGAGACAATTTCTTTACGCTTGGTGGACACTCATTACTCGCCATCAAACTCATTACAAGAATATCGAAGGTATTTGAAACCGAGATCAGCGTCAAAGAAGTATTTCACTTTGTAACTATTGAAGAAATCGCAAAGTATTTGGAAATATTCGCCACACAAGAAATTGAAAAAGACGACGAAGAAATCACATTCTTCTAAACCAACAATCAGACTACACTTTTAATAAAATTATGATACATAAAAATTTATTAAACATACTATATACTGCTAAATCTGACGGCATCAACTTATTTGTAAAGGACGGAAAATTGGGAATGAAAAAGAGCAAATCTGTGACCATTTCTCCTGAATTAACGCTGCAAATAAAGGAACATAAAGAAGCGTTGATTCAATTTTTACAAAAAGGAAATACAACATCAAACATTCCTGCCATAAAAACGGTTGAGCGACCAGAAAGAATTCCATTGTCATTTGGTCAAGAACGCTTATGGTTTTTAGACCAATTGCAAGGTAGTTTGGCGTATCATATTTCGGGTGTTTTAGAAATAACAGGAACTTTAGATCAAGCAGTTTTAGCCGATTCTTTACAACATATTGTCGCACGTCACGAATCGCTTCGAACCGTTTTTAGAGATCACGAAGGAATTGGTTATCAGCAAATTATCGAAAGTGACGATTTTGAAGTTTCACACATAACAAATGCTTCAGAAGCAACTGTAGCGACACAAATAGAAACACTTACCAAAACACCATTCGATTTAGCAAGCGATTACATGTTACGCGCAAGTATTGTTTCAAAAAGTGACACGGATCATGTTTTAATTTTAGTTGTACATCACATTGCTTCCGATGGTTGGTCGTTGCCAATATTGATCAAAGAATTAGAGACGATTTACACTGAAAAACTTGCAGGAAAAACGGTTGCTTTACCTCAATTACCTATTCAATACGCAGATTATAGTATTTGGCAACGCGCATATTTATCAGGCGAAATATTAGAAGAAAAGCTCACATTTTGGTCTTCACAACTAAAAGATGCGGCGATTTTAGAATTACCAACTGACTTTGCACGTCCGCCAATTCAATCGACAGAAGGCGCAAAAATATATCACACAATTGATCAAACTATACTAGCCAAATTCAATACGTTGACTCAACAAAACGGCGCAACATTATTTATGAGTTTGCTCAGTGTATACAAGGTGCTACTTTCACGGTATTCAGGTCAGTTTGATATCAGTGTCGGAACGTCAATTGCAAACCGAACACAAGCAGAAATTTCAGGATTAATAGGATTTTTTGTCAACAATATCGTTTTGCGTGACCAATTTCCAAGTGCTGATACTTTTGAAGAATTACTCGAACAAGTAAAAACAACCTGTTTGGCGGCATACGAACACCAAGATTTACCGTTTGAACGTATTGTGGATGACTTAGCTTTGGAACGCGATCAAAGCCGAAGTCCATTATTTCAAACACTTTTTGTGCTACAAAACAATGAAGAAATTGAAAGCTTACAATTGGGCGATAGTACTGTAGAATTACGTTCAAAGCAACACAATACTGCGCAGTTGGACTTAATCATCAACGCGAGCGAAACAGCAGATGGCTTATTCTTAGATGTTGAATATTCGACTGTGTTATTTAAAGAAGCGACTATTGCAAGAATGTTGACACATTTTGAACAATTGTTAGTTTCTGTAGTTTCAGATGCAAGTCAGGCAATTGGAAGTTTGCAAATGTTGGAATCTACAGAAAAACAAGAGTTAATTCACGCTTACAATGATACAGATACAGATTTTCCAAGATTTTCTGTATTGGAACTTTTCAAAGCGCAAGCCAACGAAAACCCAGCGACAATTGCCGTTACGTTTCATGATAAACAACTCAGTTATGCAGAACTAGATGCGCAGTCGAGTCAACTGGCAAACTGTTTAT
>NZ_LBMG01000083.1 GCF_001005315.1 Kordia jejudonensis
GATTCCTGAAGAAGGATATTATGCGAAGTAAGATACTTTAGAATAGTTCATAAAAAAACCGTTTCAATTCACGTATTGAAACGGTTTTTAACTTTTATTAAACGCGTATTTTATTTATAGCGGATACAGCAATAATAAGTGCCTGCGTACGCCCATCGTGTGTTATCTCCACCCGTGATGTTTTTAACTTCAAACTCTGAAATCGTTTTCTTGTTCAGTTTCAATCTGTTTAATTTCTGTTTTTTCATTATTAAAAATATTATGGTTATGAATTTAAAAATACGAAAAGTGTATATGGTTGGTGTATGGTATTCCCGTAAATCGTACGAAAACGATTAAAAGGCAACATCCAAAAATTGCCATTCCCACAAAATTTTCGTTCTTTTGGATACTGTCTTCTTGACATAATGTTACCATTTAGCTTAAATTCTTGAATACTAAAAACAACATACTGCAAACTATTCATCACTTGCGTGCTTCGGGGCAATTTGTGCTATACACAAACAAACCAAAAGTAACGAAGAATGAATTGGATGATTTAGGTAGTTTTTTAGCGCAAGAATATGAAAATGAAGCATTAAATTATCCGTTTGAATCACCAGAATTTGATGAAGAAGCTGCCATTTGGGGCGCAAAAATGATCTACTTTGGCGCACAATTTCTAGGACATAGACATGACGAACCCAAAGATTTAAATCAATATTTTGAAGAATTTACAACAGAAATAACGCCTGCAAGTTGCCTTTCGGCAGACATATCGCTACGTTTTTTGCCATTTATCATCAAAGAATTAGAAGCCATTGACTTTGAAGATTGGTTGCTAAAAATCTTAAAAGCACACATAAAAAAGTTTCCATATTCAGCTATCGGACACGATCTCAATTTGGAAATCGATCAAGAAAAACTAACAGAACTCTTTCAAAATGGATGTTTCAAAACACTCTTTATTGATCGCGTCATCGAAAAAAAAGACATCAGTCTCACAGAACATACCATCATTCACGAAAACATTGCAATTCATCTCGGAGCGCATAAAAATCACTTTTGGAAAGCATTTACTTCCGAAGTATAACACATTATGAACGAAACAAAAAAATTACGCACCATTCTTGACGAAATCAAAAACATATTTGTTGGAAAAGACGAAGTGATTGATTTACTTGGAATTGGACTCTTGGCGAGAGAAAACGTATTCTTACTTGGACCTCCAGGAACCGCAAAAAGTGCCATCGTAAAACAATTATCCAAACATGTCATTGGCGGCATCAACTTTGATTACTTATTGACACGATTTACAGAACCAAATGAAATATTTGGACCTTTGGACATTCGTTTGTTAAAAGAAGGAGAACTAAAAACAAACACAGGCGGAATGTTGCCAGAAGCTTCACTGGTCTTTTTAGATGAAATATTCAATGCAAATTCAGCCATACTGAACAGTTTGCTAATGGCGTTAAACGAAAAAATATTCCGCAGAGGAAAAGAAACAAAAAACTTACCCGCGTTAATGTTTATAAGCGCCAGCAACTTATTGCCAGAAGATGAAGCATTGGCGGCATTATTAGATCGTTTCTTAATCCGATTAAAAGTAGACAACGTAAAACCCGATCGTTTAGAAGAAGTATTGCAAGCAGGTTGGAAGCTTGAACGGAATGAAGAAACACAACGCACGCAAATTTCTCCCGAAGAAATCAAAGGATTGCAACACAATGTCAAAGAAGTAGACTTATCGCCGATTAGAAAATCATACATCGAACTCATTCACAGTTTGCGAAACACAGGAATAGAAGTATCCGATAGACGCGCAGTAAAAATGCAAAACCTAGTTGCGGCAAGTGCAATGTTGTGCGATCGTACAGAAGCAATTCTTTCAGATTTATGGGTGTTAAAATACATTTGGAATACGGAAGAACAAATAGAAACTTTGCAAGGAACGGTAAATGCATTAATTGAAAAAGAAGAAACGACAGAACGTTCGCATCCGCAAGCATTTTTCAACAAAGCGCCAAATCCGGAAGAATTAATGAACGAAGTGTCCAGCTTAAAACAAAAATTCTCTACTGAAGGCTTGTCATTGCAAGAATTAAATGTGATAAAAGACAAACTTCGCTATTTGCAAAATCGTACAGATTGGATTAAAGATCAGGAGAAAAAACAATACATAAACAATGAAATTGATCAGTTGTGGAAAGAAATCTTACACAAGGCGTAACAGAATATTGGTTACGATTGCCGATAGCATATAAAGAAAAACTCGCACAAATACGCGTGTGGAAGAACTTGCGGATGGCAACTGATGCACAAGATATTTGGGTTCGTGGAATAACTCCCAATCAGCTTGTTAGTGCTGAAATACGTAGCATTCCGTTCAAAAAAATATATGTTCAACAAGACAATGCCTTATTTCTCCTTGGCGGGAATTTACCCGAAGAACGACTCAAAACGTCACTGCTTTGGTCGCCCATAGACAAAGCGTTGCCTGTTGAAATACCAAACTATAACTTTAACTTTTTTGGCGTGAATGAAACAATTGATTTCAAACTTGTTGCTTCAAATATAGAACACGAAGCCAAAGCAGTTTTGGTCAATTTAGACGTTTTAGAAGTATACATACAAAACGCACCCGCAGTACGGTTAAAAGAAATTCAGTGGACTTTTATACAAGAAAATGCATTCTTACTCGGAACACCAATCTTACCGATTCCAGGGAAAAGCTATTGGCAACAACTCAACTTTTTAATTCCAGCAGGATATGATTTTGAATATCCTGAATTGAGCAATTTTTATCATAAAAATTTACAAGTTACAAACGATGAATATATCGTTTTACAATCAGATCACAGCTATTATAAAATAGCAAAAGAACAATTCAAACCATTAAGTATTAGTAGTTACCGACGATCTCAATAAACAATGAATACAGCGCAGCAAAAAGCGATATACTATTTTCAATCCTATACAGACTATTTCTGGCAATGGGAAATTGATTATATGTTTGATGCTGCTATCATTGAAAATGCACAAGATTATCAAGGCGGTATCAATTGTATTGCGGTTCCAGATGGAATTACGATTGCCTACAAAGAACAACTTGAAAAAATATTAGAAGCAATTTCCACGAATGGTTTTCCACCTTTTGGAGCATTGGTATTGGCTTTCTTGGCAACAAATTCTGGAGAAGTTTCTCAAGCAATTGATGACATATTCAAAAATATTCAAGAAACATTTGATGACGACTTACTTTTCAAACACATAAATTTTGCAGAAGCTCAACACTTTTTAGACACATTAATTGAACTTCCCGCAGCATACAAAAAAGATAAAAATAAGATCGACTTATTTGTATTTCTATTCAAAGAATGCCCGTATATGCTGCAAAACAAATACGAAGTAGAAATTTTAAGATGTATCAAAAATAAAGCGTTTGAACTCAATGCGTGCAGTCAAAAAGCTGAAATCACAATGACTGCCTTGAGTAAAGATTTTAATGTATTGGCGGCATTAGATCAGCGTTATCCAACGGTAAATGCTTTACTAAAAGCTTGGGGAAAAGTAGTTCCTGTAGAAGTAGCTCCTGAAGACACAGAAATAGCAACGCTAAGCGAAGAAATTAGCCTCATTCAACAACTCATTGAAGATCCTAAAACGTTCTTTATGGGAAATCTTATCAAACGGATTTGGTCAGGAATTCAATTGCCAATGCATTACGCACATCCTGGAGAAATGCCGCTTGGTGGAATTTCAGACATTACCAACAAAGGAAAGTTTGACAATTTACTAATTTCAGAATATGCCAATGACGACATTATATTTTTACACAGAATTGCCAACAAAGAAGCGTTATTCATTCGTCGCGAAACGACACCAGAAGAAGATTTACGAACACGTATTTTTCTGATAGATACGACCATTAAAAACTGGGGAACACCCAAAATAGTATCTTTTGCAACAGCTTTTGCACTCATTCATCATCCTAAAAACGAAATGGATTTTCAATCGTATGCTATTGGCGAAACACATATGAAACTTACATTTGATGAAAAAATAAAAATCATAGAAGGATTACAAATAACAGCTCCTTTACTAGATGCGTCAAGCGCAATAGAACAATTCATCGTCCAATGTGAAGAAGAAAATATTGAAATTACCCTGTTTACATCTCCAAAAACCTTGCAACATGCCACTATGCAACGTGTGCTAAACCTGCATCATGAAAAGTTTGGAGGAATCATTACCGCAGATACAAAAGGAAACTTAGACGTATACAAGCTGAAAAACGGCAGTAAGCGATTGGTAAAACACATCCTGTTGCCATTAGAAGAATTGTGGACGCACTCGCCAAACGCGCTTCAAAAGAAGTTAAAAAACAAGAAAAGTGAAAAACCAAGTAGAGCATATCCATTATTATATGGCTATCCAAATGGTTATCTCACACATTTCTTTACTGCTGATGCTGGATATGTGTTGCAAAAGCGAGGTATTTTATACAAAATGAATGCCCAATACAAAGGATTTGAAATTGTACGGAACGATCTCCAATTTATGTCAAACCAAAAAAAGCCTATAATCGCTACACTATTCAATGACGAAATCATTATCGTTTCTTCGAATACCGCCGATTGGTTGCACCTAAAAACTGAACATGAATCCTACACTTGCAAAGGAGATTACAGTGTTCAATACAAATCTCATATCAAAAATCTGCTGGTACATGAAGAAGAATTATATTTAATCACCAAAAAACAATACAGTGCAACACCAGTATTTCTAAAAATAAACTTAGAATACGAACTCACGGACGAAATTACTACACCTTCCAAAGCACTAATCAATCAATACAACACTTGTAGTGACAACTATTTCGGATATTTTTCGGGTTCAGTATTCACAAAAATACGCTCAGTTAGCATTACGAGAAACTTAACATTCATTTTTAACGATTTGCACAAAATAAAATTTGCCGATGATTCTCTTGCTTACGAATTAGACAAAAGTGAGCAATCATACGCGGCATCAGCAGTTTTCATAAATAAAACAACCTTCACTTTCTTAAATAAAAGCAGTATTGAAATTGATAAAAAAGGAGTGCTTACATTTTCAAGTCCAAATCCCTCGATCCAAACGTTCTATCTAAGTTCATATATTGATGTAACTTTAGCAATGGCAACGGATACTGAATTTGCAGGAAACGAATATTTCTTACCTGAAGATTCAAAATTAAACGTCATAAGTGTTAAAGATTTTAAACGAAAATACATTGATCCGTTCATCGTAAATATTGTAACTCCATGAAACTAGCGCTACAATTTATCGATCACAATCCGCATCCGCGTTGTGGAATTTTTATCAAGCATACATCTCCAAAAATATGGTTGCAAGAAATTCAACGCATGCAATTACGATTGCAAGATTGTATAGCGTATGTATGTCCCAATGTAGAAGCCAATAGTATTTCGGGGCTTTTGATAATCGTAAAAAAGGAGCAAAAAAATATAGATATTGGAAGCAATAGTGCAATTCAAAAAGTAGATGATAAATTCTTCATTCCAGCGCATACGACATTGAATATGGCTTTGACAACGAAAGAATTTTCAAAACTATGCAACGACATTCCACACTTTTTTCATCACGAATTTGGGCTCATAGAACTGACTGAAGTTTTAAATTGGGCAACAATCATTCAAAATCCACAGCAACAATTTCCAACGATCGAAACACCTTTAAAAGGTGTCAATATTCCAACAAAAGTAACGGCATTTAGTATTGAAATTGAAGAAGTAGAAGAAGCAGAAGCGTTACAAAATCCTTTTAGTTCTGAAGAAGTTGACCCGAAAGAGTTGCCTTTTGATATGAAAAAAGTATTGAAAGGAAACAATGCTGAGATTGCTAAATATTTGAACTACTTGGACAAAAATCCAGACGCTGCACTCAAAATGGCAATTCCGTTAGACTTGTTGGGCACTTCACGTGGAAAAGCATTTGCGGAATATAAATTTAAAAACAACTTTTTTGAATCACTTGGTTTTGGAGATGGTAAAGGAAAAAAATATTTCCGAATCCTACTAACGGTCGTGGCAATTGCACTTTTATTTTGGGTTGGATATGAAGCATTATATGCGGTAAAACATAACAATCCTGATCCAGAAATTGTCAATCCATATGCAAATACTGATGTAACAGATGGTACCAAAGATAAATTAAATCCTAATATTACAGATACTTCAAATGAAGACATTATAGATGTTGATGACGGTACTACACAGCAAAATCAGCAAGTAACTGAGGCGAATACCGAAAACAATATCTTACCCAACATACTACTTTTCGTAGCAATCGTAATTTTATTGTTGGTCATTTGGTATTTAATAAAGTATCAAAAACAAACTGCAATCAAAAACAAAGGTCAACAAGGACAAACTTGGCTCGATTTACCAGACGAAAGCGAATTATTTGATATACACCAAGAAAAAGCTGAAAATAGTGCTACTTTTTACTTTGGTGGCGATGAAATAAGTATTCGAAACAAAATTTTTATAGCACTCGTTCTTACAGGATTATTGCTGTATCTTTTCTATCCAGTACTAAATAATGATGGCTTTCCATTAGTTTTCGGAATCGTAACTGGAATTATTGTACTGCGAATGCTGTACACATTAGTAATTAGAAATCAGATATTTGGAGAAGATGATACAGAATGAAAGTAGATTTCATAGCAAACTTATATATTTCATCATCACGGTATTGTTGTTGAAATTAGTGTATGTCATTTTTGACGTATTCATCCATGGTGATATTGGCAGTTTTCTATTGGCGATCTTGATTATTTCAATTCTATTTTTTGGTGTCGCAATTCTTATTAGTTCCATGTTTTCATCAGAAAATAACTCAAATGGTCATGGAAGTGCTACAGCGGTTGACAATGAACAATTTCAAAAATTATTAGATCGTTATGAACGATTGTGTAATGATTTCATTGAGAAAAAACAATTTAAAAAAGCGGCGTACATTCAACTAAAGTTACTTCGGAATCCTTACAGAGCTGCACATATTTTAGATGATGCAAAACTTCATAATGATGCAGCCTTAGTATATCTAACGAAATGTTTTGATAAGGAAAATGCTGCGGAATCTTATGAAAAAGCACGTTCGTACAAAAAAGCCATCAAGCTTTATAAAGAAATAGGCGATCATGAGTCGGCTGGCGATGTTTACACAAAAATTGAAGACACTAAAAATGCGCAACATCACTATCAAATTGTAGTTGATACCTATGCTAAAAATGACCAATATGTAAAAGCTTCGTTGATTTATCGTAAAAAGATGGATGATAAAACTTCGGCGAGTAAACTGTTGGTAAAAGGCTGGCGAGAAAACAAAGATGCGGTCAATTGTTTAAACAATCATTTAGTACATTTTGAAAGTGAAAAAGCGCTACAGGCAGAAATCAACCACTTTTACAAAAACGAAGTACACAAAGGCAATAATCTTAACTTCTTAAAAGTATTAAAGACAGAATTTAAAAAGGAAATTGCTCCGAAAGAAAACATTCAAAACATAGCTTACGAATTGGTTTCCAAAAACCATCAAAACACGGAAGTTTTAGGCAATTTGTATGATTTTGTCAAAGAAGATTCTCAGATTGTTTCAGACATCATTCGTCATCGCATAAGAAAATAGTGAAAGCATTTAGGAATTGGAAATTGGAAATTAGTATTGAGTATTGAGAAATTAGAAGTGAGTATTGAGAAACTTCGACTTCACAAATAACAAATGAACAAAGAACAAAGAAATTATAAATGTTAAATGCTAAATTTTAAATACAAAAAATGTACGTCCCTG
>NZ_LBMG01000084.1 GCF_001005315.1 Kordia jejudonensis
ATCTGCCTTCTGATGTGATAAAATTTCTTTAGGTAACTATATACTTATTTACACTAATTAAATTAAGCTTAGTGTAATTAACTTCTTATCTTTGATATAACAAAATGAAAATGTTATGTTTAACGAAGAAGTAAAATCAGTTTTAGACCTTATAAAAGCTTTCCCGACTCAGCAATCTTGCATCGATCATTTAGAGGTTTTAAGATGGAACGGAAACGTTGTAAGTCCATTTGATGAAACTTCTAAAGTCTATAACTGTAAAGGTAATAAATACAAGTGTAAAAACACTGGTAAGTACTTCAATGTTAAGACAAACACAATATTTGACAACACTAAAATCGACTTGCAAAAATGGTTCTTAGCTATTTGGCTTGTTACTTCTCACAAAAAGGGTATTTCTTCTCTACAATTAGGACGCGATCTTGATATTACACAAAAATCTGCATGGTTCATGCTACAACGTATTAGAAACTGTTTCGGAATAGACAATGATACGCAACTTGATAACGAAGTTGAAGTAGATGAAACGTATGTAGGCGGTAAAAACAAAAACAGACACGCGAATAAAAAAGTACCGCATTCACAAGGACGTAGCGCAAAAGACAAAACGCCTTTTGTTGGAATGGTTGAGCGTAACGGAAAACTTACTGCGCGTACAGTTGAGAATGTAAAATCCGCAACGTTAACACGTGAAGTAATAAGAAACGTAAAAGAGTCTGCAAAATTATATTCTGACGAATGGCTAGGTTATAAAGGTGTAAACAGAATTTACGATCACAGCATCGTTAAACACAACCAAAACCAATACGTAAATGGTAGAGTTCACACGAATACTATTGAAGGATTTTGGTCGCTTTTAAAACGTGGTATCTTTGGAATATATCATTTTACAAGCAAGAAACATTTACAAATGTACGTTGATGAATTCGTATTTAGATACAATAGTCGTAAGATTGGTGAATCCGAAAGATTTAACTTACTTTTGAGTAATATTGAAAATAGAATAACATATAAAGAGTTAATCAATGGATAATTTACCAAGCAAGCAATCTGACTTTATATTTTACCAATCTAGTGAGGGTAAAATAAGGATTCAAGTAATTATAGACGATGAACATGAAACTATATGGGCGACTCAAAAATCAATGGCAGAAATATTTGATGTTAATGTTCCTGCTGTAAGTAAGCATCTTTCGAATATTTTTGAGCAAGGGGAACTTGTAGAGGATTCAGTTGTTTCCATTTTGGAAACAACTGCGACAGATGGTAAAAATTACAAGACTAAATTTTATAATCTTGACGCTATCATTTCTGTTGGATATAGAGTTAACTCTTTTAAAGCTACTCAATTTAGGGTTTGGGCTTCAAGTATCTTGAAAGAGTATTTGATAAAAGGTTTTGCCTTAGATGACGACAGGTTAAAACAAGGAAAAGCTTTATTTAAAAAAGACTATTTTGATGAATTACTCGAAAAGATTCGAGAAATACGAGCGTCTGAAAGGAATTTTTACAGAAAAATAACAGACATATACACAGAAGCTAGCATTGATTATGATAAGAATTCTCAAATAACAAAAGATTTTTTCGTAACTGTACAAAATAAATTGCATTGGGCAATACATCAACATACAGCCGCAGAATTGATTTCTGAAAGGGCTAACTCACGAAAGCCAAAAATGGGACTTACGTCATTTAAAAACTCAAATACGACAGGAAAAGTACTAAAAAGCGATACTGAAATAGCTAAAAACTATCTAACAAAAGAAGAGCTAGGAGACCTTAATAGATTAGTTTCTATGTATCTCGATTTCGCAGAGAACATGGCTAAAAGACGTAAGGAAATGAAAATGAAAGATTGGGTTGTTAGATTAGATGCATTTTTACAATTCAATGAGTACGAAATACTAGAAGATTTAGGAAAGGTTTCAAAAGTTGTAGCCAAAAAAACTGCTCACGCCGAATACGAAAAGTTTAGAACGATACAGGATAGAGAATATGAGTCAGATTTTGATAAAGTTGTCATTGAAATAAAAGATACTGGTAAGCTTCCAACTCCACCTCATGAAAGGTTTAGTATTCAAAAACCTAAAGAAGAAAAACCTTTATCGGATTTTAATCAAAAATTAAAAAAAGGATTAGAATTTAATCCAAAAGATAGACCTGTTTCGGCTTTGAGTATAAGTAGCATCAAGAAAAGAAAGGAACACAAAGATAAAAAATACGACAAAGAATAGTTACTGCAATTCATCAGGAAAACCATCATCTAACAAACTGTAATAGTCTTCTTTTTCACAAATAATGATGTGATCTATTATTCTTATACCGAGTAATTCGCCGCCTTGCATTAACCTATGTGTTAATTGTAAATCAGCTTCACTTGGCTTCATGTTTCCGT
Source organism: Kordia jejudonensis (assembly GCF_001005315.1). Taxonomy (GTDB): domain Bacteria; phylum Bacteroidota; class Bacteroidia; order Flavobacteriales; family Flavobacteriaceae; genus Kordia; species Kordia jejudonensis. The sequence continues at coordinate 2,396 of NZ_LBMG01000084.1, forward strand.
TTGGATGGTTATGACATAATATGATTTTTTCGCATTTCTTAGCTGCTGCAAGGTTAAATACGTCAATAGGAGAAACATTAACGGTATTAGATTTTCCTATCGCAATGAGTTCTATATACTCAATATCTTGATTGTTACTCAAACCAATAACCCAAAAATACTCCCTCTTACGGTGTAATCTGTTTTGGCGTAAAAGTATTTTACGCATTATACGTGCTATGTCTTCTCCGTTTGCGATGTTAATGTCTTCGTCTTTTGGTAAGCGTACGTTCATTGTGATTGGTTTCTTTTTTCAAAGATAGCAATATAATGAAATATCTTACGAGATTTTTAATTTAGACTTTAGAAGTAGTGTGATTTGGGTAAAACTAATATATAGTCGTCAATATTTATTTAGTGTAAACATATATATAGTTACCTTTCTTTATATGCCTTATCTAGACTAATTCCTGGTATAGAATCTATTATAATATCCTTATGTTGCCAATTTTGTTTTTCTTCTTCTGTAAGTCGTGGTTTTTTAACTAAGCTTGATGGAACTGTTGGTGCTGGTTTTACAATTGATTGTGCCGAAGAACTGATTATAGTAAAACAGCAAAGTAAAAATAGAATGAATGATGGTACTGATTTCAAGAAAGTTTGTTTTCGAAATGTAAATATAAGAATCCTGTGGTTAATATGCTTCTAACTGAAAAGTACCCGTAAAGTCTCTATTTTGTGTATACCACATAATTCCAAATAAGTTTCAATATAGTAATCTGCTGGCTTTGTAAAAATGATATCATCATCATTTACTTTTTTCTTTTCTTCTTTTTAGAAACCTCTTCCGCCATAAACAATTCATTGTAAGCCTTTACTACTTTTATTAGCCTTGATATGTGTAGTTAAGTATTTTTTTTCTTACTTTTTTTGATTCAAAATATACAGTAATTTAAAACTTTATTTTTACATTTAGTCAAAAATTTATTTCAATTCAAATGTTTAAAGATTTAAACCTAAATATATTTAATTTATTAATTTTTGCAGGAATAATTCAAGGGTTCATTTTTGGATTTATAGTTCTGTTTAACAAAAAATATACAACTAAAGCAAGTTCTTATTTAGCTATATGTATGCTTTTAATGTCATTAAGTAATTTACAATATTGGTTAATTGATGTAAAAAGTGTAGAAAAATATAGTTTTTTAAAATATATTTATATCCCTTGGCATTGGCTGATCATGCCTGCTTTCTATTTATTTGTCTATAAATATCTACAGAAAAGAGAATCTCTAAGCAAGAGAATCAAAATATTTCTATTCGCTCCTTTTATTTTCGTCGGTTCTTTGGTGATTATACTATTATTCTATAAGTTTCTGATAAATAATAATTATAATTTTCCTTCTCACTTTAATCGTGGAATATTTATCTATCTAGATTTTCTTTCTATAATATTTAGTGTCATAATTATATACATGATTTTCAAATTATTGAAAGAGTATGAATTAAAAAATCAAGAATATGATTCAAAAGAAATAGTTTCTCAGACCCATTGGTTAAAACGACTTATCAGTATAGGACTCATAACTTGCTTTTTTTGGATAGTAGCTATTGTGATAACTATTTATTCAAATAAACAGAATCTTTCATTATTCTATTTTTTATGGCTTGGTATGTCAATAATTATATACTATTTAGGATATGTTGGAATCAACAAACTACAATTAATAAAAGAACGAAAAAAAATTAGAGCCACTCAGAAAGTTAAAAACAATATTCCAAAAAAAAAGAACGAAACAAAAACTGATCCTGTTTACGAAAAATTTGTTGAATTAATACAGCTACAATATGCGAATCCAAATATTTCACTAGAGCAAATCAGTAAAGAATTAGGAGTGAGCCTTAGCTCAATTTCTGAAAAAATAAAAAAACATAGTGGTTCTAATTTTTCAACATATGTAAATAAGCTACGCATTGAAAGAGCAAAAGAAATATTTAGAAACCCTGATTTCAAAAACTATACTACTACTGCCATTGGTTTAGAAGCTGGCTTCAATTCTAGATCAAGTTTTTATAGAGCGTTTAAAAAAATTGAAAAATATTCACCTCAAGAATATATAAATTCTCAAAAATAAGTGTCATTTTCTCCAAATTTGAGATTTTGACACATCATTAAATATATCTGAATGTATTATTGCTACGTATTAACACAAATAATAAATTATGAAATTAATTAAAAATGTATTGCTACTACTTTTAATCTGTTTATCCTTTATAAACTGTGAAAAAGACATAATTCAGCAAGAATCTGAAGAAATAATTAACTTGACTAAAGAATCCCCTTTCTCATCTCGCTTAGTATTTTCTAATGAAATTCAAAATAATAACATTATAAATGACAAATTAAGAAATATAAATCAAACAAGAAATAATGTTAATTTTGAAAGTGAAACTAATGTCTTTTCAATAGATACAAGTATAGCCAAGTATGTAGAAAAACAAGACGGAAGTGGATATTCATATACCTTTACTTTAATAAGAGCAAATAATTATTCTCCAGAATTAGAAAATTTAGTATTAAATATCGATAACGATACGCAAGAATTAAGTGCTACCATTGTAAAATATCATTACAATGAAGAACAAAGAACCGAATTACTAAATACAGGACATGTAAGTACACATAGTGAAATTACCGTTACACCTCTAGACGGAGACTTTTCAGATTTATTAACCGAAAATAATTCATCACCATGTACTATAAATACTAACACATACCACATTACGCCTAAAGATGGAACTTTTCTAGAAGGACCTGACAGTACCTGTAGCCATCAAGGCGGAGCAGCCGGAGTCTGTGATGTATATACCGTAACAACAATTTGGTGTCCACCAACAAGCTCTGGTGGTGGCGCAACAACTACAACAACTAGTAATCCAAGCTCAACAAATGATCCGATAACTACCAATACTAATGGTGGAACAACTACAACATCAAATACTAACGATCCCACTAACGATTATGATGAAATTGTAACATCTCCACTATTAACTGCTCAGCAAGAAATTAGTCAATGTTTAGATTTATCTCTAGTTGAAACTAATTGGTTAAACTTACGCGATAATGAATATGAAGCTTTACAGATTAATACATACATAAAAGATGTAGGCTGTAATGACGTAGAAGGAGATATAGTTCATGATGCTATAACAGCTATGATAATAGATGAAAATCTTACATTTGAAGAATATTTTGTTCAAAACATGGTGTTTTTCAAAGCTCCAGCTGCTCCTATCGATGACATCAATGCGTATCTAAATTGTTTTGATACTTCTGCTCCAGCTGAGTTAACAATTTTTTCTGATCAACCAGTACCAGGCGAACGTGAGACTTGGACTTGGTCTAGAGATGTAGGCCACGCTTACATAGGTATAACACAAGGAAATACAACTAGAATTTTGGGATTTTATCCTAATGGAGATACTGTACCAGGAACTCCAAGTACTAACAGACCTTTTATATATGGAAATGATCAAAACTATAATTCAGATGTTTCTATAACTAAGAATATATCTAGCTCTCAATTATCTAATATAATTACTTCAATAACAAACAATACAGATAATTATGATTTAAACAATAATAATTGTGCAACTTTTGCAATTCGAATGGCTAATATGGGAGGTATAACTTTACCAAGCACAGAAAATACATGGCCTTTTGGCGGAGGAAATAATCCTGCTGACTTAGGTGAAGATATTAGAGAAAGTAACATAATAGGAACAGAAATTAATACAACTACGGAAAACGCTCCTCAAAATAATGGAAACTGTTAAACTTTAAGAATCATACTATGAAAAAATATATAACAATATTTTCGTTTCTCATTATCATTTCATGTGCAAAAAACGAACACATAAATGATGATGAATTAATAAATGACTTTATAAGGAATATTTTCCTCGTAGAAAATTACGAAGTAGGACATCTGAATAAATATATGACAGATGAATACTTGGAAAAGTATGAAAATCTATCAAAAGAGGAAAGTGAAAAACATGAGGAATATATAAAAAGCATTCTAGATAAGATTAAAAAAACTTTATTAAAGAATGATAATAATTATGAAATAATTGAAGAAAAAAAACTTAATAAAGAAAAATTTTTAGATTATTATGATATCCTTTATGAAGGTGAAGGTAGAATATATAGATTAATAGTTAATAAAAGAATTACGACATTTTTTATTGTTGAAAATCAAAAAATTCATTCTTTCTGCTTGGATTTTCTTCAATCGTCTAAAGGAAAAGTTATCCCATACTTTTTCTTTGAAGAATAAAATTCCTTAAGCTTTTACCGCATGATGCACTACCTAGCAGGTGAGAACGTAGCGGGCGCAAAAACGGTATTTGAAGATATGAAAATACTGTTTAGCAAAAGCGCTAGAACTGCCGATGATGATACCCAAGAAAACATGACGTAATGATACACCAGGAACAACGGCAGAAAATAAAAAAAGTACTTGGTTATCATTATACAGATAAAGTTTTAAAGATTCTTAAAGAACAAGATGTAACTAACAGAAGTGGAAAACCCTACGGCACGTCTATGATCAGAAACGTATTTAACGGACTCAATGAAAACGTAAAAATTGAAAACGCCATTTTAGAACTCTTTGCTCAAACGTTAGAAAAGAATGAAAAACGAGAAGCCTTAAAAAATGAATTGCTAAATATGGAAGATACGTAAAGTAATGTTTGTGGAGTACATTGGAAGCTTTGTCATTCCTACGACCTTGTGCTGAACTTGATTCAGTAAGGTAGGAATTTATATCTGAAATTATGGATTCCGCAATACATGCGGAATGACAAGTAATTGTAAGCTTTATTGTATAACTAAACTGGTTCTATGG
>NZ_LBMG01000085.1 GCF_001005315.1 Kordia jejudonensis
AGTTGTGCTTGTTATGTTGAGTTCTTTTAGTGTAAGTTGTGAGCTATAAGTTTTAAGTAATATAGACCAACTCGGAACTCCTTAAAGTTACCATTTATTCAAATTATTAAGAATTTACTTTACACGATTGAGGTTTTTAGTAATGTTTTATGAAATCAAATTAGTATAATTGAAAAAAATACATAAAAATTAACATTTCTTATATGAATATAATTGCTGTTGTTGTGACATACAATCGATGTCAATTACTCAAGCGTGCATTAGAATCAATTTACAAGCAGCAACAGCATCCTGCTACTGTTTTTGTAGTGTCTAACTCAGATATTCTTTATGAAAAAGAAGAGCAATCCTATTGTGAATTATATGGCTTTGAGTATTTAAAAAACTCTCGAACTCCCAATTATTCTGGAGCTTTAAATACGGCGATAGAAGCTATTTTAAAAACTCATACCATTACAAATGAATTATATGTAGCCTTTTTAGATGATGATGATGCTTGGCATTCGGATTATCTGGCAACTATCGCGAAAGCACATACAAAAGCGGCTATATATTTGACGAATATTAATAGAATTTCGTACAATGAAAGCAAAAAACTAACATTGCCCTCTACGCTTTCATATCATGATTTTTTAACAGGAAATCCAGGTGTAGGTGGATCTAATACGTTTGTCCAATTAAAAATGCTATTGCAAGCAGGTTGTTTTGATGAAGCGATGGTTGCCACGGTTGATCGTGATATTTTCGTTCGCTTGTTTCAATTGCAACCAAGTTATTGTATCATTCCAAAACATTTGGTAGATGTTTATGTAGATACTAATCGTGTAAGAGTTACAACTAATCGCGCAGTAAAGAAAACTAGTTACCAATACTTTTATTATAAGTACAAACCCTTTATGTCTGCCGAAGATGAAGGTTTGTTTTTTGAACGTGCAATAACTCATTTTTCACTTTTGCCAGCAGATATTAAAACGAAACCTACTGCTTTGTCAAAAGTAAAAACCAAAGCACTCACTTTTGAGGCCAAAGGAGACTATCAGTTTAGTATTGGTTTCATTGTAGGGGATATTATTATTGGAAACAGGATTTTAAAAACAATTTATACAAAGAATATTGCTGTTGATTTAATTTTAATCATAAATAATACTGTTTGCAACGAATCACATTTTGAATATTTAGATGAACTTCGTGCCAAGAATATTTCCTGTAAAATAATCTCTAAAAAAGAGTGGAAACCTAATTTACGAAATAGCGTATACGGTACGTATTTTTCTAAGTTTTCGGCTATAAATTCTATTCCTATCGGAAGAACATTGTTACAGTATCATTTATATCATGAAACTACTTCGCAACCAAATCCTGTATATTGGATTATAGATGACGATGTCGCTTTTACCAATACTTTTATAGGACCAGAAGACGCTAATTCGTTAGCTTTTTTTGAGGTCATAAATACATATAAAGATCAAGCAGATGCTTTAATAGGTAGTGTAAGCAAAGATCCACCGTTGCCAACATTTTCATGTATGCGCGGTCAGCTCGTAGATGTTTGGCACAGTATTCAGCAGCGGACTACGGATGAAGCAGATTTTAAAAATATACGTTCGCTATCGGATTATTATTATGATCTTTCCGATGCGCACTCGCATCATGTAGAAGCACCGATTTATTTTGAAACTAATTTAGAAGAAGATCTTCAAAAATGTTTTTCAGGAAAAGCAATTTCTAGGTTTGCTTTACAGAAAGGAATACACGGAACTATAAAATTAGCTACCAATAGAGGTCCAAATACATTGGTATTCAATAGGGAATTATTGCGATCCTATCCTGTAATTAACTTAGAAGTCGACGGTACGTTTGTACGTAGAGGCGATTTGTCGTGGGCGTTGATGAATCAGGCATTTTCTAACTACACATTTGTAGTGCACAGCATGTCTTTAGATCAAAATAGACCATTGGTATCATTTGATATTAAGAAAGAATTGAACAAATCGGCAAACGATATCATAGGATATGCTTTTAATAAAGCACTTTTAGTAACTATAACCAAAATAAAGAAAACTACACATATTCAACGCCCTATAGACATCATCAATGCGTTTGGTAAACAAATCTATAGCAACTTATTTTATAAAACGTTTGAGCAGTTTGTAGCACATAGAAGAGCACGATTTTTAATGAATTATTATCGAATATATGGACTTCTAACGCTCATGCAACAACAATATAAAAACGTCGTTGCACCTTATAAACTACAATTTGACGATGCAGTTTTAGCAGCATCATTTGAAGCAGTTATAGAGAAATCGTTAGACATAACCTCTGTAAAAAAATATTTGGAAAATTTAGGAGATGTATTATGGTCGTACACAAGTGCTATGACGAATAAAATTGAAAGTGAAACCTTAAACGTAACTTTTATAAAAGAACAATTAAAAATAGCAGACACTGTCACCATAGTAGGAAAGGGTTCGGAAGGAAAAGTATTTACAGATAAAACCTATATTTATAAAGTGTTCTTTGCCATAAGAGATTCGGAATGGACATTTTTGAAGCAACAAGCAGTTTACTTTAATAAAACTCTTTACCTAGAGCAATTGCATTTTTTCGAAATCGGAAATCGGAAGTACATTCGCTATCCATATCATGCATTTAAAAAGATAGAAAAGGTAACTAAAGATGAAATGATACAATTTTTATCTTTCTGCTATCAACATACTTTTGTGTTTACCAATATAAAACCTCAAAATTTCATCAGAACGCATACGGGACAATTGAAACTTATTGATTATGGAAAGTCATTTGAATCGTATACTGAAGAAAAATTTATAAACTCAGTCAAGCGCGCGTGCTTATTGATAAAGTGTCCCACAATAACTAGCAAAGCTTTCAAGGAGTTGACCAAAGCAATTAATACCAACAAAGAACTAAACGAAATTGTTGGATGGGAGCAACTCTGGAAATCCGTTCAGCAATCTAAAATCATTACAAATACATCACTAAACACATAATTACAATGCTTACACAACTAAAAACATTTATAAGTATAAAAACCATTGCAAACCATGATACTGAAAATATAAAAGGGATTCAATTTGTTACAGAGTTGTTACAATCTATTGGATTTTCAGTACGTTTAGAAGGTGATAGTCCAACAAATCAGCCTGTACTAGTAGCAAAATATACTAATGCTCACACGGCTAAAAAAGTAGTGCTGTACGGACATTATGATGTAGAAAAAATTAATACTTCCGAACAATGGGATACGCCACCATTTGAAGTAGTTACTAAAAATGATCGCTACTATTGTAGAGGTATTGCAGACAATAAGGGAATTTTACTCTGTAGGATTTTAGCTTTACAAGAAATGAAAAATTCAGGAGAGGAACTCCCTAATATCTTATGGATTATACAAGGAGAAGAAGAAGTAGCTGGACCGACACCTTTTACCGTAATTCCGCAATTGCTTGCAGATTATAATGCTACATTTCATGTAGAAGAAACAGGTGTATATAAAAAAGAAACGCCTTTACTTTTTCATTTGCCAAAAACAGATACTGTTCCTAAATATGTACACAGCTTAAATGAAGCTATATATGATGGAAAAGCAAAACCCGAAAACCGACAGCTAAATAAGTTTACCACTTGTCCTTTTGTAACAAATATTCCTGAAACGGCAGTTTATATCGGATTTGGTCCTAATGACGGACAGTGCAGAATACACAAAGACAATGAAAGCTTATCTATTACCAAATTAGAAGCGCATACAGTTGTTTTTCAGAAGTTTATGCGCTGGATACTGACAACAAACAACTAACATATGTGTGGCATTGTAATGACCTTTGGTTCCAAACATGAGCCATTCGTTTGCAAAGAAATTTTAAAAGCACAGCGACATCGTGGACAAGATGATCAAAAAGTGCTGTCATTTGCAGATTTTCATGTTGGTTTTAACAGATTGGCAATTGTAGACAGCTCAGCATTGGGAAATCAGCCTTTTACGACCGAACGCTATATAACAGTCTTTAATGGCGAAATTTATAATTACAAAATATTAAAAACTACATATAATATTAAGACTAAAGGCACATCGGATATTGAAATCATTGCTCCGTTATTTCAGCTACTAGGCGAAAGTATTATTGACGTGTTAGACGGTTTTTATGCAGGGATTATTATAGACAAACAAACCAAAGAATGCTTTTTTCTAAAAGATTATATTGGGAAAAAGCCATTATTCTACATAAATACGCCTAACTATGATTGTGTTGCAAGTGAACTAAAAGGAATTGAAGAAATCACTACGTTCAACATCATCCCAAAAGGCTTCTCAAAATATACAGATGGCACTATACAATTGATACGCGAACATCAAATTGACAACATAGCAACCACAAAACTAAAAGAAATACTTCATACAGCTGTTTTAAAAAGAATTCCTGAAAATACTATGGAGTTTGGTGTATTTCTAAGTGGCGGATTGGATAGTAGTATCATCGCGGCTATAGTAGCCAAACAACGCACGAAAGTAACTTATTACTGTTTGGGCGATGAAAATAGTGAAGACAATCGATACGTGAATATTCTGGCGAAAGCCTTAAATATACAAAAGGCAATTACGTACATACCATTGCCAAAAGTAGCAACACTAGAAGCTATGATTCCAAGCATAATATACCATACAGAAAGCTACAATCCGTCTATTATAAGCAATGGGCTTGCTACGTACTTATTATCACAACAAGCAGCAAAAGACGGTTTAAAAGTAGTGTTAACAGGCGAAGGTGCAGACGAATTATTCTGTGGATATACCATTACGAAAGATCCTCACTATTGGTTGGAAGCAAGAGAAACACTTATTAAAAACTTACACTATACCGAACTCCGTCGGCTAGATAGGGCAAGTATGGCGGCAACGATAGAAGCTCGTTGCCCGTTTTTAGATAGAAATGTGTTTGCAATAGCGCAACAATTGGGAATAAAAGAACTCATCCATACGACCAATGGATTGCAGGGAAAACAAGTGCTACGAAAATTATTTAAAAACGATTTACCAGCGAGCATCATTCAGCGAAAAAAAATGTCGTGTGATGTAGGTTCAGGAATTCGAAAAGTAGTTGTAGCGTTTTCTACAAAACAAGACACTACGGAACGTCTGTATTTGCAAAGTATCTGGAATCGTTTTTTTCCATCGCTTTCTTCAGAGCATACATATTTTTCAAGTTATCCAGTGTTTGATACTTTTATAGCTAAAAGAAAAGCCATGCACAAAGATGCTAATATATTACAGACTATAGAAACCTTGCTATTAGCAGACTATCAGCAAACGCCTTTTCATAATTTATTGATGAAAGTAGAACGCACAAAAACTAACAGCATATTGGGTGGAACGTGTTCGGACAAAACACTTCATTTCAAAGCTATTTTAGCGGCAAAAGGCATTCAAACACAATTGCATACGGCACATATTGGCGGTGTGGCGAGCCATCGATTGCTATCGGTATGCCTTTATGGAAAACGTTATTTTATAGATATAGGCTCGGGTTGGCCGTGTATCAAGTTGCTTCCAGCATTTGAATCGAGTTCGTTTAGCGCTTTCGGCATAGAATTTAAAACTAAGCTTACCAAACTTAATTTGATTATAGATATAAAAACGAGCACAGTATTTAAACCTTTAATGATTATTCCCTTACAGCCACAATCACAAACGGACATAGAAACTGCTATTGCCAACCGATTTCACCCGTCCAATACCTATCCATTTCAATATGAATTTCGTTTATCATTTGTAAAAGGGCATCAATTCTTTTTTATTAAAGGCAATCGGTTGCGTGTTTATGAAACGGATGTAAAATATACAGAACAACAAGTAAGTTCATCAGACATTACGCTATTGATTGCAGCAAACTTTCCACAGCTTTCTAAGTACTATCAACCAAATTTATTCAAGATATGATCTCCAAACATCAAAAAGAAGAAAAAGCATTGATCTCATTCGGTAGCGGATTGAGTTTATTTTTTATAGGGCTAGCCATTGTAGGTTTCTTAATTTTATTATTACCAGTACTTTCCAGTTGGTATAATTATAGTACGCTGGGAAGTATTGGCGATACCGTTGGAGGTTTACTAAATCCTATTGTCGGTATTGCGGCTGCATTGCTGACATTTATGGCTTTCTATGTACAATACTTGGCAAACCAACAAGTACAAAAACAGTTACGTATGCAACAATTTGAATCGCAGTTTTATGAAAAAGTACGTTTGCATAAAGAAAATATAAATGAGATTAGTATTCATGGGTATGAATTGATGCGTGAAACAATAAAAACCTATTCAGTTGACAATGCAAAAAATGATGATAATATTAAAGAAATAACGACTTCCGAATCGCAAGTAGCCCGTTTTACCCGTGGGCGTCAATTATTTGAGCGTATGCTGAAAGAACTCATTGCTTGTTATGAACTTTTGGAATTTCATGCTTGTGAAGAAGATAATTATACGTGTCAATATAATCAGGATATTTTAATGCAAGTAGCTTATAGAATTGTGTATTATGGTATCAACTCAGATAATAGTGACGTTTTTGAGGGAATTACTGATAAAATATATATAGATAAAGTAAAGCGTGATTTTAACGAAAAACGTAAAGAACACAAACAGAGTAGTGGTAAAATGAATGTATTTTATGGAAAACTAAAAGAAAAAGGAAATCTTGATAGTAAACGAACCATACGTTTGTATGTAAAGTATAAACCTTTTACGGGTCATGAATTTCACTTAGGACATTATTACAGGCATTTATATAGTACAGTTGCTTATGTAGTACAGCAAGAAAAAAATATACTATCCAGAGTACAGAAACAAGAATACTTAAAAACCTTACGTTCGCAACTTTCTGCAGCAGAGCAACTAATGTTGTATTATCATTTTAGGATGGATCATGCGCGTGAATGGGAACAATTTCTAAAAGGCGATTATAATATGATTGCTGATTTACCAGTTGAACGCTTGAAGTATATTGAAAAACCTTCGGAGTATTTTAAGAATTCATAGGTATCTGTTGTTATCTAGTTTGTATTAGTTTTTTGATTTAAAACATATCAATACAAGTTAGAAATGTCATAAACCTTTCCATCGTATTAGGGCTTTAACTTGTCTATTTCAGAGCGAAGTTGTGGAAAGTCTACCGGTTTAGAAAAATACTGATCGAAACCAATATTTTTAAAGCGTTTTTCATCGCCAGGCATGGCATACGCCGTTACAGCAAATACA
>NZ_LBMG01000086.1 GCF_001005315.1 Kordia jejudonensis
TTCTTGATTTGTTGTTCAATTTATTCTCGCGTAACCACGGATTGTGGATTTTTAAGATGCTTTTCTTTCTATTTTCACCTTCTTGATAAGTTCACCTGGTTTTAGCCCAAATCGTTTTGAAAATACTTTATTAAAATACGAACGACTATTGAGTCCAACTGCATATAATACTTCGCTAATGTTGCTATAGTGATCTTTTACGATTAGGTTATATGCTTTTCGTAATCGAATTTCTAAAATCATTTTTACAGGTGTTAAACCCGTTTTTTCTTGAATAATTTGTGTAAATTGTTTGTGACTGTAACCACAAGATTTTGCCAATTCGTTGATACTAAATTTACTGTTGGTCAAATTTCCGAGAATGGTTGTGTTTATTTTCTCCATAAAATCTGCGTAAGCGCCGTTACACGAAATTCTTTCTCCGTCTTGGCTTTGCAATTGTTTTTTGTAACTATTTTTTTCTAGATGATGATTGATCCGTGTTACAAGTTCCACTCCTTCAAACGGTTTAATGAGATAATCGTCTATTCCGAGTTGTTCTTTATTATTTTCTAAATATTCATCCGCAGAAGCTGTCATCATCATAAAAGGAACAGTTTCATAATTTTTAAAGCTACTTAGTTTAGTTTTTAATTGTTGTCCGTCCATTAGTGGCATTCGTAAATCTGACAGTACTAATTCGTATTGTTCTTTTTGCGCAAAAGATATTGCCTGTGCGCCATCAAAGGCAAATGTGCAGTTTAGTTTTGGAGAAAGCAAGTCTTTAAGGTATCCGATCATTTCAATGTTATCATCTACAATTAATATTTTGGGCAAATTATTTTTTTGAATTTCATTTACATCTTCTGGCATTGTTATTTTTTGATATTCAGTTTTCTTTTCATCTATGTATAATGATGCGTTTTCTATTTGTAATGGTAATTGTATGGTAAATATGCTTCCTACATTTTTTTTACTTTGTAATTGGATGGTTCCATTTAGTTTGGCAACGAGTTCTTGTACTAACGAAAGTCCGATGCCAAATCCGCCATTGACTGAGTTGTTCTTAGTTTGATAGAAACGATCAAAAATTAACTTTTGCTCACTTTTTTCGATACCAATTCCTTCATCTTTGACTACAATGTGTAAACTGTTTTTATTGATAAAGGTATGAATGTAAATTCCGTAGGTAGGACTTGTATATTTTAAGGCATTGGAAATTAAATTGTTTATAATTTTCCGTAAATCTTCATATTGATAGTTAGTTTGTTGGCTGGCTTTTATATTAGATTTGTAATATACATATACCCCTTTTATTGCTGCAACTCCTTGAAAAGCATATACACAATCTTTAAGATATGTTTGTAAGTTGTGCGTTGTTTTTTTGCCTTCTAAAGCATTTTTTTCAAGCTTTAAGAGTGTTAAAAAGTTATTGAGCATTTCAATAATTTGTTCATTATTCCTAACGGTTTTGTCAACATATTTTACAATTTTCGCATAATCCATTGCATTGTTTGTAATCATTTGAAGATATCCTGTAGTGATCGTGATTGGTGTACGAATTTCGTGTGATAGATTTTCAATAAAATTATTCTTGATGAGCGCAATTTCCTTCATTTTATCATTTTCGTATTGTAGTTTCAATCGCTTCTTTTTCCATTTGTGTAAGATGATTAAAAAGATTAGAATGGTAAGTGATACTGAGACTATGAATGTTGAGAATATGTAGAATTTCTTCTTTTCATCAAGCATCAAGGCATTCATTTGGCTTTTTTCTTGTAATATTTTTATTTTTTTATCGTGATTTAATTTAAAATTCAGAATTGAAGCATTCAAATTTAAGTTAAAGCTTTTTACTGCATTCCGTACTGTATAATATTCGCTCAAAGCATAAAAAGCTTCTTTGAAATTCCCCAGCGCTTCATTACTAATAAAGTCTACTTTGTGTAGTTTTATCAAATCAAATTGTTCTACATCAGCTACAGCTGGGTTTGTTTTAGCTAAATTTACATACTGTAATGCACGTTTATATTTTTTTTCTTTTACAAGAAACATAGCTTCATATATACTTTTTTCTGCTTTATCTTTTGAAGACAATACTGTTTTTATTTCATGAAACTTTTGCATGTAGATACGTGCAGAATCTATTTCATCTAACTTGGTATATCTGTTTCTTAATTCAGTGTAATAATACTTTACCACACATTTATTTTCTGCAAAATCGGCAAAATCCAAATTCTTTAAAATAGCAATTGCCTCTTTGGTATTTCCTAAGGAAGCAACATATGAAGCATGATTCATATGAATTCTGCTTTTAAGTATCTTAGAAATAGGTCTATATAAATAGTCTTGCATTAGGATAGAATCCATTTCATGGGACAATTCTAGATTTTGTGTTTTTTTATAGAGTTGTGCTAAATTTATATAGGTAATAATTTCTTTGTCAACTAAACTTGCCGTTTTAAAATAGTCCAATGCTTTGTATAATGAACGAACGGCTTCAAAATATTCTTTTTCATAGAATTTTTTCCTGTAAAGATATAGTTCGGCATCTCCTAAAATTTCTTTGTGGACAATACGTTCATTGATCTTCGTATAATAATGACTTACAGAATCGTACACTTTTTGTGTATCATACATATTCATAAGTGTTACCATTGTCTTTCCATAAATATCATCTAACAAACGATTCTCCTGTTTAGATACTTTAAGCTTTGTCTCTATAATTTTTAAAATTTTATCAGCTCTAGTTATTGTTGTTGCATGTGGCACCGAATTTATCTGCCGAATTGCCTGTTCATACAGCTTTTTTAGAGAGTTGACATCTTTAGTTTTGTAATTGTTACTAGCCTGTAACAGACACGTAAAAATGAGGGAAATAAGTAGGTAGGTCTTTTTCATATGTGTAATAAAACTAAATTTAAGAAAATATTGTTACGGTTTTTCCTTCAAAAAAAGTAAGGTTAAAAAAAAGTAACTTCAAGTAAAAAAAGAGCAAGTATCTTAACTAAAAAAAACAATCATCGTTAAAAATGAGACTATGAAGTCAGCAGTATTTATACACATTTGTAATGTTGAAAATAAATAACATGAGTGAGTGCGCGCTTAAAAATTACTTCTATTAGTTATATAATACTTCAACAAAATGGTAAAACGAAAACCTACTCGTTTTACAAATAAATAACCTATTAAATATCAATAACATGAAAAAAACAAGTGTATTTAAAGAAAGGAGTAAAAGCTTTCTGCTTTCACTTTCAGTTTTGTTAGCCATTGGGCTAACAAGTTGCCAAGACGATGAATTTGTCAATACGGATCTAGCTGAAGATGTATCAAGTGAAGTTTTTGATTCTGTAGACTTTTTATTAGATAGTAAAGGAAATGCTATTGGGTTTTTAGATAAAGAACTTAATAAAGTAGACCTAGATGGTAATCCAATAGAAACAGACAATAGTAAGTACAATTCTTCATCACCACAACGAGTGGTTATGTATCAACATACAAATTTTAACGGTTCGAGATGGGCTTGGTATGGAGGTTCATTGAATGTCCTTATTAAACTTGACACATCTTATTCTGGTGTTGCAAACAATCAAGGAAGTTCAGCAATTGTAGCACCAAACTGTAGTGTTACATTTTATGATAACGCTAATGGTACAAGTGTAATACAAAGTTATCCTAGAGTACCTTTCCCTCGTTATATTGTAAATTTTGTCCCTCTTAACTTAAATGACAGGGTTAGCTCAATTAGAGTAACTTGTGCAAGCAACGCAAATAGTTTTGCAGGTTATGCCTACGATGGAACAAGCTATAGTGGTAAGTCTTTTCCTTTTTATGCAGGAGATAACATCAATCCTAGAAACTTTAGTGGCTGGTCAAACACAACCATTTCTTCAATTGCCATGAATGGATTTAGTGATGCGCACTTTTTGCATTTAGATGACACATCTGATGGAGAGTTTTTACGTGCCCTTTCACAAAATAAAGACATTCCTAATGTGCGTTGGAAAGGAATGCAAAGTTCTAATGTACGATTTTTAGCAAAGGATTACGATAGTGATTTAGAAGATACAGATATCAATACTTTAGCTGGACAAGAATGGCAAACAATAAATGATTTGTATTATGATATTAGCCAACACCAAAATCATCCAACAACTACTGTAACACAGGACGAACTTGATGATTTTTGTATCACGGCAGCTGGACAATGCCAAGCAAGTGCTGGAAATTTAGAGACTGAACAGTCAAAAAAGGAATTTTGGCAAGAGTATATCGGAGGTATCTTCGGTAGTGGTGCTGGAGTAGCATACCTGAGTGTTGCTAACAGACTTGGTACACAAGGGTTCAGACCAGATCAAGTTGCTAGAGCTTTTATTAGAGGATTTAGTAAACATGTTACTCGTGCTCACGAATATTTAATGGGAGAAGAATTACAAGGAGAAACTACATCTGAAGTCGAGCTATCAAATGCCTTTTCGAACGGATCTGTTGATGTAGCACCTGAAGCGGGAGAAAGTGTGGCTTCGACTGGAACGACAGCTGCTGGAGAAGGCTTTGAAGTTATCGCTGATTCTTCAGGAGAGATTATAGAACTTGCAGGAGCCGTAGTAGAGAATGCTGTGGTTGATACTGGAGCTGTAATTGGAGCAGAAGCTACAGGCGCTGCTGCTGCTGGAACAGCTGTAGCTGCTGGAGCATCAGCTGCTGGTGTAGAAGCAGGTGAGGCTATTGTTGCTGCCAGTGTTTTTGAAATTGGAGCAATGACTTGTGGTATTGGAGCCTTAGTTGTGGTTGGTGGTATTGGAATATGGAAATTAACACACAGGCATAAAATTGATCAACATGAAGATTGTAAAATTTTTGCTACTAACTGTGAATCTTCTGGGTTCGGTGGTTTATTTGAAGTAGGTGTTGATTATACAAACCCACCTGGAACAATTACTGCTAGAGCAGAAATAGGTTCTTATGAAGGAAAGGAAAAGGCTTTTGATAACAGCATAACTACAAAATGGTTAGATAATGCTGGAGCACCAACGACTAGTAATCCTAGTTGGATACAAATCGTATTTCCTCAAGCAAAAGTTGTTGATAGACTTGCCATTACAAGTGGAAATGACGCACCTACTCGTGATCCTCAAAACTTTAGATTACGTGGATCTAACAATGGAAGTACTTGGACGACTCTCAAGAGTTGGACTGGCGAGAATTGGAATGCTCGTAGAAAGAAAAGAGAATTTAAATTCGATAATACTTTTACATTTAAGTATTATAGACTTGAAACTACTAGAAATAGAGGAAATATAAATATGACTCAACTAAGCGAAATCGAATTATTCGGTCCACCACAGTAGATGTACCTGTAAGTACTTTGGCAAATTTTGTCAAAGTACTTATTTTAATTTTATTATTTATAAACTAATCTATACAATCCGTTTATGGTACTGAATACTACAGACTATTCTTTTAGTTTTTAAATAATTTCTACAATCAATATATACTTTACCTTAATACTAAAAAAATGAAAAAGCCAATACTAATTATCTTTTTAAGCATACAAGTACTAGTACTAGCAATGGTATCAACTAGTGCCTATTTTACATACATGAACAAAACCAATATACAGAATAACCAAAACGTGTTATTGAATACGCAAGAACGTCTAGGCACTACCTTTGCCTTTATGGACAATATGACCGGAAAGAAACCTAAAAAGGTAGCTGAAACATCACTTTCTAAAGGCAGTGAAGCACCTACTTTTTCCTTACAAGATGAAAACTATAAAGAGATAAAATTAGAAGACTATAAAGGAAAAAAAACACTTTTGGTATTTTCTCAAGAAGGCTGTGACTATTGTGAAAAATTTTACCCTGTATTAAATGCGTTTCTAACTGAGAAAGAAGACATACATGTAGTTGTGATGCAAATTCGCTCAACACCAGAACAAAACAAAAAATACAAAGAACAGCAAGGTATTAAACCCACATTATTAGCGGCTACCGTAAACGTAGTAAAAAATTATAAAGTTGAAGTTACACCAACTTCTGTATTATTAGATGAAGAAGGAAAGGTCATTGCTAGCAAAGGCATTTCTGAACTTGATGAACTTTATGATTTTGTTGAAAAATCATAATTACTACAAATATGATTCAATTTTTTTTTAATTACACCATTAAAAAGAGCAATACAGACTTGATCTTATAAAAACTATAACAACATGAAAAGAGTAAATATATTAAACAACTACAATTCAATCATATACAAGTTTCTTGTAATTCTTATTGTTGGATGTACATTTAGTTGTCAAAAAGAAAATGTAGAAACCAATCCTACGGAAGCAGTAACCAAAGAAAAAATTAAACCATACGTAGAGCCCATAATTTTTAAATATTCATATGACTATCAAGGACAATTATATACTGAAACAGAATGGAATACAAAACTTGCTTCTATTGAAAACCCTTCGTTATCAATTATTGGACTAAACAACGTTATGTTTGTATTTGATAGTGAAATTGAAGCTAAAAATTTTGAAAATGGAGAGCTTCAAAATAAATTAAAAGAAAAACCTACTTCATCATTTTCTACTGCCAAAGCTGACAGAATTACAGGGACTGCAACTGTAAAGTTTAAATTAGAGTTTTTCAAAAACACAAACTACAGTGCTTTATACAGTTACACACATCACGTTACTCGAACAATCAATAGGAGAATAACTTGGTGGGGATGGGCATATTTAGAAGGTCATGAAATAGAAAGTGACTTACCAAGCTGGATTCAAAAAGAAGTATCTTCTTACAGAGCTACTTATGAACAAGGCGGAACTGTTTTTGATCATGGAACAACAGGACAACCTGTATATTTAAGTTTACGATTTCATCTGCGAGCTGGATTATTAAGCGATGGCGGAAGAGTGAGCTGGTCCAAAACATTATATAACGAACCCTACATCCAAAATAGAAAAGTAGAACAAGATCCTGACTTTAGTGATAATAGATTATGGTCTGCTTTTGGGATAACAACTTGGGATAACCAAATTCAATCTTGGCAAGTTGAATTTAGATAATGATTCGTAATAGTGAAGTTTAAAGTTTTTCAAAAAAAATCTCCCAAACGCCTAACACAACGCTTTGGGAGATTTTGATATGTAAAATACTGAATTTATTTCAGCATCTGTTTAAATTTTAGCTCAGAAATAACCTTCTAAAATAGTTTACTTCGCATAATATCCTTCTTCAGGAATC
>NZ_LBMG01000087.1 GCF_001005315.1 Kordia jejudonensis
AAGTGTCAACGAATTACTTAACCTTTACAATCTCGAGCGCAGTCGAGAGATCAGTAGATGCAAATCGTAAAAAAGAGGTCTCGACTGCGCTCGACCTGACATATTCGAAATGAAAGGAATCATATTTACAGAATTTTTAGACTTGGTAGAAGATAAGTTCGGATTAGAAATGGTGGATACCATTATTGAACAATCAAAACTAGCATCTGAAGGTGTTTATACAGCAATTGGTACGTATCGTTTTTCTGAAATGTTACAATTATTGCAAAACTTAAGCTCGCACACAGCGATTTCTATTGATGATTTGTTACTTACGTATGCCGAACATTTTTTTAGCGTTATAGAAAGTAGCTATCCAGGATTGTTGGCTACCTACAAAGATCCAATTGAAATGTTGGCTTCTATAGAAAATCATATTCATGTAGAAGTTCGAAAAATATATCCTGATGCCGAATTACCTACATTTATAGTCGAAGAAAAAACAGCCAATTCGTTAACCATGATTTACAAATCAAGCAGAGCAATGCATCATTTTGGTTTGGGTTTAATGAATAAAACCTTTGAACATTTTAACAGTTCGGCAACCATTGTACTCGAAAAAATAAAGCAAGACGGAACAGAAGTAAAATTCATCATCAACAAGAATGAATGAGTCAAGAACAGATCGACATATTACAACGTGCCCTCAAACGTGAAAAAGCTGCAAGAAAAGCCGCTGAGAAAATTCTGGAAGACAAATCTAGAGAACTCTATGTACTGTCGGAAGAACTCAAAGTTTCCAATGCTAAACTTGCATCTACTGTCAGTGAAAAATCGTCTCAATTAGAAGGAGTTTTTAAAAATATAAATGATGCGTATGTTGTTATGGACATTCAAGGAAATGTCTTAAAAATGAACAATGTTGCTACTAATTTCTTTGGATACGATATTACAAAAGAAAAATTAAACATTGTAAAACTCATTTACCAAGCCGATACTTCCTATGCGTTTTCATCGTTCCAAACACTGTTACAAGAAGGCGTTTTTACCAATTATACTGCACGAATTATTACAAAGCAACAAGAAATAAAGTGGGTTCAAATAAATGCTTCACTTATTTATGACGAACACCAAAAACCAATTGCTGCACAAGGAATTGTAAGAGATATTACTGAACTTAAAAATCTCGAAAAACAAAAGGAAAAAATCTTAAAAGAACTTGAAAAAAGCAACAGCGAATTATACGAATACGCACATATTGTTTCACACGATTTAAAAACACCTTTGCGAAGTATTGATGCATTGGTTTCTTGGGTAAAAATGGACAATGAAGGCACATTAGACGAAGCAACATTGCAAAATCTGAAGCTTATTGAGGAAACATTGGAAACCATGGAAAATCTAATTTCTAACATCTTAGAATATTCGAGTGCAGGTTCAGAAAACAACGAATCGCAAGATGTCGATTTAAATGAAACAATGATCGATTTACAAAAGCTATTATTTGTTCCAGAACATATTTCTATTCATATTGCAAAAAAACTGCCCGTAATACAAGGCGACCCAACTAAGTTTCAGCAACTATTTCAAAATTTAATGAGCAATGCTATCAAGTTTAGTAACAAAGAAAAAGGAATTGTAACCATTGATTATGTAGAAAAACCTTCGTTTTATCAATTCTCTGTTAAAGACAACGGAATCGGAATTGAAAAACAGTTTCACGACCGCATTTTCAAAATTTTCCATTCGCTAAACAAAAGCAAAGAATCAACAGGTATTGGATTGTCCATCGTTAAAAAAATTGTCGATTTGTACGAAGGAACTATTTGGCTCGAAAGTGAACTTGGAAAAGGTACTACCTTCTTTTTTACGGTAAAAAAGCAAACATGAAAACAGTTCAATTAAAAAAAACAACAACTTCCAATTGGGAATATCTAAGTGAACATATTCCACTAAAAAAACCATTAGTGTTTGTTTTTGGAAACAGATACATGCTTGAAAGTGAATCTATTTTGAACGAAGTGCAGTCACTCTTTAAAGATGGCGAATTCGTTTTTGGTTCTACATCTGGAGACATAACATCGCAATATGTAGATGATGAAAGTCTTACGATTACTGCTATAGAATTTGAAAAAAGTTCGTTTGTCATTAACACGGCAAATGTATTAGCAACTGGTGAAAAGATTGACAGTTATGCTACTGGAAAAAAGCTCATTGAACAGTTTGAACCAGAAGGATTGAAACACATATTTATTGTGTCCGAAGGAAGTTTCATCAACGGAAGTCAACTCACACTTGGCATGAACACCGCAACACAAAAAGATACGCTCATTACTGGCGCATTATGTGGCGATGCCGCACGATTTGAAAAAACGATTGCTTCGTATAACGAGTTGCCAAAAGCAGGCGAAATTGTTGCCATTGGTTTATACGGAGAAACACTTGAGGTTAGCTTTGCCATAAACGGCGGTTGGACACCTTTTGGACCAGAACGTATTGTCACAAAATCAGAAGCAAATGTATTGTATGAATTAGACAATCAACCAGCATTAGATTTATATAAAAAATACTTGGGTGAAAAATCGAAAGAATTGCCCGCAGCCGCATTATTATATCCGCTAAAAGTAAAATCGACAGACGAAAAACAATCCATAGTGCGTACTATTTTAAACATTGACGAAGCGGAAAACTCCATGATTTTAGCTGGAGATATTCTCGAAAACTCTCGGGTGCAATTGATGATGACAAATGTAGACAATATCGTTGATGCTTCTGAACAAGCGGCTTTGCAAGCGTTAGAAACTCGCAACACAAAACCCGATTTGGCAATTTTGGTCAGTTGTATTGGACGGAAACTCGTGTTAGACCAACGTGTAGAAGAAGAAATAGAAGAAATCATTGAAGTCGTTGGCGAACATACCACCATTTGCGGTTTATATTCTTATGGAGAAATTGCACCATTTAGTGGCGAAAAAAGTTGCCAATTGCACAATCAAACCATGACCATTACCTTAATTAGTGAATAAATGAATCCGCTACTCAAAAGACAATTACGAAAATATGTGCCAAAGGAATTGCATGACAATCCTGATTTGGAACGTTTTTTTGATGCGGTACATCGTTCGTATACAACTTCTGATGAACAATTTGCCATGTTGCAACGCGCTACAAAATTGAGTTCGGAAGAGTTGTTTGAAGCAAATGAAAAGCTTAAAAATGAATCTGAATCGCAAAAAGAAATCATTAAAAAGCTAAAAAATGTCATTGACACACTAAATTCATACGAACTAAATCAAAACGAAAACCAAGAAAACTTAGAATTAGATTCACTTACATTGGTTGATTTAATTGACAATCAAACCAAAGAAATTTTAAAAATAAACAAACAGCGCGATAAATTGGTTGCTAGTTTAGAACGCCAAAATCAAGAACTAAATGATTATACACATTTGGTTTCGCACGACTTAAAATCGCCTTTGCAAAGCATTGACGCACTGACAACTTGGTTGCAAAACGATTATAATGAACTTTTGGACGAAAATGGCCAGCAAACCATCAAACTCATTCGTAGTAATGTTCAAAAAATGGACACCTTGGTAAAAGGAATTTTAAAATACTCATCCATCGGAAGTGTAGAAAAAGATTTTTATAAGGTTGACACGAAGGAGATTATTCAAAGAGTAATTGAGCGTTTCAAAATTCCAACAAACATTACAATTGCTATTCCTGAAAAATTACCTACGGTTACAGGCGATCATTTTCGGTTAGAAGAATTGTTTGGAAATTTGCTCAAAAATGCCATCAAATTTAATGACAAACCAACTGGAGAAATTACGATTGGCTACACGGATAAAGATGATTTTTGGGAATTTTACATTCAGGATAATGGGAAAGGAATTGAAGAAAAGTACTTTAAAAAAGTGTTTATAGCGTTTCAAAAGCTTGAAAATAATTACAAATCGACTGGTATTGGACTTTCCATCGTGAAAAAAATTATTGATCTTTATGAAGGTGAAATTTGGATTGAATCTACGCCAACAGAAGGTTCAACCTTTTACTTTACCTTAAAAAAATAACCCGAATGGAACAGCCAAATCTAAATTATGTGGAACAACTTGCACGTGGTGATGAAGCCATAAAAAAGACACTACTTGATGTCATAAAAACTGAGTTTCCAGAAGAAAAACAGGATTATTATGATAGTTTAGCTAAAAAAGATTACAAAAAAATAGAGGAAAATGTACACAGAATTAAGCACAAAATTAGTATTTTGGGGCTGGAACAAAGTTATGAATTAGCAAATACGTATGAACATAATTTGCGCGAAAAAAAGATGGATGGTGTGGACGATTTTGAGCAAATTTTAACGGTAATAACTGCGTATATAAACACTATATAAGCTATGAATTGTATTAGTATTGATGATGAAAAATTGGCAAGAACAATTATAAAAACGCTCTGCGATGAAACTGATGGATTGCAGCTTATTGGCGAATTTCCAAATGCGATGCAAGCCATAAAATTCTTGAATGAACATGACGTTGACCTCATCTTTTTAGACATTCATATGCCCGATTTTACAGGGTTTGACTTTGTAAAGACACTAAAAAATCCACCGAGTATTGTATTGACAACTTCTGATCCAAAATTTGCCATTGAAGCGTTTCAGTACGAGTGTATTGTTGATTATCTACTAAAACCTATTAAAGCGAATCGTTTTAAAATGGCGGTTGAAAAAGCCAAAAAACAACAGCTTATTGCCAATAAAGTAGCAGAAAATAAAGCGGAAAGTAAACTTGAAAATGATTTCTACATCAACATTGATCGTCGTTTGATAAAAATTGACATTCCAAGTATTTATTTAGTAGAAGCCAAAGGTGATTACATTCATATCAAAACGGAAGACAAAAACTACACCGTACATTCTACCTTAAAGAAAATAGAAGAAAAACTGCCTGAATCGTTATTTCTAAAAATTCATCGTTCCTACATTATCAATCTAAAGAAAATCATTGATATTGAGGACAATAGCGTATTAATCAAAAAAGATGTCATTCCTGTAAGTCGTTCCAAACGACCTGAATTGATGAAACGTTTAGATTTGCTGTAAATTGGATCGCGACAAAAAGATTTACAAATATTCAAATGTTGAACTATTAGACATTATAAAAAATGGTACTGACAAAATTCAAATTGAAAAAGCAGTATCTGAATTTAATTCTCGAAATATAACGGCAGCACAAAAGTCTGAAATAGAAGTTGCGTATTCAAAATACAAAGAATTTCAGAGAAAACGGAAAGATGAACCTTTGACGAATGAAGAATGGTTGACCTTTTTTATTCTTCCGTTCTTTACACCAAAACCGAAATGGAAAGAAGATCATATATCGGAATCAGAAATGGAACGATTTGAAAAATATGGATTTGAAAAGAAAGCAAAACAAGCTGATAAAGTAAGAGCATATGGAATTCTATTTTGGTTGTAAATACTCATAATCGGAGTACTAATTTCGCAATTGTTATAAAAATACAATTGACATTCCAAATATTTATTTGGTAGAAGCCAAAGGCGAAAGCTAGCGCGAGTTTGTAACTCGTGCCTTCCTTCCGTCATTCCTTCCCTAACAAGGAATCTCACAAAAATCTAAAAATCTACCGAATCACGGAGGATTGTTAAAATCTGTGTCAAATCAAAAATTAACGTATATTACGGTTAAACCATTAGTTATGATATATACAACTACTCATAGCCGAGACTGTTATAATAGATTGAATGTAAACATGAAAACGCCAATAATTTTTATTTTTTTCGCTTTGTTAACTATAATTTCTTGTTCTAAAAATGATGATACATTAGAAGTTAACCTGACTGCAACTGAATTGCTGAATGTTTCTTACGGAACAAATGAAAACCAAACATTTGATTTATTCTTACCTGAAAATAGATCACAAACCTCCACAAAAACGATTGTATTAATTCATGGAGGAGGATGGACTTCTGGCGATAAAGCGGATTTGATTACCGTTTATGATTACTTTAAAACAAATACCAATGAGTATGCAATAGTCAATCTAAATTATACCTTGGCAGACTTAAACACAAGTCCCATACCACTACAAACGAATGATATTAACTTTTTTATACAATACTTTAAAGAGAACGCAAGTGAATATAATGTAAATCCTGAATTTGCCTTCATTGGCACTAGTGCAGGCGCACATTTATCTATGTTGTATGGTTATAAATATGATGAAGATAAGGATGTAAAAGTCATTTGTAATATCGTTGGCCCAACAGACTTTTTACACGAATCGTATTTAAATACTTCAGAACCAGAAACTACAGAACTTATTACCAATGTGCAAACGCTTTATGGAATGTCAATAGCTGAAAACATCGAATTCTATGAATCTATTAGTCCTTTTTATGCTGTAAATGAGTTTTCTCCTGCAACAATTTCATTTTATGGCGATGAGGATTTTTTAGTTCCAGAAGAACAAGGAATTATTTTAAAAGAAGCTTTAGATAATTACAATATACCGAATGAATATATCCTTTACGAAGGAGAAGGACATGGCTGGGGAAATCCAAACTTTTTACATACATTACAAAAAATAGAAGTTTTCCTAACTGCAAATTTTAATTGATCTTTTTACCAAAATAGAGAAGGAAATTGACAAAATACTAGTAGAATATATTAAGCCTAATTTACCTAAAAGAATAACAAAATTAAGTAGCACGACTACTGTTAATTATAAAGAAGTCAAAGCTGATACTACTGCTAAAAATACGATCAAAAAAAAAAAGGAAATTCCTGAGAAAAATGGATTAATCAATGATTTTGAAAATATATTCACAGATAAACAGAAAGCTGATCTAAGAAAATAAAACACGGTTCACACAGCTAACGCAAATTTATAACTCTTACACTTATACGTCATTCCTTCCCTAACAAGGAATCTCACAAAAATCTAAAAATCCACCGAATCATGTAGAATTGCTAAAATCTGTGCTAAAACAAAA
>NZ_LBMG01000088.1 GCF_001005315.1 Kordia jejudonensis
AATACACATATCGAATTTGATGAACAAGGTAAAATAAAACACAAAAGATCATTCTTAAACTGGCTTTACAAACATTATCATGTACGTGATATTATCAACCTAGATACTGCAATTGTCACAAAAGATAAAGACAAGATGCAGAAAAAAATGTTGATTCTAGTTAATGGACGAAAAACAAAACCATCATACAATACGCCAACAAAAGAAACTCAACCACACTTAGCCGATATGGTCGGATCTTTGTATGAGCTTTGGGAGCGATTTAAAAGAAATCGAATCCTATGTATAGATTTTATCATTAAACAGCTTCAGATTGCAGTAAAACAATCTAATAATTAAATCATTATATTGATTTTAAATTTTTTTATGATCAAAAATTTGACAGTCCACAATATTGTTAATAAATATTTAAAGTACTAACTTTCTATCAAAAATTTTTTCTATTTGCGACCCCAATTTTTTACTAATATCATTGCTTGAGTCAAATGCTTCTGCATAAAAGCTACTAAGTTTTTCAATATTGTTTACAAAAACGTTGTATTTATTATTTGGAGAAACTAAAGCAATCGCCTTTTTTGTAATTTCCGTCATAATAACAGGAATACCAACACCAGAGGCAATTTGAAGAAGTAAATCATTATGGTCTTTAATGAAAGAATTAAAAGCTACAGCGCTAGAAAGACCAATTATCTCAGGTATCTTATTAAGAATTATATTGCTTTTAAATTTTGGAGTACTTAAATTTAGATATTTTGTTTCGTAATTTGAAAAAATTTCATTCTGAAACTCTTCAAACTCTTTATTATCTTCAAACTTATGAAGGTATCTATTATCATCTGTATTGTTAGCCAATAGTTTAACAAAATGATCATCGTATAGACGAAATGCGTTTTCTAAAAGAGATTCAATATTATTACTTTTAGGATGTAGAATTGCAGCAAATCCAATTGGGAATGTACTGTATTTTCCTGAAAATAAGTTCTGAATAACATTTATATTTTTATGATTATATTTTGTTTCTATCCTCTTAAAAATGTATTTCCACAATAAGAATGTTTGTTGGGATTGAAGACTTTCTAAACTGGGATCTATCTGATAAGCTGCTTCGTATCTATCTTGACTTGATAATTTATTTATATAATTGGTGCGAAATCTATTAATTAAAGCACCTACGAGGTAGCTTTTTTGTTCGTCACTTCGACATAGCTTAAAATAATCTGAGACAATATCTACTAATGCTTTACCCTCAATTTTAGCCAAGATAATACCTGCAACACATTTAGAGCCAGTATAACTTTTCCCTGTATGAAATACTTCTTCAATAATTTTTTCTGATATCTCTTTTCTAGCTTTTAAATCTCTAGCAGAATTGAGAATATCTTTTTCAAATTTTTCAAAATTCTTAACTGCACGATCGGTTTTATTTACTATTAAACTTTCTAAATCTATTTCTTTTATAAGTTCTGAGGATTGCTCAGCTGCACCGCGACACATATCTTCTAAATTCTTTTTATCAGTAGCCTCAATTGGTTTTATTTTATTTATTCCAAGATGACTAATACTTGTAATATTCTGTTGAACTAATTCTTTTGTATTATTAGGAATTGTTCCATCAAAATAAATTTTATTACTCATTAGGTTAGATTCAATAAAATTAAGCACACTTATTAACTCATCAAATTTTAATGGGCTACTTTTTAAAGATTCTCCTTTGACATCACGACCATTAATAGTATAAATTGAACTGTTTATTGTTCTAGCATTCATAGAAACTGGTCCAGTATACTTTATTTTTATTTCGGTAGGTTTTTGATTCATATTTTTTCTTTTAGATTAATCCCATATATTCTGTTTCTTAAATTGTTCAACATACTTTGAAAAACATATTCTATCTTCCATCCAATTTTTTAATATTTCTTCATCTCCACTTGATTTGCTTAATCCAATAGCTCTTCTAGTACTTCTATGAGCCATTTCAACTATCTTTTGATCTACTTCCTTTACTTCAAAATGAATTTTTGCTGAAATAAAATAGAATTTCATGGCTTTCTCTAAAGTACCTATTCTTCTAAATTGGTTTCCTGCAAAATGATATAAATAACCAGCTTTTTTATAATCTCTATTTTTCTCATAACACTCCGCAGATAATACGTAATACCAACCTGCAATTGTACCAGACGCTATCGAACTTTTAGACCAATAAAAATCTCCTAATAGATTGTATTTTTGTGCTTGATGATTAAAATTATCCTGCGATAATTTTTCTATAATTTTATGTTCTTTATTATAGATATATTTCTTTATTAGTTGAGGGTTTTTTGATTTAAAATAACGGATAAATATTTTAAAAAATTCGTTTATTCTGTACATGGTTTTAGATATTGAAGTCAATTTGTAATAATATTAAATTATAAAAGTACATTTTGTTTTCTAATTCTGTAATGAATAATAAAAGTGAAGCTATAAATTTTATTTATTCACATTATAAAATTAATCAAAAAAATAATCCTTTCATTACGGTTAACCGTAATGAAAGGATTATCTAAAATTGAGCTCTTATTAATATTTCCTGATATAGGTATAGTTTTTAACTCCTAATTAAGATTCCCTTTCAATATTAAGCGTACCAATATGAACTTTAAATTTTTTGATAATTTTAAAAGCTAGAAAGTTGTTTAACATCACTACTTACTTTATCATTAAACAGCTTCAAATTGCAGTGAAAGAAAATTAAGCGTAAAATTTACTGATTGCGGGCATTACACAATTTTTTTGTGGATCTAATGAGTTCTACACACACGTTCACAAAATATTTTGAAACTAAAGGTAAAAAGATCGGTATGTTACTTTGGCGGAAAGAACTAAGAAACTTATCAAGATATATTGAAAAAATGCTCCCGAACAGTATCTTATTCAAGGGCAAAAAGGAGGTCAATATACCGTATCAAGTATTCGAAAATTTTTAAATAAATATACCGTCGATGCTGGGATTACGAAAAAAGTCACTCCACATACACTCAGACATAGTTTTGCAACTCATTTATTAGAAAAAGGCATCAGCTTGCGATACATACAATACATATTAGGTCATCAAAATTCAAAAACAACCGAAATCTATACACATATTACGCAAACAGGTATTGAAAATATTAAAAACCCTTTGGATGATTTTGACTTTGAGTAAGAAAATTGTAATTTTAGAAATAACCAAATTCTTAAAAAAAATAGGTTTGGTTATATTAGAAATAACAGGAATTCCTGTTATTCTTATGTTGTAGGTAATTTAAGCCAACCATTAATCTGAATGACACCATCCGAGAAATACGTAGCGGAATTATGCGAAAAATCTTTTTTGCCTTTTTGGAGTTTTCCGAACCCTATCGGAACAAAGAACTCTGTGATGTATTTGTAGTTTGTGAAAACACAATTATTATAATATCAGTCAAGGATATAACTGTTTCTGGAAATAGTGACGAATCTATCAATTATGAACGTTGGGTAAAAAAAGCTATTCATAATTCAGTAGACCAAATCTACGGAGCAGAAAGGTTTTTAAAATCTGCTGATGAAATTCTACTAAAAGATAGAAAAACGAAAATCAGACTTCCACCAAAAGAATCAAGAATAATTCACAGAATAGCAATAGCTTTTGGCAGTAAAGATGAATACCCATTGCCAACTGGAAATTTTGGATATGGTTATGTAAATGTATTTGACGAAAAATCCACGTCAATCATCTTAAGTGAATTAGATACAATTACGGATTTTACAAAATATCTAATCGCAAAGGAGAAATTTGTAAAAGACAAAACAGTTCTTATGCCAAGAGAAATTGATTTTTTAGCGTTTTATCTGCAAACTGGACTTGAATTAGAAAATGCACCAGACGTTATTGGATGCGAAGAGAACTTATGGGAAATTTATACAGAAACAGAGGGTTATGCAAAATGGAAAGATGATATTTTAGGCAGTTATATTTGGGACTTTATGATTTGGGATTTATACAATGTTCATATAATAAACAAAGCTTCAAATCAGCCGAGATATGAAATCGAAGAATCAATTAGACTAATTAACCTCGAATCGAGAATAAACAGAATTGTATTAGGAGAAATGCTCGAAGATGCACTCAAATCAGATATAAGAGCCAGAATATTACGACCATTAGAAAACTCAAATCATTCATATGTTTTTATGCCATTCAATATTGACAAGTTGGAATTAATGAAAGGCGAGTTAATTTTGCGTTGTGATGTTGCAAGATTTGAGAACCCAACAGCTGAAAAAGTAATTGGAATAGCTTTAGGAAACGATAAAAAAGGAAATATGGTTTTTGAGATTTGCTACGTTCATATTCCAGAAATAGACGATGATTTCATTAAGCACGTAGATACTATAAAGAAAGAATTAGGATATTTTACAAAAATAAGAATGTCAGATGAATAAAAAACTACCTACAAGCGGTGTATAAAACATAGCTAATAAGTGTTAAACCGAAAGGTTTGTATACATTTAGAAAGTCCGCCAAATTTTTAATTTGGCTTTTAAAAAGAGAAAAATTAAAAACAAAATATAAAAATCTGGCTCTGTGTTAATCCGAAAAGTTAGTGTCTTTTTTCACACTACGTTTCATACACAAACCGTTAGGTGCAATTAAAAAAATGAAAGAACCAACAAATTTAGACGCCCTTAAGCTTAATACTCACTCTATTTATCACAGTGATGACAATAGAATTTTTTGTGCTTTAAATCTTCTTTTGTTTGCTGAGACACAATTTCAAAGTTCTTTCTTAATTCAAAATCTTGATACGTTAAAATTGATTTCAGAAAATTGTTCACAAGGAAAGCCTCTAAAAAAAGAAATCGTTTCTGATTTTGTGGATAATGGGTTAATTGATGCAATAAAAATTTCAATTTGCTTTGAAAACTATTCTAAAGCAATTCTATTAGCAAAAGGTTATTTAATACATAATATTGATAGAAATAAGTTTAAAGACGAAGCTAAACAACAAAAAAAATCTCCTGTATTAATCGAAGATTTCCCTTGTGAATTTTATGATGACACTACTATTCAATCTGACAATCCTAAACTTCGTAAAAAAATAAATGGATTAAAAGATACAACTGAACAATATTCAATCATACTAAAAAACAAAAGTTATTTAGATATAATTATGCTTGAGGAACATCTAGCAAAAACTCTAATTGATTTAAATAAAGCACGAAATGCATTACACTTACAGTTTTCTCTATCTTTCAAAATGAGTTCAACTACATATGACGAATTTAAAGCACTAAAAGGATTTGTTGATGTAAAAATAAAAGAACGAAAAAAATATTTGACTGACTATTTATTTGGAGAGGGAAACACGAAAAAGCCGATATTTGAAATAAAAAGCACCTAACACGGTATAAAAAACATAGGGCGGTTTAGGTTTTCTGAAAGGTCTGTGTTTATTTGCTAAGTCGCCAAATATAAAATTTGGCGTTTACGAAAAATAATAAAAGTAAAATATTTATATTTGGCTTAGTACCAATCTGAAACGTATTGCTTATCACTTGCCCTACGTTTCTTATACGAGACGTTATATATAATTCAAAAAAGAATCGGAGACATCCGTTAGAAAAAGGGGTTATTGGAACGGTTTTATATAATTTTTAAAATCGACAGATTTTCATTTAAGTTTTTGTCAGTTACACTGTGAAAGAGAGTTCTTTCAAACATTGTAAATAACAAAAAAAGACACGCCTTATACAAATATAAATCGCATTTTTTTTGCTATTTCAAACGGTTTTTGATGCTCATTTCGGCTCTTTTTTAAATACCTTTTTTT
>NZ_LBMG01000089.1 GCF_001005315.1 Kordia jejudonensis
GCTCTTTTTTAAACACCTGTTTTTTTGCTTAAATTTAAGTTGTAATTTAGTTCTATTAAGAACGCAAATAAACATATATATAACAATAGAATAAATTTGCATTAAAACGCAACTTATTCTTATCGTTGTAAGTAATTAGCCAATATAATGGGAAAATTTGAAGATAATAAGCAATATACTTTTGATGTTGACTCCGCTCCTACTTCTTGGTTAGATTATTCAGAGGAACTAAAAGAAATTGCAGAACTCATTTTCTATAATTCAGGGACTGAAATAAATAGATATCCTGAAAACGAAAAAGGTTTAAGACTTGAAAGAGGCTACTTTTTAAATTATGGTTTTTCAATTGAAAACATATTGAAAGGACTTATAATATCTGAAAACAGCTCTTATGTTTCAGGTGGGAAAATATCATCTGAAATAAGTTCAAATCATAATTTAGAAACACTTGTTGACAAAATTGATTCAATAGCGTTTGATAAAAATGAGAGAAAATTATTATCTATTTTATCAGATGCAATTCCATATTGGGGCAGATATCCTATTCCCAAAAAGTACACTAAAGTCTCAACTAAATTTAAACTGACAGAAAAAGTCAATGACGATTTAAACAACTTATGGTTCAAAATAGGAAGGCAACTTTATTCAAACATTAAGTTCGGATGGATTGGACCAAGTGGAATAGAAACTGGACCTTACATAAGTTCAACTTTTGAAAACCCTGAAGAGTTTGACAAATCAATAGCTGAAATTAATAAGCAAATAGAAAAAGGTTTGTTTAAAGCAGGTAACGTTGATATAGCAAAATATAGTAGAAATAAATAACTACTTACAACAATGGTAACCGTTGCACAACTCAATAATTCTACAAAAAACAAGGCATTCTTAGCACTTTTAAGAGTGTCTTTCTTTTGATTCTCATTACAGAGTTCTAAAATTAATTCCGCTTACAATCAAATTATAGTTACCTAATAGTGACTTTATTTTGAAAATCACCACGCCAAGGGGTTTTACTCCACTCTTTGCTGTTTTTGTAACAAATTTCGGGTACTTCTTCAAGTTATAAGCAATGGCAGCCAAGTGCATTACTTTGTTTGCTTGTTTAATTCCTAATGTGTTGATTTTTCTGAGTCCCATATATTCCTTTA
>NZ_LBMG01000009.1 GCF_001005315.1 Kordia jejudonensis
ACGAAAGGAAAGATGGGAACCCCATTATTATTAAACTGATATTTTACAGAAATTACAATGTTAGAAACGTTTCCTATATTATGAAAAGAAGTTCCAAACGAGACCGAAACGTACTACGAAATCGCGATATGGATAGTTTGGCGCTGAGAAAAAGTCGTAACCTGTGAGCGAAGAGTTTAGATGTTCTGCTTTTAGATAGATACGTGTGCGCCTTACTTTGGCGTTGATGAATACGTCAATTCGAGGGAAGTTTCCAATTTTTTGCTGGTTTTGACTGAAGAATTCTCCAATTAAAGGATTGTATCCATCTGCATTGTATTCCGTAAAGTAACTGAATGTAACTCCTGTTTGAATGAATAAGGCTTTTTTGAACCAATTGTCTGTGTAATATAGCGTGTTTCGCGTTACCAGTTCGGGTACATTGAATATGTCTCCCGTTTGAGTTACGTTTTGATACATTATGGTATTGTTGAGCGCAAATTTACCATAACGGAATTCTTTTCCGACTTTTACTTTTAGATATGTTATGGCATCAGGCGATTGCAAAGGCGTTATTTGCTGGCTTGCGTCTAACCCAGAAAAGTATGCGTAATTGTCCATGGATGTAAAACTTACATCAGCATTTACCCATTTTTTCGATTTGAAGCTAAAGTTTAGACTTTGTGTACGTTCTTTTTCAAAATCGGTACGCCAGTTATAGTCTATGTAATCGCTTTGATTGATAATGAAGTTAAAGTTTGGCGCTTTTGAGTTGATCACTATGGAAGCTTCCGCACTGGCATCTTCATTAAATTTGTATTTCGCTTGTCCTTTAAAGTAGTTTCCTCCTAGTTCGCCTGATAGATTTGCTAGTAAGTCTGCTCGAAGATCAATTCCTGCTATGGTATGTCGCCATTCCCCTCCAACAGCAACTACATCGCCTTCTATTTTATTGGGAAGCACATTATTATTTGTGGTATTGAATAGTATGGAGTTAAAAAAGTAGTTGTATTTTGTATGATTGGCTTTGAATTTGACATCACCAAAGGTTTTGGTGGTGTAACTTACGCTTCCTTGATTGAATAGTTTTCGAAGTTGCGACCTGTCTCGTATTCCTGTCGTTATGAAACTATCGCCTAAGAAATCATTTTGCGCTAATTGGTCAAAGATGTAATATTTTGTTTCGTAATTAAAGGTGTGTCCTATTCTTAGGTTTGAATCGCGTAGTGAGTCTTTTTGCTTGAATATTTTGTAATCGTGTTCTATATAGTATCGTTTTCCTACGAGGATGTTTTGTGCATTTTGTGAAAATTGCACCGAAAGTCGTGATCGATCTGTAAATTCTTCTACTCCATTTTGAAAATCAGCCAGTCCAGTTTCCGTTAAACCACCATTTTCATTATTCAACACATCTTGCGAGTAAAAATGAGCACGCAGCGCATACCGATCATTTTTTGTGCGGTAATTTGTCGTAAATCTGAAGTTTCCTGTACTACTTAAGATGTTTTGATATTTTCCAAGCGACCGCATTCCTTTGTAGGAAATGGACAGATTCATACGTTTGGAGGTATTCATTGTAATGAACGCATCAATTAATTGTCCTTGCTCCATTGCCGTTTTGAAAAATA
This sequence comes from Kordia jejudonensis, assembly GCF_001005315.1. GTDB lineage: Bacteria > Bacteroidota > Bacteroidia > Flavobacteriales > Flavobacteriaceae > Kordia > Kordia jejudonensis. Next base: position 1,608 of record NZ_LBMG01000009.1, read on the forward strand.
ACTCGGTTGTTGGTGTTGGCACATTAAAGTAGCGCACATCTTCTACTTCTTCGTAGTTAAAATGTTTTGCGCGCATTCCGATACTTGGAAACGCGGAAGGTATATCGAACGAATAGCCTAAACGATTGTACGTTTGTCCTAAGTTTGAAAACGGCAGCAATTCAAATTCGTCTTTGCGTAAGTAATTGTACTTGTATTCTTTTTCAATGGTTAGTGTAGTATCAACAACTGTTGTGTCGCGTTGGTGCGAAATGATTTTGTACAGATTGATATCATAGTCTTTTCCTTTAGTTGTTTTGTCTTTTTGAGAAGATCGATCAACATTATTAATATCGCCTTCGCCTTGTTGGCTCATTTTCTCTTTTTTCCCTTGTACAGGCTCTAACTTGGTCTGCGCATGTATTGAAAAAACAGAAATACATAGAAATATAACGAAAAGAATATGCTTCACTTGTTTTGCTTTTTAACGTGTAAATGATTTATATACATCTATCTTTTACAGGTATTGTTGACAAAAGTATACTTTTTGAACGAAATAAAAAGCCTAGAATTGTTATTGAAATCATAAATTGTGATTTTTAGCCACAACTGTTCCTGTTTTCTATTTTGATTTGAATCGTAGATAGAATAGTTTTGTTTGATACGAATGTACTTATGTTAGCACTACAATTACTTGAAGGATTAGAAGCTGGAACCGACGAAGCTGGTCGCGGATGTCTTGCAGGACCTGTCACGGCTGCGGCTGTGATTTTGCCAGCGAATTTTAAAAATGAAATTCTTACCGATTCGAAGCAGTTGAGCGAGAAGAAACGTGAAATCCTTCGTCCCGTGATTGAATTGGAAGCGACAGCTTTTGGTGTTGCGCATATTTTTCCAACTGAAATTGATACAATTAATATTTTGAATGCTTCAATTTTAGGAATGCACAAAGCGTTGGATCAACTTTCCGCAATTCCTATACATATTATAGTAGACGGAAATAAATTTAAACCGTATAAAGATATTCCGCATCAAACGGTTATTAAAGGAGATGGAAAGTATATGAATATTGCCGCCGCTTCTATATTAGCAAAAACGTACAGAGATGCGTATATGGAAAAAATTCATGAAGAGTTTCCGATGTATAATTGGAAAAAAAATAAAGGTTATCCAACAGTAGAACATCGCGAAGCTATTAAGAAATATGGCACTACAAAGTATCATCGTATGTCGTTTCGTTTACTTCCAGAGCAATATACCCTAGATTTATAATGAATTTTCGTTTTTTTTATTTGTGAACGCAACCTTTTTATACTTGCGGCATCTTTTTAATAATTAAAACCGATTATTATGAAATTTAAGCTGCTTCTTGTAATTGTATGTACCGCATTATTTTTTTCATGCAGTTCGGATGATGATACTACTACTGCTACCACAGTGAATGAACATCCAATTGCAGGAGTTTGGAAAATGGTTACAGTTTCGTGCTTTTGCGCACCGCCAAATTTTCAAGCAGATCATATTTGGAATTTTGATCTTGCCCTCAATGAACTTACTGTAGAAAACGAGCAAGACGAATATTTGCAAATTTTTGAAAATGGTAGTTATGATTTTGTATTGAACACAGAAACAATTATATTACAAGACCTTGAATATGATTATTACTTTCAAGAAAATCGATTGTTTATTGGACACAATGCGGATGCAGATGGTCCTTTGATGATTTTTGAAAGAGAATAACAAAGTCATTTTTTACAACTGTAACTTTTTCGTGTGCATGACGTCTTGTTAGTACTTAAAACCGATTATTATGAAGTTAAAACTGTTTCTTATAATTGTATCCATCGCACTATTTTCTTCTTGTTCTAGTGATGACAATACTACCAATGTTGCACAACATCCAATCGCTGGCGTTTGGAAAATGGTTAATGTTACCTGCGAATGTGCACCGCCAAATTTTCAAGCAGACCATATTTGGGATTTCGATCTTATTCAAAATAAATTAACCGTTACCAACGAACAGGATGAAATTTTACAAGTATTTGAAACTGGTGTATATGATTTTGTATTGAATACAGAAACTATCATATTAAAAGATCTTCCGTATGAATACTTTTTTGAGAATGGTCAATTATTTATTGGTTATCTATATCATAGTGACGGACCTTTGATGTCTTTTGAAAGACAATAGTAAATAAACTGTAACATTTTTTAAAACGCATACTCTTTTATGGTAAATACCAACCATGAAAGCATTTTTTGCAGTTTTTATCAGTATCTTTTTTTCCATTTCAGCATTTGGACAGGTTTTCCCAAAAGATTTCAAACTACAACATGGCAGCTATACTGTAGGTTTTCAACAGTATCAAAAAGTAGATTCTACAAGAACGTATAATAAGGTATTGCAATGGACTCGCAAAAGTATTCCACGTCCAATTCCTATTAGCATTTGGTATCCGTCACAAGAAACATCTTCAGCAAAAACAACAATTCTCTCCTATTTAGAGATTTTTAAAGCAGAACGTGAATGGGAACATTTGCCAAATGAATATTTGTTAAACTGGTTTCCGTATCCTGTTAATAATGAGCATAACAATGCTATTTTAAACAATACAACAAAGGCTTTTAAAAATAGTACGGTGGCAAATGGAATATTTCCTGTTGTAATTTATGCGCCAAGTTATGAAGCATCGTCAATTGAAAATTTTGTATTGTGCGAATATTTGGCAAGTCACGGGTATGTTGTCATTTCAAGTCCAAGTCGTGGTGCCGAAACTAAATATTTTACAGGCGGAACGGCAAAAGATGCAGAAGCACAAGCGCGCGATATTGAGTTTTTACTAAAAGAAGTACTATCGCTTTCGTATGCAGATACTGAAAAGATTGCTACTATGGGATTTAGTTTTGGCGGATTGTCTAATGTGTTAGCACAAATGCGAAACGGTTATATAAAAGCAATTGTAAGTTTGGATGGAAGCATTCGTTATAATTATAAAACACTAAAAAAGTCTGCTTTTCACGATCTTACAAACGTGAATGTTCCCTTTATTCATATGGCGCAAAAAGATATTCCAGAAGCTGTTTTAAAGGCTGATAAGATTGATCCGAAATTGAATTATGAGTTTGAATTTTATGATAGTTTGACATATAGTGACGCGTATAAATTAAAATTTCACGATTTAACACATTCAAATTTTAGTTCGTTTGGGATTTTATTTTATCCAAGAGACAAACGACAAGACAAAAGTGACGCGAAGATTCTGGCTTCATACAAATTAGTTTCAACCTACACCTTGCATTTTTTGAACGCGCATTTAAAAAATGATCAAACTTCAGTACGTTTTTTAGAAAATACTCCTGAAGAAAACGGAATTTCCTCTAATTTACTATCAAAAACTTCCAAAAAAGCACTTTCAAAACCGTTTACGATTCATGATTTTAATGATGTAGCTGCACAACAACAGTATCTAAACTTGGAAGATATTTACCAAAAATTAGTACAAAAACATCCTACTTTTGAACTTCCTGAGTGGAAACTTAATAAATTAGGATTGCAACTCGGTTTTAATCCAATAACTTCACAACAAGGAATTCGACTCTTTCAGTTTGCTACTTACTTATATCCAAAATCTGGGAATTTATACGATAGTTTAGCAGAAGTGTATTTATATGCAAAAGACACAAAGAATGCAATTCTCAACTTTGAAAAATCTTTAGCGTTAGATCCTCAAAATCAAAACGCAATTAATCGGTTGCGACAATTAAGAAAATAAGTAGTTGACATAAAAAAAGCGCTTCCATATTACATGAAAGCGCTTTTCAGCATGTAGCTAAACTTTTATCCGTTACGGAAACAACCAGCACTTCCGTGACAAATTACAGGAAGTGTAAATGGCGCACAGCCTATTGTTGCAGGAATGGTAACTCCACCAGAAGGTTGACAAGCGCCACCACTGATTCCTCCAACAATAGCATCAGCTCCTAATCCAGAAACTGTATGCTTACTCAATTTCAACTTTTTTAATTTTGCTTTTTTCATAATATAAAATTTTGATGTTATACTAGTATGGGTGTATTTCAAGAATTCATTACCCAAAAAAATTAAAATTTATAATTAGCATGTATTTGATTGTTAATAACAACTGTAATTCTATCCGTGCGACAATAAATTACAATCGTATAAGTTTTATATTTTTGTACTATTCATCAACAAAGGGCAATACATCACTGCTATTTTTAAATACATTTTACATGAAAAGAATTCTGCTGTTAATTCTTAGCATTTTTATCATTGGTTGTACAACCGAAGAAACGCCAAAGGAATACGCATTATTAAAGTTTGCGCCGCAAAATGCAGCTGCCATTTTACAGATTAATGATTTTGAAGGTTTTAAAAGTGAGCTAAAAAACAATCAATTGTTACAATCATTTAAGAAGCCGAAGTTCAAACAAGATTTTAATTCTTTTGTTGACTATTTGCAGTACATCAATCCAAATTCAAAATCGTTATTGTGTTTTAATGAATTGGGAAAAGATAGTTTTGAATATACATTTATTACCAAATCGCATCCAGATTTGATTGTGTTAGATTCGCTTCAAAAAGCAACTACAAAGAGCATTACGTACAATAATACATCCATTATAGAAACGACTATTGGCAAAAACGTGAATTATTCATTTTACACCGATAGTGTTTTTGTCAACTCATCTTCAAAGTTGTTGATTGAAAATTGTATCCGATCGCACAAAAAAGCAATCATTTCTGAACCATTACAAGCCGTATACGCTACTATTGACGAAAGTAAATCGGCAACTTTATTGGCAACTCCAAAAGATTTTTCGCCTTTACTTCAAAAATTGTTTCCAAATGCTGACACCAATGTCGTTGCAAATTTTGGAGAACAAATGGCGCTCGATATTGATATTTTACAAGATGAAATCAGCTTTACAGGAATCATTACCGAAAACGATTCGCTGTCACATACATTGAGTTCGTTAAAAAATACATCGCCACGCGAACATAAAATGGCAAAAGTGATTCCGCCATTTTTTTCACATTTTACCACCATTGCATTTGATTCGTATAAGAGCTTTCATCCAGAAACTCAAAATTCTATGCTAGATGCTTTGGAAGAAGTTTGCTCGTTTTCGTTTAACGGACGTTCATTTACGGGACTGCGTTTTATTTCTTCCAGCAATGAAGCGGCTACACAGTTAAAAAACAATCGTGTTCAGAGTCAAGCTAGGTATAATGCAATTCGAGAAAATGAAGATGCTACACTTTTTCAAGGAGATTTTACACCTTTTATAGAAACTTTTGACAATCAGTTTTTTATTATTCTTGATGAATATATTGTTTTTACAAGCGCCGATGGTTTGAAAGATTTGTATATTCTATCTGCTTTGTATAGCGATGAACAAACGCTTGCTTTTCAAAAAAACTATCAAGAAACCATGGAAAACTTGAGCGACGAATCGTCTGTAGTATCATTTATAAATACGAAAACATTTAAGAGTACTTTCGCGGAAAGCACAAAAAAAGCATATCAAAAAGAAATAAAATGTATCAATGTAGATGATTATCCATTTGCCGCATTACAGTTTACCAATGAAAAAGGAAGCAATTATGCACATGTACATGGATTGTTGAAACGAAATACTGCGAAACCAACAGAAAATACGGTTTCACAGATTTTGAATATTGTATTAGATACTCCTGTTGCTACTGATCCGCAATTTGTGAAAAATCATATTACCAAACGCAGAGAAATTGTGGTGCAAGATGAAGCGAATATGCTGTATTTGATTTCTACGCAGGGAAAAGTTTTATGGAAAAAACAATTGGATGGAAAAATTTTAGGCGCTATTTCTCAAGTCGATTTGTATAAAAATGGCCGTTTACAATTGGCAATTACGACGCCGCAAACTTTCTATATTTTGGATAGAAAAGGAAACGCTGTAAAACCGTATCCGACGAAAGCCAACGAAACATACACGCAACCTGTTGCTATTTTTGATTACGATTCGTCTAAAAATTACCGTTTTGTATTTACAGAAGGAAATAAAGTTGTCATGCGCGACAAAGCAGGCAAAAAGGTTTCAGGCTTCAAATTTTCTGGTTCGGAAAACGATTTTATCAATCCGCCACAGCATTTTAGAGTCTTGACCAAAGATTATATTACATTTCAAGAAAGCAATGGGAAACTTCATATTTTATCACGAACTGGATCGCCAAGAATTACGGTAAAAGAAAATATTCAGTTTTCGGATAATGAAATATACATTCACAACAACTTGTTTACAACTTCTGATCGCAATGGAAATTTGATTCAGATTGATAGCAAAGGACAAATTGACAAAACGAAATTGCCTGTTGAAGCAACTCACGATGTAACCATGACAAGTAAAACACTGGTGAGTTTCTTTGAGAATAAATTACGTATAAAAGACAAAACGGTAGAACTCGATTTTGGTTCGTATAGTAAACCTGAAATCTTTTTCATTCGAAATAAAATTTACGTTGCCATTACAGATATTGACGCGCAAAAAGTGTATTTGTTTGACAGCAATGCGAAGTCAATTCCAGGTTTTCCAGCTTATGGAAGTTCGGCTATTGATTTAGAAAACTTTGATAAAGATCCAAAACTGGAGTTTGTAACCAAAGGCGAAGAAAATACCGTGTTAGTGTATAAGTTGAATTAGGTATTGTTTTTTTTGGGTGTTAGGTGTTGGGTTTTTAGGTTTTGGCAAAAAAATCTTTGTACTCACTACTTAATTCTAAATTCTCAAAACTAAAAATCCCCAATAGTTTCTATACTTTCTTTCGCTTTATATGTGCTTAGAAGTTTTTTTATCTGTTTTTGTGTAATGACCACTTCAAGGATGGTTAACACTCCAAACAAAGCTATTACTATAATAAGTATGATATCTCGAACTAATAATTCCTCAGAGGAACTTAATTTTCCTAAAGTCGCCAAAACAGCAAATAAAAAATAATATATACCACAAATAATGCTAGAAACAGATAAAAAAGTAGCTAATTTTCCCGTTGTCTTGGGAGATTTGGATTTTCTGTAATAATGAAAACTTTTTATATGATATAGAAAGGATAATAAACTTACGACAATTCCTATACCTGCAAACAATATAAAGAAAAGAATAAAATAATATTCTTCTGAAACTTGAAAAATGCTAAAGAAGCCTATCAACATCATTAGGATTAAAATGGTCAGAAGACTCATTAATATGATTTTATAAATACGCATGCTATCTAATTTTAAAAAGTTGTATTCCCAATAGTTTCAATATCGTCTTTGGCTTCATGTTCTTTTTGAAGCATTGCAATTCGTTTTTTCAAAAGTGAAAGTTCTAAAAAACTCAACAAGCCAATTCCCGTAAACGAGATGATAAATAATACTTGTTTGTAATCAAAATAATATACCGTCTTAGATAAAACACTGAACAAACCTGTACCGCCAGCACAGAGCATAAGTCCTGCGAAACAAATTCCGCCTATCCATAAAATTTTAGGAAACTTTTTAGTGAGATGTACATTTTCTTTTCGTCTGTAATACTGGAAACTCATGAGTTGATACACAATATTTGCCGTTGACGTGAATAATACTAAACTCAAATACAAATAGACTACAAATGGAACATACGCATCTGTTTGTCCAATGATTTTATAAAAAATTAGGTATAAAACATATCCTATGAGGAAAAAAGAAACCAAAATGAATAGTATTTTTAAAACACGTACCATGTATTATTGTGCGTAAGACTTTAAATGTAATTATTTTTCAGCTCCTAAAATAGTGCTTTTCTCAACTCGTTGTATTCGATTATACAGATATATAATTTCAAAAACGCCTAAAAGTCCAAAAAGAAAACTGGCAAGATCAATAGACAAGTCTACAATGGAACCATAATAATCCATCATTTTACCAAATAAAGAGAGAGTCGTTTTATACACGATAAAAAAATTGAATCCTAGTGCAGCCAGGCTCAATAATAGTAAAAATTGTTTTGCGAAACCATTTAAAATTTTCTCATTATAATACGTGTAACTTTTATAGTGATATAGCATGCTAAGTGCCGTCAAAACCCATAAAATATATAAGTGTCCTGGAATTTCCTCATTTGAAGTACATATAAAAAAGTTAATTCCTAGTGTAGCTACAAAAAGTAACATTGTGAAGACTATAAGTATATTTTTTACAAGTTGCATATGTTCAATTACTCGTGTAGACCTTTAATATCATTGATTCCTTCTTTAACGCCGCGTTTAGCTTTTAATTGCTTGATCCGTTTTTTCATAAAGGAAATTTCTACCAAACCAATTAAAGAAGGAATAAGTGATATAGCTATAAACAAGAAATCGTTGTCTTGTAAATTTCCATTCAAATATCGACTCCAATTATTATACACACCTTGTGCAAATACAAATAATAAAATACCATAAAAGCTAATGGCGCCAATCCAAAGGAATTTTGACAGTTTTTTGTCTAAACGTTGTTTGTTTTCTCGTCTGTAAAAGCGGAAACTTTTAATATGATATATGATAGTAATGACGGATGATGTAATTAAAAACACAATGTAAGCTATGACAAATTGTTCATTTTTATTCGAAGTAGCTGATCCTTCATACACCACAAGCAGTACAGTGCATATGATTAATAAAGAATAGAAGATCAATATAATTTTCAGAAAGCGCATAGCATACAATTATTCGTCTGTGACACCAATATCGTCAATTTCTTCCTGACGTTCACGACGATTTTTGTAAATCGTGACAAACACATTGAGTTTATAGGTTTCAATAAGTGTCAAAATTCCAAAAATCAACAATCCAAGACCAATATAAACTCCGTATTGAGTCAGTTGTGAATTCCCTGATTTGATGGCTGGTAAAATCATTCCGCCGCCTAATAAAAGCATAATTACACCAAACGAAATATGCAATGCCCAGTATTTCTTAGATAATTCTGTAATGGTTTTATCAAAAATCTTTAACGGATAATAAGCTGCTGTTTTGAGATGAAAATAAATGCTAAAAGCACTCGTACACGCTAAAAAGAAAAACGCAGAAGAAGCTCCTTGAAAACTTCCAGTATCTGAATACATAATAAAACTAAATATAGCTAGCAGTATTGTGATGATAACTGTAAAAACAAGCAATGCAATTTTTACAAACTTCATAATTAGGATTGCATTTTTAATTCTGCGTCAAATAATGCCTGAAAATGATGCAATAGTTTCGCCTTCACTTCATTTTCATCTACATGTGCTTTTCCAAGTTCTACATGTAAAGAAGTGACGGCTTTTCCACGAATTCCACATGGAATAATATTATCAAAATACCCTAAATCAGCATTTACATTTAACGCGTATCCGTGCATGGTTACCCAACGACTTGCGCGAACGCCCATGGCACAAATTTTACGTGCAAACGGAGTACCAACGTCTAACCAAACACCTGTTTCGCCTTTGCTCCTTTCAGCTTTCAAGCCATATTCCGCCAAGGTTAGAATAATCATTTCTTCTAATAAACGTAAGTATTTATGAATATCAGTAAAAAAGTTTTCCAAATCTAAAATAGGATACCCAACAATTTGTCCAGGACCGTGATATGTAATATCGCCACCACGATTAATTTTGTAAAATGTAGCACCTTTTGCGGTAAGTTGCGCTTCATCTAACAATAAATTAGAAACATCGCCACTTTTCCCTAATGTATATACATGCGGATGTTCAACAAATAAAAAATGATTTGACGTTTCTAAGTTTGCAGCTTCACGTCTATTTTTAATTTTTGTATCTAAAATCTCCTTGAATAATTCTTCTTGAAAATCCCAAGTTTCCTTATAATCTTTCGTCCCTAAATCCTGTATCTGTATTGTTTTGTTCAAAGCGTGTCTATTTTCACTGCAAAAATACGACATTCTCAAAAAAGGAGATTCGTTTTCGCAAAACTATTTGAAATGCATAAAAAAAGCTGTTTGAAATATGTTTCAAACAGCTTTTTTCGTTTATCGTTTATACAATGCTATCGATTTGGATTATTATTAATAACCAATGCTGCAATGGTTCCAGGAACCCAACCGCATAGCCACAAAAGAAAGACAATTACTATTGACCCGCAACCTTTATCTAATACTGACAAAGGCGGAAATATAATTGCCAGTAAGACTCTCCATATACTCATAATATTTTTTAATTTGATGATTGATGATGGTTATATGACTTCAAAACTTCAAAAATGTTACAGTTTATAAACTGTAGAAACTCATGTTAGTTCAAATATTTCCAAATCAATACATTGGTATACTAATGAAATGTATTTATCTTTGCCAACTTAAAATTTACACAAAAATACTATGCAATTATCAGAACAAGAAATCGTTCGTAGAGAAAAACTTTCAAAGTTGCGCGAACTTGGCATTAACCCGTATCCTGCAAATCTTTATCCTGTAAATCATACTTCGAAACAGATAAAGGAATCATTTGCTGAAGGTAAACAGGTAATCATTGCTGGTAGATTGATGTCGCGTCGTATTCAAGGTTCAGCTTCATTTGCTGAGTTACAAGATGCTGACGGAAAGATTCAAGTGTATTTTAACAGAGACGAAATTTGTCCAGGAGACGACAAATCGCACTACAATGATGTCTACAAGAAATTACTAGATATTGGCGATTTTATCGGAATTGAAGGCGAATTGTTTACGACGAAAGTTGGTGAAAAAACTGTAATGGTAAAAAACTTTACCTTATTAAGTAAAGCCTTAAAACCATTGCCGCTTCCAAAAGAAAAAGATGGCGTTGTGTATGACAAATTTGATGATCCTGAACAACGATATCGTCAGCGTTATGCTGATTTAGTGGTAAATCCGGAAGTAAAAGAAGTGTTTGTAAAGCGTACAAAACTGTTCAACGCTATGCGTAATTTCTTCAATGAAGCTGGCTATTTTGAAGTGGAAACTCCAATTTTGCAACCAATTCCCGGTGGTGCGGCGGCGCGTCCGTTTGTCACACATCACAACTCATTGAATATTCCATTATACATGCGAATTGCCAATGAATTGTATTTAAAAAGATTGATTGTCGGCGGATTTGATGGTGTTTACGAATTTTCTAAAAATTTCCGTAACGAAGGAATGGATCGTACACATAATCCTGAATTTACAGCCATGGAAATCTATGTAGCCTACAAAGATTACAACTGGATGATGGAATTTACAGAATCGTTATTAGAACACTGTGCCATTGCCGTAAACGGAACAACAACTGCAACGTTTGGCGAGCACAAAATTGATTTTAAAGCGCCGTACAAACGTGTGACAATGACACAATCTATTATTGACTTTACAGGATTTGATATTACAGGAAAATCGGAAGAAGAGTTGCGTGAAGCTGCTAAAGGTATGGGAGTTGACGTAGATGAAACGATGGGAAAAGGAAAGTTGATTGATGAGATTTTCGGCGAAAAATGTGAAGGAAATTATATTGAACCAACCTTCATAACCGATTATCCAAAAGAGATGAGTCCGTTGTGTAAAGAACATCGCGAAAATCCTGAATTAACGGAGCGTTTTGAATTAATGGTTTGTGGAAAAGAAATTGCAAATGCCTATTCAGAGTTAAACGATCCTATTGATCAACGTGAACGTTTTGAAGCTCAATTAAAACTTTCTGAAAAAGGAGATGATGAAGCAATGTTTATTGACAACGACTTTATTCGTGCATTGGAATACGGAATGCCGCCAACTTCTGGTTTAGGTATTGGAATGGATCGTTTGATTATGTATTTAACAAACAATCCATCAATTCAGGAAGTATTGTTTTTCCCGCAAATGCGTCCAGAGAAAAAACAAGTGCCTTTAACTGATGAAGCGAAAGCTGTATTTGAAATTTTAAAGAAAGCTGAAAAGTTACCGTTAGCCGATTTAAAAGCACAAGCAGGTTTATCAAATAAAAAATGGGATAAGTCTGTAAAAGAATTGACAAAAAACAACTTGGCTAAAGTGGAGAAAAATGATGATGGACTTTTTATTGAAGTCGTTTAAACTTTTCTATCAACCATACAAATAATACCATATAACTTGTTTAAACGAGTTCATATTCAAAAAGGAGGAATTGAGCATTCAATTCCGCCTTTTGTCATTTACATTCCTTGAATTGCGACTACAACTCTTTTGTTTCACATTTCGGATTTGATACTTTTATTCCATTATTAAAACAAACTTTATTTATTATGAAAAAAAGAATTTTAAACAATTTAACACTTAACAAAAAGTCAATTTCTAATCTAAGCAGCAAATATTTAGTTGTTGGCGGCGGAAAGAAAGTGTCTCTTATTATTAAATGTCCAATTGGACCATCAGACGACACGTTAGATCGCGATTGCCCATCATTTTGGTGTTAATAAAAAGTATGTAAGTTAATCTTATCAGATTTTAAAGCTTGGGAAAACTATTTCTCAGGCTTTTTTTGTGTTCAATAGATGTGTGCACGCTAGATTTTATATCTTTAACATAAATTAAATAACCAAAAAGTGAAGCGTTCCCGAGATTCCAGATATGATAAAAAGCGTTCGCGCGATAAGAAAGACGATAGGCGAAAGTTAAAATTTAGTACAAAAAGTACTGAAAAGTCAGAGAAAGACGAACGTTCACGAACTAGCAATAAAGACGAAAGAAGACCACGAGTTCCTGAAAAAAGAACGCCAAAACCTGAAACTAGCACTGTTCCAACTACTAAAGTTGCTACAAATTCTACAACGTCAAGTCCAGAAAATACAGCAACAATTCCAGAACGTACTGTGGATTATGAAGTATTTTCAAAAACCGATTCAACGTATACAAAACGCACAACACATCGGAAAAAGAAAGGCGGTTTTCCTAAAATAGTATTGCCACTTGCCGTAGTTGGTATCCTTTTTCTTTTCAGAATTCTTATAAATATTGGCGATTCTAGTGATGATCAATTTTCCAATGATCCGCCTGTAACTTACGAACCATCGTATGAAAATACGAGAGTTGTAACGACACCTCCGACCAAAAAACGTAAAAAAATTAATGTTGCGGCATTTATTACTGGAGAAGAAGATCGTTTAAAAGAAATTACACAACTTAGTGAAGATTCTATTGTAAACATTATTCCTAATGTGGAAGTGCGCTTATTTAAAGGTTTTCATATGTACGAAACAAAAGATTTCTCAGACACTCCAATTGTAGCTTCGTATTCTAAATATCACTTTTTTTATGATGTGCAGCCAAAAGTAGAAGACCAAACATTGTCTGAACAATGGAGCATATTTCGCGAAAAGTTAGCAGAACGTTCGTATAATGGATATTTTATGTATGATTATCCAAAAAAATATAAATCTGATGATTTTCTAATTGAAGAAACTGAGTTTTCTATTTCGTTAAAAGGCAATGTAATTTATGGTGTTGCCACATTGATTGAATATAAAAATAAACGCTATTTCTTTCAATTTATCTCGAAAGAACGTGATGATAAAGATCCAAATTATGCGTATTTACGAAAGTATTTAAATTATTATTTAAAAATAAATGCGTTGTATGAATCACTTGATACCGTTGATGATTTGAAAAGCTAAAACACGCTAACTAACTCGCTTTTACCAACGCTAACGTGGTTTGATATAAATCGGTTTTGTTCATTTTGGCTTTGAGCCAAGCGTAAAAACTCATCACAAATATATCAGTTTGTTCAGGCGAAGTCCACTCAAAAGAAGCTTCTACCGTTGACAAAAATTCATCTGAAGTTACATTTTCAGGCGCTTGATAATAGCTTTTTACAAATTTTAAAAAGGTAATCACACGCTGTTCTCCTGATTTTTTTAAGAACGGATAATACTTCCGTTGAAAACTCGTAAAACGTGAATCGACATAGGAAATATTCCCCAATTCGATGTGCAATAACAACTCAATGAGGTTTTTCTTTACAACCCATTCAATACCTGCTTTTTCTTCATACCATTTGTCTGTATGGTAAAATCTAGAAAATATTTGTTGTGCTTTTTTAAATTCTCCTTGTTGAAAATAAAATACAATCAAACTTAAATGTACATCTAACATCACTTCTAAGTCAAACTTTTTTACTTGCAGGATACTTTCTAGAATTGAAATGGCTTCTGTGGCATTCCCTGAATAGTTATGACTTAGTGCTACCAAACATTTATACGACAACAAAGCATCTTTGTAATGTTTCCGTTTTTGACGTTCCATTGCTTGATACATAAGCTCTAAATATTCTAAACTTTCGGCAAATGCTTTCTTCCTAAAAAAGATATTCGCAATAATGTATAATACTTTTATGTGATAGAATAAATGCTTATCCGTTTGTTTCAGTCGACTGGAAATGTCTTTGTAATTCTCTAGTAAAAATGGTGTAATTGTAGAAAAATCTTTGGTTACCGAAGCTGCCGAGCTAATCATTTGTGCCAATTGGTATAACGATTTGTAGGTCAATCCGATTTCTTGCGATATTCCAAAACGTGCATAGGTTTCTTGAATTAGTTGTTGAAACGAAATTACTTCGCCTTGATACACAACTTTTTGCACACTTTCTTTGATGACTGCGTACGCCATGTTAAGTTTTTCTTCTTGTAAAAAATCCTGTTGGTTTGCCGTAAACTTCTCAATCAACGTTTCTAGCGGCGGCGCAAATGAAGTTGTGTGTGCATATTGTATTTGTGTATGATAGACTTCATTTAGCAATGAAAAATGCAGAATGTCACGTGCTTTCTTTTCTGCTTTGTGCAATACTTTAAAAGCAGTTTTGTATTGTTTTTGCAATAATAAGTTCCGCGCTACCAACACACGTTTGGTAATATCGAGTTCGTCGGAAACTTCATGTGTGAGACTTTGTGTTGCCATAAAATCGAGCAGCGAACTCCACAAACGCTTTCGCAAAGCATGATAGGCACTTTTATTATCGGTTCCATATAATTTTTTAGGAATTTCCTTAGCGGGACAATTGGCGAGTAACAACTTGAACAATTGTACATTTTTCGTGTCGTGACGCTTGTTTTTATAGGTAAGATATTTTACAAATTCCTGTTGTTCTTCTTTCGAAAACTTAGAAATCATGATATCAATTGCAATCATTATATCGTCGGTTTTAAACTATTTAAATTACTTATTATCAATTATTTAAATATATTTTTATCATATAAATATAGTCTTTTTTATTGAAAAATTGAATTTTGTAGCTAAAAATCCCACCGCATATTTGTCCTGTAATTAACAAACAAAAATTAAATCAAGTAACATTTAAAATTATAGTAGTATGGAAAATCAAAAATTTTTAAACTTAGGAGAAAAAACAAAGAAACCTTTAGAAACTAAGAAAGAAGAGAAAAACCCTTTTAAGCCAACGCCAGCGTTTATTTCGGCATCATGGGCGGCTTTATTAATTGGAATGGTTGCCTATTGCGTTGGATTGTGGAATGCAGGCATGGAATTGAATGAAAAAGGATATTACTTCACTATTTTATTATTCGGATTGTTCTCCGTGGTTTCGGTACAGAAAGCCGTAAGAGATAGAATGGAAGGAATTCCCGTAACAGATATTTATTATGGAATAAGTTGGTTTACCACCTTGGCTTCTATCCTATTATTAGTTGTCGGATTGTGGAATGCCGAATTGGAATTGAGTGAAAAAGGATTTTACGGAATGTCATTCGCATTGAGCTTATTTGCGTCCGTAGCCGTGCAGAAAAACACCAGAGATTTACAAGCATTAAAAAATCAAGAAGCTTAAATGTTGGTTGATTACCTGAACCTCGTAACGATATGAATATCGATTGTTGCGAGGTTTATTTTTAATATATCTAAAATGAAGAAGCATTTAAAATCAGTTATTTTAGTATTTAGTGGTCTTCTAACTTTTATATTGAGCCTTTTCGTTCCTGTTGGCGGCGGTGGCGTAAGTCTAATTTTAGCACTATCGATTCCTTTTTTTATTGTTGTAGGAATTATTTTCGGAGTTATTTATCATGTTTTTATTCGAAAAATGAAGAACATCTATCTTAAAAATAGTATCTTTTTTGCAATGCTATTTTTAATAATCATCTTAACCTTTTTATGGTATCCTTATCAATAGAAAAATACTCAAAAAACAAAACTTATGAGTTCAAAAATCAAACAAGCACTTCCCGAATTGGTCGAAAACGGCATCATTACGGAAGAAATTGCTCAAAATATAAAAGCCTTTTACCAAAAAGATGAAGCGTCTGGCACCAGCCGATTGTTTACTGTTTTTGGAATTTTAGGTGCTACACTTATCGGATTAGGAATTATCCTAATTATGGCGCACAATTGGGATAACTTTTCACGCCTCACAAAAGTCTTTTTCGCTTTTCTACCTATGCTAATTGGACAAGTTGGTTTAGGTTTTAGCATTTATAAAAATAAAAGCAATACTTGGAAAGAAACTGCAACTGTGTTTCTGTTTTTCAGTGTTGGCGCGTGTATTTCTTTAATAAGTCAAATTTATAATATTCCTGGAAATTTAGAATCGTTTTTACTCGCTTGGATTGTATTGTGTCTTCCGTTGTTATACGTAACTAAGTCTAAATCGGCGATCATTTTACACTTAATATTTATGACCTATTACGCGTTTGAAGCGGGTTATCGTTTTTACGGACATACTACTACAATTCCGCACACGTACTTTTTATTGCTGTTGTTCCCTTTGTTCAACTATTTTAAAATGATGCGCCAAAATGTAAAATCGCCAACTTTGTATATTCTCCATTGGTTATTTCCGCTGAGTCTCATCATTTCATTGCCTGTTTGTATTGATGCGAGCGAAGGTGTCGGATTTTTAATGTACATACTCGTATTTGGAATACTATATAATATTGGACAACTTTCATACTTTAAAAATAACTCATTACTTCAAAACGGATATCGCTTTTTAGGTTCGCTAGGAACAGTGATTGTATTGCTTATTTTGAGTTTTCGCTATATCTGGAAGCATGAATTTAATGATGTACACTTTTACTCTTTAGAATTTTTCTGTGCTGTAGTTTTGTTCTGTATTGCCTGTATTACTTTGTACACAAGTATAAAATCGAAGCAAGAAAAAGGTGTGAATTTGTTTCAATATGTATTCCTGATATTTACTATAATTTTTATGCTTGGACTCTTTGATGATGTAATGCCAACTGTGTTAATAAACATTCTACTATTTATTTTAGGAGTCATGGCAATTAAAATTGGTGCAGATTCATTCAGTTTCGGAATTCTCAATTACGGAATGCTCATCATTACGGTGTTAATTGCCTGTCGATTTTTTGACACGAACATGTCATTTGCCATCCGAGGATTATTATTTGTAGCTATCGGTGCAGGATTTTTTACTGCGAATTACATCATGCTTAAAAAACAAAAATCTAAACAACTAAAACAATGAAAAAAACATATATATACGCACTTTTTGGTTTAATGGTATTGGCTCAAATTGTAGCTTCTGCCCAAATCGTTTACAAATACGAACGCACCATTGCTTCTGATAATATATACAAATTTAAAACAGCGCCGATAGATCCAAATGATCCGTTTAGAGGAAAATACATTACGTTAGATTATCAAATTGACGCCTTTAAAACCGATGATGAAAGTTGGGATCGTCATGAAATTGGCTATGCTTATTTTTCAAAAGATGAAAATGGATATGCGGTATTAGAAACGCTTGAAAAAAACAGAATATCTGACAGTAATTTTGATTACATACAAGTAAAAATCAAGAATCATTATGATGGTCATATTCATTTCGATTTACCTTTCAATCGGTATTATATGGAAGAATCAAAAGCCTACGACGCGGAAGTTCTATCGAGAGAATTGAATCGTAATGGAAAAGAAGATTCCATCTACGCGGTTGTGCATATTAAAAACGGCACACATGTATTAACAGATATTATAGTAAACAGAATTTCCATGAAAGATGCAGTAGAGAAGTAACTTCGTTTTCGAATAAAAATATCAAAACACCATTCTATCTTCTAATTTGATGGTGTTTTTTTATGTGCATTTCTCAAAAACTACGCTATCAATAATTTCCCTACGTATTGTGAAAGCTAAAAATTATGATAATTTTTAGTTAAAAAGCAACGCTTACAAAAAATAGTCGACGCTTACAAAAACTATACTACATCTCTTATAAGTATTAACTACTTTCGAGAAGACTATTTACCCCTATCCAACCAAATTACATCCTTTTTTAATAGTTCAATAACGTATTGAACAGGCACTACGTATGCCAAAATTTAACGTATAACAATTATTATTTATTATTTTATGAAAGATCAAATTTCACAAACCCTATTTCGCTTTACGAGCTTAAGAAGCCCAGATTTAAGCAAAGAAAAAAACAAAGAATTACGATTCATTTTCCCTTCTGAGGCAGCAAAAAATGACGATTTCTATGATAGCATGGAAAACCGACCTCCTGAAGTTTCCAAATGGCAACAATTGCAAAATATTGCTAAGGATTTTAATGCATTTACGAAAGAAGAAATCAAAAGTATTGATTCAAAATTATTTGAATTTTCTGAATGGTTAGCACAAAACAGAACCACGGCTTCTATAGATGAGATTGAAGAAAAAACTATAGGAGTTACTTCTATTGTAGAAGATGGAACGCTATGGAACAACTTATTTTATCAGTTTGTTACCGAAGCAGATTTTTATGCGAAAGAAGCGGTAATTCACTTATTAAAAGCCAATCATGTCATTGCCAATTTCCCGCGAGGAGAAGAATTAGACATCGAAGAAAAAAAGAACTTGGTACACACACTCATCTATGCAAAAGTGATTTTACCAAAAGAATTATTCGACTTTTCTGAAGATGGTACTACAGACGCAAAAGCAACTAAAGAAACGACAACGTATAAAACAGTTTCATTACCAAAAAAATTACTCGTGAGTATTGCAAGTCAAGAGTTACAAAATTTAGAAAAAGTAGCTACTGAAATTGATACGTTGCATAGTGCATATCAAACAGCGTATAAAGCCGCTTATGAAGTTGCAAAAACAAATCATAGTAAAAGTGTAAAAGCTGTCTTGGACGAATATGAAGCAGCTGTACAAACCGCAAAAGACGATTGGTGTACGGTAAGAGGCGATAAAGTTTATGATGCATCAAACCTAAATCCTTGTGATCAGCCTGCGCATGTAAAGTATCCTGACATTGCTGAATTTTCTTTTACGTTTAGAGACGAAATTGATGCAGAGCAAGCAACAACACTATTCTCACCGTTGGCATACGAAACATTGTCGTTTTTGAAACCTGTTGATACGATTAAAACATTTGCAGAAGCAAAAAAATTAATAACTAAAGAAGCAGAAACACTTACCGTGCATTTGTACGAGAATACAAACTTTTATACAAAATCCGTAAGTGTACACGGAACGATTCTTCCAGTAACGAATGATGAAAATGATCCTACACGAATTACCGCTGCTTTTTGTTCTAAAAGACGTAAAAACAAAGAAACAAATTTGGCGTATTGGCGTTTTTTTGCAGACATTACCAATCCTTCAGAAGCCGCATTATTCGCAGTACAATCTGTCAGTGCAGAAGTTTTTGATATTTCAGATAACTTATTGCATAGCAGTACTTCATACACTATTCTTGAAAGCACTTTGAACTCTGTAAAGATTGGTTTATTAAGTGATGTACTTACCATTCCAACAGCGCAGCATGTAAATCTTCGATTAAAAGCAACAGTAACCTTATTAGATGGAACGGTGCTTTCACACGATCAAATTTTACGACCAAACACATGTAATTTAGGCAGTATTGCTATCAATGACGAAACGGGAACTTCTGACAATCAAAATTTTATTCCTTCTGGTTATGGAATGCGTCAACTTGGAATTGCCGATTACAGAAAAGTTGAGCAAAGTGTACATTGCTATACCGAAGGCGAAGTATCGCATATTGAAAATGTAATGGCGCGTGAATACAAAGAGAAATCTACACGTAGATTGCGTTCGTCTGAAAATACCGTGTCTACAACTTCTGAAACTGAAAAAGAGCGATTGACAGATACGACTACGACAGATCGTTTTGAAATGCAACATGAAATAGCACAAGTTGTATCAGAATCACAAGATTTTTCAGCGTTTGTAAACTCAAATGTTGGAAAGCGAACACAAAATGGATTCTATTTTAATGTAAATGCTGGTGCCAATTTTGCCACACATACATCAAGTGAAGATAGTATTAATCAGGCAATGACGGAAGCGCAAGAAATTACGTCAAGAGCAATGGATCGTGTGGTACAACGTGTCAAAGAAGAGCGAATTAGCAAAATTATTGAAGAGTTTGAAGAAAATAATTCACACGGTTTTGATAACAGAAAAGGAGACAAACACATCGTTGGTGTATACCGATGGATTGATAAGGTATATAAAAATCAAATCTACAATTACGGGAGACGTTTAATGTATGAATTTGCCATTCCGCAACCTTCAAAATTGCATCGTTTGGCATTGAATGCAATCACAGAAGATGACGATAGCGAAACTATGATACTTAAAGAACCTTTAGATCCTAGAAAAGTAGTCATCAACAACGAAACAATTAGTGATGCATCTAAAATTACGGTGGAAAACTATAAAGTTTTAGCAGCACAATACAATGCAGAAGTGAATCAGCCGCCTGTAGAAGAAATGTTTATTGGAAAAGCATTCTCATACAAAGCTAATGATGCGTTAACTGATGCACATGAAAGTTATGGTGAACATACCGATCTAGATATTCCTGAGGGTTATTATACAGTAAGCGCGAAAGCAGAATGGGTTGATAGTGAAGATTCAGGAGAAGGAAGAACACATATTATTGTTGGTGGTGTGAAAATGCCTCAAAACTCTACAAGACCACTTTCTAAATTTGTGACAAGTATTCCCGTCTCTTTTTCGTCTTTAACACACCTTTCTGGAAACTCTAATGTTAGTATCCAATTAAAAAGGCTGGATGAAACCATAGAAACTTGGCAATTAGAAACCTTCAATGCAATTGTGACTGCATATGAAGATAAACTTGCTGCATATAGATCTCAAAAGGTAGATGAAGACAGTAAAATTGATGAAATGAAAGGGTCAAATCCTTTATTTTATCGACAAATTGAGCAAACTGTATTGCGTAAAAACTGTTTATCCTATTTAATAGATCAAGCTCCAACGGCAACAAATACCTTTGGTAAAAAAATGTATACAGGCGATGTATTAGACACATACAATGTAACGGTAACTAAATCTCTAGATGATTATACTTCGTTTGCAAAATTTATGGAGCAAGCATTTGAATGGGATATTATGTCGTACAACTTTTATCCTTTTTATTGGGGAAATCGTAACGAATGGAACAAGCTGTACAACTTTGAAAACAACGATCCACTATTTAGAAGCTTCATGCAAGCCGGATTGGCAAGAGTTGTACTTACGGTTCGTCCAGGATTTGAAAAAGCCGTACTACATTACATGAGTACAGGAAGTATTTGGAATGGTGGAGAATTGCCTGTTTTAGACGATCCATTATATCGTTCTATTGTAGATGAACTAGACAAACCACTTGGCGTAAAAGAAGGAAAAGCTTGGAAAACACGCGTACCTACTTCTTTGACCATTTTACAAGCAGACAGTTTGGGTCTAAAAGTAGAAAAAGCATTGCCTTGCGAATGTGATGATATTGAAGATTTTATTGAATCTGATCAAACAGAGTGTAGTAGCAATATTTTAAATGATACTACTATATTCAATGATTTACAAGTTGGCGATACAACTGCGGCTGAAAGAAAAATTCAACTTTCATTTTTAAGAAACTTTGGTACAGAAATGCAAACTGTATTTGACTTAGATAACGAAGAACTATTTCCAATTTCGTTTACATGTATGGATCAAGAAATTGTAATTCAACGTGATGCTGCTTGGAATCCTGAAGACAGTGCTGGTGTAGTATATCAAGAATTAGCAAATAAAATATCGTTAATTTCTGGTGTTGAAGCACATCATGTATTTGACACTGTCGGAAATCCTACTGGTTTGCAGTTCAAAATTGATTATGGGCGTATTTCGACATTTACATTTGAAAAACCAAATATTGAAGGTGGCGCAAACGATCCTGCACATGATGTATTAAAAGTGAATATCAGTTCAGAAGGTGTTATTGTAAGTTCGCCTACAAAATACATGCAACGTGTACAAGACAGATATGCAACATCACTTACAGATGGAGAAATTGACGTATTACTTCCATTGGCAAGATTCCAATAATGAGTACCGTACAATTAGCAATGATATGGCAGCCTGAAAAAGTGCTGCCATACATTCTCCATGAACTCAAACGAACTGTGGAGAAGATCTCGCCTGTACATAAAATCTATTTGTATGGAAGCAGAGCCAAAACACCAATCACAGATTGGAACACGTTAGACGGAAAAGATTGGGACATCATCATGGTATGCAACTTCCCAATTATCAATACTCATATTTGGACAACAGCCAGAAACTATCATGTTGATTTAAGTATCATTAGCAAACAACAAGCCGATGAGCTTTTAAAACATAATAAATATTTGGTGGAATTGTTTCCGAGTGATGAATTTATCAGACACTTTAACAATCATGAAAATGATTCTTTAAAAACAGAAAATTATGATTAATACAGAACCATTAATAGGTAGTATTGAGCCATTAATTAAATACCTGCAAATACATCGTCGTTTAGAAGAAGATCAGACTAAAGACACTAAAAGATTGGTTGATGTAATCGATCAAAAATTTGACTATAATAATACTTATGTAGCTATAGATGATCAGAATTATGATCCCAACAGTCCTTTTGTGAATACTAAAATAGAAGTTGAAAAAGCTTCACTAACAGACTTAGGTGTTTTTCAACCTTTAGACCTTAGAATTGAATATAAAAACACGGATCTTTTAGCTATTGAAGTCGTTGACTCGTTAGACAAACCTACTAGTATCAAATACTATTTTCAACGAATATTCCCATCTGCTTCTGGAGATTTAGTACTGTACAAAAGTTTTTCCAACTTTGATTGGGTTCCTTTAGATGACAGTAATTTTACGTTCATTTCATTGGCTGGAGATCCAGAAAGATATTTGTATGATGATGAAAGAAATAGAATTATTTACAATAGTACCTTAAAAACAGCTTTTGCATATAGTGACGTTTTTATATATGATCCGAAAGATGTAGGAATAACAAGCGGAAGATATATTTTAAAATATATAAACCATTTTGGAAAACAAACTATAGTTACCCACAGAGACTTTCATCCAGAAGAATATAAACACAAAAGAATTCCTAAAACGTATACAAATAGAAATATTAATGTTGAAATTAATGACATCGCAGAAAGTGTATACTTATTTCCGACAATAAAAAAAAGTGCAAGTACAATCATTGTAGAGTATAAATATATATTAGAAAAATTCTCAAGATTTGATGTGAAATTTCAAAAAGCTGCTATCACTCTAGAATTCAAATATTTTGGAACCTTTCTATATTTTATCAATCGTACTATTTTTTATGATAATAGTTTTGAAAATTTAGAAAGTAAACGGTATTTAGACCTATATGATTACATGAATCAAGTGCTAAGAGTAGTATCTCCAAATGCAAATGTGCCAAATGATAATAATGGGATACGTCAACTATTCATTGACCAATACTTAAAATGTGTGAGTGAAGAGCTTAAATTTTATAAAAAGAAATTAGATAAAATATTAGAAATATTTTATTACACTCCTACTGTTTTCATAAAACATATCCAATTAGAAACCCTATGGGCCATTCTTGACAAGTCTTTGAAAGGGCGAATAACTAATTTTGGATTAGATAAAGAAGATATTACTTTAAAGCTACTTGTGGCAATCTATGAAAAAGTTAAAAACCCAAGATTATTTTTGGATGAACTTCTGATTCGTAGAGATCATAACAATATATCTTATTTCTACAATTTATTTGGCAAAATGCATACAAGTAACTTTGACAGGTATGTATATTTCATTTGGGGTGTATGGAAACAAACTGTATATAAAGATATTACTGAAAAGAATCCGAAAATCTCAAGTTTATGCGAACCGTATCTAAATTACAAATCAGATCAAACTATAGGTTTCCACCATGATAATGCAGACATAACATATTTATCAAATACTGATCAGGTACAAATAGATATTATTTACAAAGTCACTAAACGAGTAAAAGTAAAAATAGATAAAAACACGGAGGCTACAATTCCTTTCTCCACATCCAAAAAAGAAAGCTTATTGTATGATCCATTTGCGCCTATTTATATTTTTAAAGAAGATAATCCCAATTTCATTTTCAAAGATAGTGAAGAAAATAAAAATTCTTATTTTGCAGCATTGCCAGCTTTTGTAATGCTAGCTAGAGAAGAGAGAGCCTTTTGGAGTAATATCATTACTGCTGGTGAGTTTGCTATAGATATTTTAACTACTGCTACAGGGTTTTTAAACATTGCCAAAGCAGGTCGCTTATATAAAATTTTAAATGCAGGTCATAAACTCATCGGGCGTACAAAACAAGCTACGCAATTTATAGCAGGTACAAAAAGGATTGCTGGGTACATTGAAATTACTTCTGGAATAGGAAACGGTCTTATTAAGTTATTAGGTTATAAGGACACAGAACTTGGTAGAACTATTGCAAAGTATCTTTTTTTCCTAGAAATGTTAAGTTTAACAGGAGAATTGAGTGCTGCATTACATGCTTCTTTATCAAAAACAGCTAAAGAAATTGTAACACATCCTGAATTTCCTAACATAAAAAAGCAAGCAGAGGAAATTATTAAAAAAGCTGATAATACTGGAGCTACTAAGAAGAGCAAAGAGATTGTAGAAGCTGAGGAGACTTTGGAAGCAACCAGACATTTAGAGGAAGCTTCAGGAAAGTTTAAAATAGATAATTTTATAGCTAAAAATGCGAAAAGAAATATTGGAAAAATCAGAAAAAGTGATATTGTTCGGGAGTTGAATAAAACAGAATCCGGAAAGGAAGTTGCACAGGCATTAAAAAATAATGAAATTAAACTGTTTAAATTAGATGAAGATGCCTTTAGAACCGAAATAAAAAAAATATCCAAACCTGGAGAAGATATTAGTGATGTAACTGCTGGGCAGAATGGTGATGAGATCTATTTACTAAACGATGCACCAGTAAGCAGAGCTTTTGGTGAAATTGTCCATGAAGGTAAACATGCTTTTGATGAACTAGCTGGTTTATTTGATGATATTGAATTATTAAGAGAACAAACCAAACTAATAGAACATGACGGAATTTCTATGGAATGGTATGTAAATAAAATGACTGATGGTCAGGTCATAGAATTGAGAGCAAGAATAGCAGAACGTGAGTTTCAAATAGAAGCAAAACAAACGCTAGACTTTAATTCAGTTCCTGATATGGCAAGTTTTATATTTAAAAATTATCAATAATATTAAAAAATTATGAATCAAATTATAGAAAAATTATTAAAAGAAATAATGTCATTTGCCAATACGCGAAAAGTAAAAGACACAGACATTTATATCAAAAAGGCACAAGAAAAAATGGGAAGTAAAACGTTTTATGTAAGGTCCCATAAATTACTTCGTTGGATTGACCCAAAGGGACACTTTCCATTTACTAATAAAAAAAAATATGAAATTTTTGATAGAGAAGTCATGGAACAAGAAGATTTTGAACAAGTTTATAGTGAATATATAATGTTATTTGAATATGTTCCTGAATTAAGTGAAATTTTTGAATTAAAAGAAGAACACGTAGAGTTTAGCGTTTCTCTCAGCAAAAATGACATTCAAGATATTTATCAGTTTGTAAAAGATACGTATATTATTGATCCAAGACGAACATCATTGTACCGTAAACCAGATACTAATTAATCTTATTTCTCATGCTAGCGCGAGCCCTCGCTACCGCACGATTATATCGTGTGGTAATACTAAATTAAACTAAAAAAAATATGAGCCGAAATTATAAATTCCATAATCCAAAAGGATTATATTTTGTAAGCTTTGCAGTTGTGTATTGGTTAGATATCTTTACAAGAAATGAATATAAAAATATAATTGTAGATAGCTTGCATTATTGTCAAAAAGAAAAAGGTATGGAGCTTATGGCGTGGTGCATTATGACAAATCATGTGCATTTAGTTTTTAGAAGTATTGGAAAAAGAGAGCCGCAGTTGCTTTTGGGCGATTTTAAACGATTCACAAGTAAAACCATTGTAAAAGCTATTCAAAATAACCCTAAAGAAAGTAGAAGAGAATTTTTATTAGACAAATTTAAAGAAGCTGCTGCTAAATCATCTAATGTGAATCAATATCAATTTTGGAGACATGACAACAAACCTATTGAATTATGGAGTAATAAAGTAATTCATGAGAAAATAAACTATATACACTATAATCCTGTAAAGGCTGGCTTAGTTTTTAGACCTGAAGATTATATATATAGTAGCGCTATTGATTATGCTGACGAAAAAGGTTTATTAGAAAATATTGTGGTATTTCAAAATTTAGGTTAGAATAATACCACACGATATAATCGTGCGGCAGCTTTGGGGTGCGGCAGCTTTGGGTTATTTGTTGTTTTTTTATAATTTTTATAAAAATTTAAAACAGTTCTACGATTATGGTTATCCTTTATATCTTACACCTGCAACAAAAGAAGATATTAAAAAACATTGGGGAAACTTTAAGGCTGGAGATCCATATGAGCCTATTTTTCCACAGCAATAATTTTTAAAAGAAAAACAAAAGCTATCTTGTTAAACAAATCACAAAATCAGTTTTTAATTAAACCTTCCAAACTGTTTGTAGTCCTAGAAGCAAATAATTTATAAAACTAGAAACATGAAAAACATTGTATATGCACTAGCAATCATTTTTACACTAAATGTAGCTGCACAAGAAGGAACAGATCAAAGAGATCGCCATGAGCGAAAAGAAATGCGAAAAGAAAAAGGGCAAAAGTTTATGAAAGACTTGACTCCTGAACAAATAGCTGAATTGCAAACGAAAAAGTTGACTTTAGCATTAGATTTATCCGAAAATCAACAGCAACAAGTATTAGCGTTAGCTACAGAAAATGCAAAAATGAGACAACAAAAAATGGAAGCGCGCAAAGCGGCAAAAGAGAAAAATGTGAAGCCTACTGACGAAGAAAAGTATGCTATGATGAATGAACGACTCGATGCAAAAATTGCTTACAAGCAAAAAATGAAGCAAATTCTTTCTGAAGAACAATATGAAAGATGGGAGAAAATGCAGGCGCGTAAAGGCAAAGGAAAGCGAGGAAAGCGACAAAAAGAGAACCGAAGAAAATAATGCCCACTAAAGAAGAGAAGTTAAAAAGCTTCTCTTTTTTGTTATTTGTCCACAATTTTAGTATTATTGAGTTATTATTTAGCTAACATCAACCAACAACAGTTATGAAGAAATATATTACTCTATTCACATTTATATGTGTATTGTTTTTAGGAGTTCACACCGCAACTGCGCAAGAAAATGCAGAGGTAAGAGCAAAAAACAGAACAATAAAGCTAGAAAAGACTCTAGAACTTAGTTCACAACAAGTAAAACAAGTATATCAAATTTTCTTAGATTTAGAACGTGAAAACAGCTCTTCAGATTTAGAAGCACTAAGTTCCGCAAGAAAAAAAATTAGCGATGTTTTACAACCAAAACAACGAGAAGAATTTCTTAGATCTTTTAGAAATGAAAGAATGAGACAAGAAAAAGTAACTGAAGCAAACAGAAACAGACAATAACAAACAGTATCTTATACTAAAAAACTCGGCTAATTGCCGAGTTTTTTTATGATCTATAGTTTCTAAATACTATAATTCCTTTGCAACTTCTTTTACAGCAGCAATCGTTGTGTCTAAATCGTCATACGATAATGCATCTGACAAAAACCAAGTTTCAAACGCTGATGGAGCAATATAAATTCCACGATTTAACAATCCGTGGAAAAACTTCTTAAACGAATCATTATTTCCTTTTGCTGACGATTCGAAATCAATAACAGCATCATCACAAAAATGTACCGAAATCATAGATCCAATTCGATTGATTTGATGTGTAACACCAGCTTCCGTTAAAACTTTTGCAATTCCTTGATGTAAATAGGCCGTTTTTTCTTGTAGACTTTTAAAAACGTCTCCTTGATTCAATTCCTGCAACATTGCTAATCCTGCAGCCATTGCTAGTGGATTTCCACTTAATGTTCCAGCCTGATATACAGGACCAAGCGGCGCTAAATGTTCCATAATTTCCTTTCGTGCTGCAAATGCTCCCACAGGCAATCCGCCACCAATTACTTTGCCAAAACAAACAATATCAGCATTGACTCCAAGTAATTCTTGCACGCCACCTTTTGCTAAGCGGAATCCTGTCATAACCTCATCAAAAACCAACAAGATATTGTGCGCATCACATAAGGTGCGTAATCCTTCTAAAAACCCTTCTACTGGCGGAATACAACCCATATTTCCAGCTACAGGTTCAATAATGATACACGCAATTTCGCCTTCATTTTGTGCAATAATTTGTTTTACATTTTCCAAATCGTTGTAACGCGCCAACAAGGTATCTTTTGCCGTTCCTCGTGTCACTCCAGGACTGTTAGGACTTCCAAAAGTAACGGCGCCACTTCCAGCCTGAATCAGAAAGGCATCACTATGTCCATGATAACAACCTGCAAATTTGATCATTTTATCTTTTCCTGTATATCCTCGCGCCAAGCGAACAGCACTCATACACGCTTCAGTTCCACTATTCACGAAACGAATCATATCGATATTTGGTACCATAGAAACCGCCAATTCTGCAATTTTCGTTTCAATTTCGGTTGGCATTCCAAAGGAAGTTCCCTTTTTTGCCTTTTCTACAACGGCATCAATCACAGGTTTGTGTGCATGCCCCAAAATCATTGGTCCCCACGAATTGATATATTCTATATATTTTTTATCATCTTCATCAATAATGTAAGCTCCTTTGGCTTCTTTGACAAAAATTGGTGTGCCGCCTACGGCTTTGAACGCACGAACAGGTGAGTTTACGCCGCCCGGAATCACTTTTTGTGCTTCTGCAAACAGTGCGCTGCTACGTTTATATTCCATTCTATTGTATGTTTTTTTATTGACTAAAAGTCTTTTGGAAGTGGTTTTACAAATAATACTTGACCTACAAAAATGTCATTATCTTCAAGTCCATTTAAAGATTTTAATTTGTCTACAGATAATTTATGTTTTCGAGCAATACTGTACAATGTATCGCCTTTTGTAACCGTGTAACGATCATTATGCGTCGTAACTTTCTTTGCATCTTCAGGTTTTTTCCCTAAAACTTCTGCATCATATTTGTACAATTCGTAACGCTCTATTAAAGCGATTAATTTTTTAGGATATTTTCGATCGGTGGCATATCCAGCTTTTTTCAAGCCTTTTGCCCAGCCTTTGTAATCGTCTTTTGGCAGTTTGAATAAGGATGCATAACGCGATCTTCCCGTTAAGAATAAGGAATGATCTGTGAATGAATATGCTGGATTTGCATATTTTCGGAAACATTCTTGATCTTCATCATCATCATGATATACACGTTGCCCTTTCCAACCTCTGTGACATTTAATTCCAAAATGATTGTTAGATCGCATGGTCAACTCGCCTTTTCCAGAACCCGATTCTAAAATTCCTTGTGCTAAAGTAATACTTGCAGGAATTCCGTGACGTTCCATTTCTTTTTTGGCAACTTCACTATAGGTTTCAATGTACATTTCCGTCGTGCTTTTGGTAGCTGTTTTTGGAGTTTTCACCTCAACTTTCGGAGTTGTTTTTACAACTTCTACAGGTTCGGCTTTAGGTGTCGTTTTTACAACACGTGTTGTTTTTTTTGGCTGCTTTTTCGAGGTTGCCACACGGTTTTGTGTTCCACAACTTGATAATATCAATACTCCTAAAAGTGTATATATAATGTGTTTTTTCATATGATTATATGATCGTTTGTTGTCCTTTTCTTTGTAGTTTTTGGTTCATACCTTCAATTCCTTGCAATCCGCCTGTATGAATTGCTAAAATACGGTTTTGTTTGGCAAAATGCCCATTTTTGATTAAATCTATGATTCCGAAAAGCATTTTTCCTGTATAGATTGGATCTAAAGGAATGTTGGTGCGTTTGTTGAAATCGTTTATAAATTGAATCAATTCTTCAGTAACTTTTCCATAGCCGCCAAAATGATATGTATTGATTAATTCCCAGTTATTTACAGTGGTAAATTGTTGAATTTCGGCTTGTAAAAAATTTCCTTTCAACGCTGGAAAACCTACTATTTTTTGATGTGAAAAAGCACCTTTACTTATTCCTGCAATGGTTCCACCAGTTCCAACAGCACAGCAAATGGTATCAAAATCTTTTTCGGTTTCCGTAATGATTTCTGCACAACCTTTAACCGCCAACATATTGGTTCCACCTTCTGGTATTGTATAGAAACGTCCAAATTCGTGTCTTAATTGTGCTAAGAATTCAGAAGTTGTTTTTTCGCGATAGTGTTCTCGGGTAATAAACTTTAAGTGCATTCCGTTTTCCGCTGCAAATTTTAAGGTAGCGTTTGTATTTAGTTTAGCTCTTAATTCGTCTCCTCTAATGATTCCAATAGTTTGAAAACCGTACATTTTTCCTGCTGCCGCAACTGCCGCAATATGATTGGAAAATGCGCCTCCAAAGGTTAATAGTGTAGTGTGTTTTTCTTTGTGGGCTTCCGCCAGATTGTACTTAAGCTTTCTAAATTTATTTCCAGAAACAAACGGATGAATTAAGTCTTCACGCTTGATAAACAAACGTACATCTGTGTCAAAATTAAGTGTGACTTCTTGAATTGGTATGTGTTGTGTTTCAAACTCCATTGCGTTTGCAAAAATACTGCAAAACCATGAATTCTCATTTGCTTTTCAAACATAAAAAATCACTCAAAACACTATTTTTAAATACTGCCTTGCGTGATTTGAATACACTGATTCTTGTATATGTGAATTACAGAGATTTTTTAAAGAACAAACTCCCAACTTCAAACGCACCTTGCGTATCCGATAATCTAACAATAGACACTTCTTTTTGTTCGTCTTTTGTTCCGTAATTTCTATACAGTGTGACTTTTAAAATTGTTGGACCTGATATTTTCTGAACCCTATTAGCAAAATGATTTACATATACTTCATATTTTCCATCAATGGCATTTTTTAATAAAAATTCTTCTGGACCGTAACCTTGTGTCAAATCATCTGACATACGTCCGCCAATTGCCGTTTTTGGATGACTGTAAAACGCTTTTTCTCCATTTGGATCAATTACCCATAAATCGATATCAGTATCATTATGATTCCAATCAATTGTGATACGAACATCTACAGGCATTGGTACAAATTGACGTTTCTCTTCTGAAGTCAAACTGAGTTTATTCCCATACATGGAAACCAATCGGGTAAGCTCTATAAATACAATCTGTTCTATTCCAGAAAATCGTTGTTCTTCATCCTTTTCAATTAATTGTCCATCATACAATGTATAAAGCATATCATAACTTTTCTGGAATTCGCCAACATGTTCGTACGCCAATGCTAAATCACGATACGATTGTGGTTCTTCTGGGCGTATTTCTAATACCTTTTCATAGGCTAGTACTGCCATATCATATTGTTTGAAGTATTCCAGTTTGTACGCCATTGCTTTTAACAATTCATAATTATTCAATTCAACTTCGATCAAGTTTGTAATTACCGTTGTGGCTATGTCAAATGCTTTTCGTTCGTGGAAAAAATCAGCAACATCTAAATAAAATGTTGGCATATTTGCGTACGATTCTCTGATTTCCAAATATTTTTTATAGGAAGCTTCAACCGTAGTTTCTTTTTCTAATTCTTTGATATATGGTTGATTGGCGTCCCAAGGCTTCATTTCTATTGTATTGGCTATTTTTTCTTCTAATGCTTCAATAGCTGCTTTGTTTTCTACAATACCATTTTTGGTTGTAATGATAATTACACCATTCGCACCGCTACTTCCATACAATGCAGTAGCTGATGTGCTTTTTAGCGTAGAAGCAGTTTGAATGTTTTCTGGAGCTATTTTGCTCAGATCATTTTCAGAAATTACTTGTCCATCTACCACATATAATGGATTGCTTTTTTGACTTATTGAATTGCGTCCTCTAAGCACTATTGTACTGTCAAGATTTCCTGAACTACTTGAAATATTAAGTCCAGCCGCTTGTCCTTGTAGTATTTGATTTATAGAAGCATTTGGCACTTGCTCCATCGATTCTGCTTGTATTACTGAAACTGCTGAAGTAACGTTACTACGTTTCTCTGCTCTATACGCAACAACCGCCACTTCTTGCAAATTTTCTCCAAGTTTCATCTCTACATTGAGCTGACTATCTGTTGCTCTGATGGTATGTTCTAAAGGCAAATAACTTATATAACTAAACGCAATGACTTCTCCTGTACGCATTCCAATACTATAATTTCCGTCAAAATCAGTAGTTACACCTGTTGACGTTCCCCTGACAGCTACGGTAGCACCTGGTATTGGCCTTCCAGATTCGTCTGTTACTGTTCCAGAAATAGTGCGCAATGCATTGGTAGTCGTTGAAGCATTATTCCTTATTGGTGTAGTGGTAGTTGTATTCGTTGTTTGTATTACTTTTGGAGTTGGTGCTTTTGCAACAACTTGTTCAGCTTCATACCATTTTAGAAGACCATTGTACTGATTTCGTAAAGCACTTTTTCGACTAGCAATTCGAGTTTTTCGTTGTTCCTTCGCTCTTTGTGCACTTGCCAAACGTTGTTTGTATTGGGGCATTAATTCTTTTGGCGGTTCTATTTCGTAACGCACATAATCTTCAATACGATCTAAAATTAGCATGGATGTATATTCTGTGATTAAATCATATTGTTTTGCTAATGAAACAATTAGTTGTTTGTTTTTTTCTTTAGCACGATTTAGGTCGATCAGCTTTTGCTTTGCCCACAAACGCTTTACAACTTTTGTTCCTTCCGTTTTTGTGATCTTTACAGGAATTTTCTCAGTGACTTTTCCGCCATACCCAAACAGTAATTCAATAGTCGTTGGTTCTGTAAATTGTCCTGTAATGGCAAAATCATGATACACATTGGTTCGTTGTTTTGGATACACATCGTATACTTTTTCGCTATGATGCACACCTAAAAACTGAAAAGGTTCTTCTTTTAACATTTTTGCTGCTTCAGATACAGCCAAACGTGTGAGATTTATATAGCTTCCGCCAGATTGTGTAGCAATATCAATCAAACTTTGATGATTGGAAGAAACCAATGAATTAATGGTATATACAGGCACTTCCTTGTCATATAAAAATGTTCCCAAATTCGCCAAACCATCAGAAAACAGTAATACTTCATCTGTTCTTATGTTTGCGTCTTTGAAGACATCTAACTTTGTTCCGCCATCGTATTGTATCTTTTTTATGTCCGCTATCAATGTGTTTATGTTACCTCTTCTTACTACTATTTCGTGTTTCTTTTGAACCTTATTATTGAAAACAACTAAAGTTACTTTTGCTTTGCGGAGATAGTTGAAATAGTTTGTCAACAATGCAAGTTCATCTTCCAAATTTTTGTAGCGCATGGAATAGGAAGCATCCCATAAAATAATGATTCTTTTTGGCTTTTTCTTTAACCGTGAAGTTGGTGCCAAAGCTTTGTAATATTGAAAATAACCATTAAAAGTAGATAGACTTGCCTGATTTGTCTTGTTTGGAATCTGCACTACAATTGGTTTGCTTGGTTTGTGTGCCTTTTTTGCAATCTTAGCAACGAATACATCATTGTTTTTCTTGAAATAGAAATCGTTGTAATTCGCTTTACTCACTATCGGTTTTTCTGCATTAAAAACAGAAATTTCTACTGAAAAATTCGCTAGTTTCTCTTCTATTCCTAAAGGTAACTCGTAGGTTTGCATGCCGTTTAGCGTACGCAATTCTTGTTCAAACTTGATCACAATATGCTTGTGCGCTTTTGCCAATATTGGATACACACGTGCTTTGTAATTGTTCCCTTCTGTTTTTTCTAACAATCCAGGATCTATGCGTCGACGTACGGTGGTTTCATAGGCAACTCTAGCCAATTCTTTTTCTACAATGACAGCCTCACGCAACTTTCCATTGACATCCATGGCAAATCCTGAAACAACTTGTCCTTCTCCCAAAGGAAATACCAACTCGCCTTCCAAAGTTCTATTCAATCCATTGTAAAATTTCATGTCATAGGTTGTTACCGCAAGGTTTCCAACAATATCAACGTTTACTTTTAAGTCTGTTAATTGTAATTGTTTTTCATCTGAAATCGTGACTTTTGGAATTTGTTGTGCAGATACAGTCAAGCAAAATAGACAAAAGAAAATAGTTAGAGATCGTTTCATAATGGACATGTTTTTAATTTCTTCCATACAAAACTGATTATTTCACATGTATTATAAAAGGAGGAATGAGCAAGCACATCGTTTCAATGAGTCAAGTTATCCTATCTTTAATAACTTACGTCTGTTCGATATAAGTCATTCAATTCATATTTGTGATTGAGCTAAGAAACTCCTTACTAAATAACACATCTTCAGTATTTTATTTTCGTTTTCTTTGCTTTCCCAAAGAATACTGAATCAAGTTCAGCACAGGCATCAACAAAAGAAAGGGAACTTTTCCAGAGGTATTTTTAGTTTTTCTTTCTAAAAAAACTAAAACCGCATGAATTTTCCTAATTTTTTTAGTTCACAATCTTTTTATTTTAAATCAAGGAGTTCATGAATCTTCGATTTCCAAGGTTTCAAAAATTTTTAACGGAAAATCCCTGCTACACTGCGGAAAAGAAAAGTATCGAACTAAATTTTTACGTCGAACTCAGGATAACTAGAATTTTCATCGAATACGTTTAAGAATGATTTGATAGAGTTAATGAAAATATGCTATTTCCGCTAATTTTACTTTATTAACTCTTAAACAATAACGCAGGTAATGTGTTTAAAAATTAAAATTTTATGTTAACAAAACTACTCATACTTCAAGAAACGGTAAAAGACAAAAAAGGAGAATTGGATGTGAATCCACAATCTATTATTGAAAAATTAGATACATGGTTGGACGGATTTATCAAAGCAATTCCGAACATACTTATCGGATTGGTCATTTTTGTAGCAATGCTATATGTAGGAAGATGGCTTGGAAAACTAGTCAAACGCTTATTAGCTAACAGAGGACGAAAAAACTTTGGAGATTTACTCGGCGCCTTTACAAGATATCTTGTGATCATTTTCGGAATTGCGATTGCGTTGACTATTATGGCGCCTAATTTGAGCCCAGCAGATTTAATTGCAAGTTTAGGTGTTTCATCGGTTGCTATAGGTTTTGCGTTCCAAGATATTTTACAAAACTGGTTGGCAGGAATTCTTATTTTACTTAGACAACCTTTTGAACTTGGCGATCAAATTGTCGTGAATGGGTATGAAGGAACTGTTGAAAAAATCAAAACACGTGCAACCATAATTATTACGTATGATGGAAAACGTGTGGTCATTCCAAATAATACCGTTTATAATAATTCAGTAGTTGTTAATACGGCGCATAAATTTATTCGGTCGCAATATGATATTGGGGTTGGATATGATGAAAACTACATGGAAGCCATGAAAATACTAAAAGAAACCATTGAAAATATTGAAGGTGTTACGTCCGAAAAACCTGTGGAAACACTCGTGTGGGATCAGGCTGATAGTTGGTTGACCATTCGTGTGAGATGGTGGACAAAAAGTGACAGAGCAAGTGTCGTACAAATTTGGTCAAAAGTACTTTTAGCTACGCAAGAAGCTATGGATGAAGCAGGAATAGATCTTCCATTCCCAACGCAAGTAGAAATTCAGAATGCACACGATTTAGCAGAAGCAAGAGAAGACCTAGCACAACACATAACGACAACTTCGAAAAAAGCTCAAGAGCAACAACAAAAAAATAACGAAGAAGAATAACGTTATACATACCGAAGAAACTGGAAAAAGCGCCGTTTTTTTAAATACTGAAAATTTTCTTCGTTTTGATATGCCTCACGCTCAAAACTTAGATTTCTATAGGCTACATATCGGTTTCGGTAATAACAAAGTTTTACCAACCATTCTAGGAAGTAAAATATATAAAAAGGAAGAATGAGCATTTCTAATTGCTGTCGCAGATGGATACGTTCATGATGAATTAAAACCGTATTCCTTTTATCTTTTTCATCACGTAAAAAGATAAAAGGAAATAATGTAATTCCCCGAAAACCGCTAGGAACTAGATATTTTGACACAAAAACCATAACAATAGGCATTCAAAATTCACGCCAATTTAAGTACCTTTGTAGAAATGAAAAAATTAATTCCCATTGAAGAAGGCGATTTTTACCTTTCGCCCGAAGGCTACAAGGTCTTTACAGAGCAATTTCACTTAAAAAGAGGCTATTGCTGTGAAAGTGGTTGTCGTCATTGTCCGTACGGATTCAATAAGAAAAGAAAATAAACAGTCATGGATTGTATCTCAATGAACTATAAAAAAACTACTGCACAATTTCATCGTGTAGATATTCGCTATCCCTAGTTATTGTTGAGAAATTTATTTTTTTAACCGTATGAATAACTACACAATCAAAATTTAAAAATGACAGTACAAGAACATATTTTACAAGGAATACCAGCTACCTTACCAGATCCAAAACCATACGATTCTAACATCAATCACGCGCCAAAGCGAAAAGAAATCTTATCTGCTGAAGAAAAAAAGTTAGCCTTGCGAAATGCATTGCGCTACTTTGATAAAAAACACCACGAAGTGTTAGTACCAGAATTTAAGAACGAACTCGAAACCTATGGAAGAATTTATATGTATCGTTTTCGTCCCGATTATAAAATGTATGCACGTCCAATAGACGAATATCCAGGAAAAACGAATCAGGCAAAAGCAATTATGTTGATGATTCAAAACAACTTGGATTATGCAGTTGCACAACATCCACATGAATTAATCACTTACGGAGGAAATGGTGGCGTGTTCCAAAACTGGGCACAATATTTATTAGTCATGAAATATTTGGCGGAAATGAACGAAGAACAAACGTTGGTTATGTATTCAGGCCATCCGCTTGGTTTATTTCCTTCACACAAAGATGCACCAAGAGTTGTAGTCACCAATGGAATGATGATTCCAAACTACTCACAACCCGATGATTGGGAAAAATTCAACGCATTGGGCGTTACACAATACGGACAAATGACCGCAGGAAGTTATATGTACATTGGTCCGCAAGGAATTGTACACGGAACAACAATTACGGTTTTGAATGGTGGACGAAAAATTTCGAAAAATGGCGAAGGTTTAGCTGGAAAACTATTCCTAACAGCTGGATTGGGCGGTATGAGTGGCGCACAACCAAAAGCTGGAAACATTGCGGGTTGTATCACAGTATGTGCAGAAGTAAATCCGAAAGCAACAGAAACACGTCATTCACAAGGTTGGGTTGATGAAGTCATATATGATTTGGACGAATTGGTAAGCAGAGTCAATTCCGCCAAAGCGAACAAAGAAATTGTGTCCATCGCCTATCAAGGAAATATTGTAGACGTTTGGGAAAAATTTGATGAAACCGATGTATATGTCGATTTGGGAAGCGATCAAACTTCCTTACACAATCCGTGGGCTGGTGGCTATTATCCAATTGGATTATCGTATGAAGAAGCGAATGAAATGATGGCGAATGATCCTGAATTATTCAAAGAAAAAATACAAGAAACCCTACGTAGACATGCAGCTGCGGTAAATAAACATACTGAAAAAGGAACCTACTTTTTCGATTATGGAAATGCGTTCTTATTGGAAGCTTCGCGTGCTGGCGCAGCTATTATGGCGGAAAATGGTATTGATTTTAAATATCCAAGTTATGTACAAGACATTATGGGACCGATGTGTTTCGATTATGGTTTTGGACCATTCCGTTGGGTTTGCGCATCTGGTAAACCTGAAGACTTAGCGAAAACCGATCAAATTGCTTGTGAAGTATTAGAAGAAATCATGAAAGTTTCTCCAGCCGAAATTCAACAACAAATGGCGGATAATATTCAATGGATAAAAGGCGCACAAGAAAACAAATTAGTGGTCGGTTCGCAAGCACGTATTTTATATGCAGATTCGGAAGGACGTATGAAAATTGCACAAGCGTTTAACGAAGCAATTGAACGTGGCGATATTGGACCTGTAATTTTAGGACGTGATCATCATGATGTTTCTGGAACAGATTCTCCATATAGAGAAACTTCTAATATCTACGACGGTTCCAAATTCACTGCAGATATGGCGATCCACAACGTAATTGGCGACAGTTTTAGAGGCGCAACTTGGGTTTCCATTCACAATGGTGGTGGCGTTGGTTGGGGCGAAGTTATCAATGGTGGATTCGGCATGGTTCTTGATGGTTCTAAGGAAGCATCAAGACGTTTACATTCGATGTTATTTTGGGATGTAAACAACGGAATTGCAAGACGAAGTTGGGCGAGAAATGAAGAAGCTATTTTTGCAATAAAACGCGCTATGGAAGTAGAGCCAAACTTAAAAGTAACACTTCCAAATATAGTTGATGATGCTTTATTAGAGTAAGCTATGAAAAAGAAAAAATATATTAATCCAAAAAAAGCAGTGATATGAAAACAATTAAATTACTATTTCCGGTAGTCGCGTTACTACTTGTGACCTCTTGTATATCTGTTAGAGTAGCATCTGATTATGATGAGCAAGCTGATTTTAATTCATACAAAACATTTGCATTTTATAAAACTGGAATCGATCAAGCAGAGATTTCTGATTTAGATAAAAAAAGAATTCTTCGCTCTATTGAGAAAGAAATGTTAGCAAGAGGTTTTGTGAAGTCCGACAATCCAGACCTTTTGGTAAATATTATGACAAAAGCGAATAAGCGTGTCAATGTTAACAACAACGCTTGGGGCTGGGGAGGCTTTGGCGCTTGGGGTTGGGGCGGCTGGAATCCATGGATGTGGGGCGGCGGACCAATGATGAATACCGTAACCACACGTATTGAAGGCGTTTTATATATTGACTTGATTGATACTAAACAAAAAGAATTAGTATGGCAAGGAAAAGGTACAGGAACGTTATTACGCAGTAAAATGTCTAAAAAACAAGAACGAATTGAGGAATTTGTTGCTGAAATAATGAAAGAATATCCACCAACAGCAGAAGCCAACTAACAAGATTCACATATGAAAAAATGAAACCTCGAAGGTGAAACTTCGAGGTTTTTTTATGTATACAGGTCATTTTTTAATAATGTTATGTAAAGTGTGTTTTTCGATCACAACTATCTACAATCAATTATAACAATAGTATAGTATAGCTTCTCGACTGCGCTCGAAGTTGTAAAGAATTAATTTTTACTTATTATAAGAAAAATAGAAGCAGTAAGTTTTATACTTTTATTAGAACTTGTTTTTATGACATTTTCATATCTTTACTTTTATAAAATTTATTGCTCACATGCTTCAAAAAGTACTTTTTACATTCGCTATTTTCTTCGTGCTTACCAATCTTTCGATCGCGCAAAGTGACTTCTTCGTTAAACTTGATAATAAAAATCGTGTGCGAGAAGCAGGCACATTGGCAAACGCCGAAAAAGAAGGACTCTGGCTTTCATTTAAACGCAATGGAAAGCATAAAAAGAGATACTACGTCAATGGAAAGAAGCAACGACTTTCAAAAGTTTCCATAGAAAAACGATATGATATTGAAAAGAACGAAAATAGTTTTGGACTCTTAACCAATGGCAAGAAAGAAGGTATTTGGTTTACGTTTAATGAAAATGACTTAATTTCGAGTATTGCACATTATAAAGCAGGAATTTTAGAAGGCAAGTATTACCGTTTTCATGCTGATGGCGAAGTACTTGGATTGGATATGTATGTAAATGGTAAAAAACACGGAATCTGTAAAGAATTTCATAGTGGCGGCGCGTTGCATTACAGCACAGAATATGTTCATGGCAAGATTAGAGATGGCGAAAATGTATACTATCATCCAAATGGAAACATAAAGTTTTTAGACTATTATAAAGATGGTTTGAAGTTTGGGAAAAGCACTTCCTATTACAAATCTGGCGCAATAGAAATCGAAGGTACTTACAGAGATAAAGGCTTAGCAGAAGGTCCATGGAAAGAGTATTATGAGAATGGAAAACTCAAAGAAAAATACTACTATAAACACGGCCTTTTTCACGGAGAATACACAATTTATGATCAAGCAGGAAATATTACAGCTCAATATATATATAAAAATGATAAACTCATTAAAACGATTGTTGAGTAATGATCATCTTAAATGAAATCCACAAAAAACTTATATATCTTACAATTGGTTTTTTAAATAAACTCATATCAAAAACAACTTTTCTCTATTGACTTTCCATCTAACTGAGTTTTGTCATTTGAGCATACTAGCAAAAATTATCCTAATTCATATACCATCTTTTTCTTTACATTTACTGTCTAATTTCTTAAACTTTTAAAAGTTAGCTCAAAAAACACCCAAACCGTAATGTAATTACAGAATTCCCTTTTTTGATAGGGAACGATTTTTAGTATATTCATGAAAACTAAAATAAGTACTCATGAAAAAAAAGAATTTAAAACTTGGAAAGCTTTCCTTTAAAAAGTCAAATGTTGCTTCCTTGATTCAAAGAGATCTAATTATGGGAGGTTCAGGAGTTGGACCAGGCTGTAACTCTGATATCGAATGTACTCAGACTTGTCCGCAGGATACTTGTACTTCTGCTCCACAACCAGATCCAGATCCTCAATCTAATCTACCATGCCATACACAAGGATTTACTTGTGGACCAGTTTGTAACATAACTGAAGATTGCGGTTCAAGCCCAGGAGCTTTTTTATGTGTTAATGAAACTTTTAACAGATTGTAATATATCTTTTAAAATATTTATCAAAAAAGGCTGTCTTATTATTTTAAAGACAGCCTTTCTCAATTGTTGTGAATATCATTTTAAGTGAAAACTTACTACTTTTTTTCATGATGAAGTTTCATAAGATTTTTAGAAATTTCAAATTCAACACCTTAATTCATTGTGACATTGATACCTCATTACATTTAAATAATTAATATTCCATTAACTCCTTAATTTTCGCTTTTACTTTTTCCGTAGATGGAATCATCGTTTGCTCCAAGGTACTATTTAATGGAATGGCGGGCATGTTTTCCGAACCGATAATCATAACGGGCGCATCTAAGTATTTGAAACATTTTTCCTGAATCATTCCACACAAAGCTCTTGCAAACGAATTGTTTACAGGCTCTTCCGTAACGACTAAACATTTTCCTGTCTTTTTTACAGACGCAATAATGGTGTCTTCATCTAATGGAAAAAGTGTTCGTAAATCTATGATTTCAATGTGTTCGCGTTGTCCTTCTGAAGCATTCATTGCCCAATGTGTTCCCATTCCGTAGGTAATGACCGTCATGGTTTCTTTTTCCTCTTGCTTCCAAATTTCTTGTAATACGTTTGCTTTTCCAAATGGCAACATATAATCTTCCGATGGCTCAATTGAAGTTGCGCCTTTTGTTCCTGGCACTTTTGACCAATACAATCCTTTGTGTTCTAAAATCACAACCGGATTTGGATCGTGATAAGCAGCTTTCATCAAACCTTTTAAATCAGCTCCGTTACTTGGATACGCGATTTTGATTCCTCTAATATTTGTTAATACAGATTCTACTGAAGATGAATGATATGGGCCACCACTTCCGTATGCACCAATTGGTACACGAAGAATCATAGAAACTGGCCATTTTCCGTTGGATAAGTAACACGAACGACTTACTTCCGTAAATAACTGATTGAGTCCTGGCCAAATATAATCTGCAAACTGAACTTCTACAATTGGCTTCAATCCTACTGCGCTCATTCCTACTGTTGAACCTACAATAAAGGCTTCCTGAATTGGCGTATTGAAAACTCGATCGTCTCCAAATTTTTGCGCTAAGGTTGCCGCTTCACGGAAAACACCGCCTAAACGTCCACCAACATCTTGTCCGTATAATAAACATTCTTTGTGTTCACGCATGAGTTCTTCTACGGCAAATAATGCACAATCGACCATGACGACTTTTTCTTCACGTTCCGGACTTCGCTCGCCTACTTCTGAAGTGACTGGCGTTGGTGCAAAATCATGTGTAAATAAGTCTGCTGGTGTTGGATCTTCTGCTAGTAAGGCTTCTTCAAAATCTGCTTTTACTTGGGCAATTGCGTCGTTTTCTATTTTCTTTACCGCTTCCGCAGAAAAACCATTGTCGAGTAATTGTTGCTTAATTACTGGATATGGATCACGCGAACGTGCTTCCTCCAAATCGTCACGATACCATTCCATTCGCACGCCAGATGTATGATGATTTAGTAATGGCACTTTTGCATGTACTAAGATTGGACGACGTTCTTCACGAATGGTTTTGATTACTTTTTCAAGCGTTTCATAACTTTCAATGAAGTTAGCGCCATCAATAGAAACCGCTTCTAATCCGATGAAACCTTCTGCATATTCTGCGGCATTTTGCGCTCTGGTTTCT
Source organism: Kordia jejudonensis (assembly GCF_001005315.1). Lineage (GTDB taxonomy): Bacteria > Bacteroidota > Bacteroidia > Flavobacteriales > Flavobacteriaceae > Kordia > Kordia jejudonensis. The sequence goes on from NZ_LBMG01000009.1 coordinate 44,361, forward strand.
GCGGCATTTGCCGAAATGTCCCAACCGTTATCTTGTACTAAGTATAATATTGGCAATTGTTTTAAAGCTGCCATTTGAAACGCTTCTGCAATTTCTCCTTCTGTTACGGAAGCATCTCCTAAAGAACATACCGTGATTGGATTTAAATCACGCGTTTCCTCAAATGGAGAATCTTTAGCTGCTTGGTCTACAATGCCTTGCATTTCTTTGTATTTCATTCCCATAGCGACACCAGTTGCGGGAATGGTTTGCATTCCTGTTGCTGAGGATTGATGTGGAATTTTTGGCTTGTCTGCTACTCGTAAACTTGGATGCGAATAGTAGGTACGTCCACCAGAAAAAGGATCGTCTTTTTTTGCTAAGAGTTGCAACATTAAATCATACGGACGCATTCCGATAGAAAGCAACATCGCATCATCACGGTAATATGGAAACGCATAATCTTGTGGCAACAATTGCATTCCTACGGCACATTGAATCGCTTCATGTCCACGTGAAGTAGCATGTACATATTTGGAAACTTGTTTAAAGTTGTCTTCGTATAATGTTGCCATTGCTTTGGCAGTGCAGAGCAATGAGAATCCTTTTTGTAGTGTTTCTTTGTTCATATTATTCTTTAGTAGTGAGATGTTAGTAGTGAGAATTAAGTGGTTATATTTTTTTGTCATTCCGCACTTGATGCGGAATCCACTTTTTCTCAGTTCTTAATACTTGTATCTCATTTCTTTTTATACTTGTTACTTCTTAATTGATACTAAATCAAGTTCAGCACAGTCGAAGTGACGCTTTGTTATACTCAAGTTTATGTGATACCGAGTCTAGCTCGGCATGACGATTTTTGTTTTAATTTGCCTCAATACTCAATTCTAGCATCTCATATCTCTTTTTCCACGTTAGCGATTGAGGCTTTGTTGGAGCTCTTTTACAAAGTGGATTCCTGCCTACGCAGGAATGACAGTTTGTAAAAAGCGACTGCCGAAATGTAATTCACGAGTTCCTTAATCGAAAATCATAAAGCACACGAGTAAAGCGCGACCCTTGGGTAACGCCCAACTCATGTTAATCTACAACCGAAACCATCCAGTAGTGTTTGTCTTCTAATTTTCCTGCGCGGAGTCCGTTGATCGTGTCCATAACGAGTTGTCCTACAGGACTTTCATCTGACACGTGAATTTCTTCGTCTTTGTGTCCGATAGCTTGAATCATGGCAATTCCAACTGCCGTTCCAGTTCCAAAAGCCTCTTCGAGCGTTCCGTTTGCCGCAGCTTCTTTGATTTCCGAAAGCTTTATGGCACGTTGTTCTACTTCGTAACCATTGTCTTCCAAGATGGTAATGACACTTTTGCGCGTGATTCCGTCCAAAATGGCGCCGTCTAAACTTGGCGTGATGAATTTTCCATTGATTTTAAAGAAGATATTCATCGTTCCTACTTCTTGAATGTATTCAAATTCGTGTGCATCTAACCATAATACTTGGTCGAATCCTTTTGATTTTGCAATTTCTGTTGGACGAATGGCTGCTGCGTAGTTTCCTGCGGCTTTAGCTTCTCCTGTTCCACCTTCAGCGGCACGAATGTATGTTGTTTCTGCGTATAGTTTGATGCGTTTTGTAAAGAATGGTCCTGCTGGCGATGCAATGATGATGAAGTGATAGCTTGTTGCGGCGCGCATTCCGATAAACGGTTCGGTTGCGTACATAAATGGTCGCAAGTATAAGGCGCTTCCCTCTTGTGGTGGAATCCAACCGCGTTCCATGTTTACTATTTTTTTGAGTCCTTCTACGAATAAATCTTCTGGAAATTCTGGCATTCCCATACGACGCGCACTAAAGTTTAAGCGTTTTGCGTTTTCTTCTGGACGAAATAGTAATGGTTCTCCTGCTCCATTTACCGTTGCTTTCATGCCTTCAAAAATGGCTTGTCCATAGTGTAACGCCATTGCTGCGGGATGTGTTGGAATCATTCCAAGTGGCTGAATTTTTGGTGTTTGCCATTTTCCATCTTCATACGAACAAATAAACATATGATCTGTAAAAGTTCGTCCTAACGGAATATTATCAAAATCGAGTTTAGAAACGTTTGATGTGGCTGCTTTTGTGATTTCTATAGTTTGCGTATGTGTCATTTGTTGTATGTTTTTTGGGTCTTGGGTCTTGTCTTGGGTTTTGGGTTTTAGGTTTTAGGTTTTAGGTTTTAAAGAAACCTTTTATATTTAAAATTCAACATTTAGTATATGTTTATTCGTTGATTTGTTTTGTGCTCAGTTTCAAGTTCAAGTTCGAGTTCGAGTCCAATTTCTATATTTTACGGTTTGGATCAAATTCTTCCAGATAATCTCCAACTTTTCTTAGGAATGATCCGCCGAGATAACCGTCGACAACTCTGTGATCAAACGATAATGAGAGATACATCATACTACGAATCGCGATTTCATCTCCTTTTTCCGTTGTGATGACTTCGGGACGTTTTTTGATGATTCCCAACGCAAGAATGGCCACTTCTGGTTGGTTTATAATCGGCGTTCCCATCAAACTTCCAAAAGTTCCTACATTGGATATGGTGAAAGTGCTTCCTTGAATTTCCTCAGGTTTGAGTTTGTTTTCGCGAGACGCATTTGCCAAATGGTTGACTTCTGCTGCCAATCCTTTCAAGTTTTTTTCGTCTGCATTTTTTACCACAGGAACAATAAGATTTCCACTTGGTAATGCGGTTGCCATTCCGATGTTGATATCTTTTCGCTCTATGATTTTCTTTCCATCTTCTGAAACCGAAGCGTTGATGCCTGGAAAATCAATGACTGCTTTTGCCACAGCTTCTACAAATAATGGTGTAAAGGTAAGTCGCTCTCCATATTTTTCTTGAAATGGAATTTTGTTTGCGTTTCGCCAATTCACCATATTTGTCACGTCAATTTCAATGTACGCGGTTACATGCGGCGATGTGTGTTTGGAATACACCATGTGATCGGCAATCATTTTACGCATGCGATCCATTTCGACTATAGTGTCATATCCTTCTACGTATTTGATCGGCGGTGGATTGTAACTGCTTTTGGCAACTTTTGGCTGTGCTAGTGGGCGACTTGCCAATGGATATTGTCTGTTTTTCAAGTAATTGAACACATCGCTTTTACGAATGCGTCCGTCGGCTCCTGTACCTGGAATGCTTTGCACTTCCTCAATGGTCATGTTTTCCTTTTTTGCAATACTTACAATTAACGGAGATAGGAATGCATCTGGGTTTCGAACGTACTCTGATTGCTGAATATTTGCCGTTGAAGTTTTTTCTGTTGGTTCGTTTGAAACTACTTTTTTCACTTCATCATTCACTGTTTCTTGTTCAATATTCGATATTTCAGAAGCATCAATCAATGCAATGATTTCTCCAATAGGAACTACATCATTTGGTTGAAAGCGAATTTCAGTAATTACACCTGTACATGGCGAAGGCACTTCTGAATCTACTTTATCGGTAGCGACTTCTAAAATGGTTTCTTCAATTTCAATGGTATCTCCAACATTCTTCATCCAACTAATAATAGTGGCTTCTGAAATACTTTCTCCCATTTTGGGCATTTTCAATGGTATGATAGGCATGAGCGTATTTTTTTTCTTTTTGTCTAGCTTTAACACAAAACCGAACAAAAATACTGTTTTTCTCACTATTAAAAATAAATACACTACAATAGGTTTTTATTAATAGTGTTTTTTTCTTTATTTTTATTTTTTTATTATATTTTTTTCTTTTACAGAATGCCTGACACGGTTTTTTTATAATTTTTATCCAAATAGTTATGAAGTTAGATCATATTGATTTGAAGATTTTAAAGTTGTTGCAACAGAATAGCAATCGTACAACCAAAAGTTTAGCTGAGGAATTGCAGATGTCGACCACGCCTGTTTTTGAACGGATTAAGAAGCTTGAAAAGGAAGGTTATATTGACAATTATGTAGCATTATTAAACGCTAAAAAGTTAGGCTTGAAGCAAACCGTTTTTATTGGAATTACGCTTCAAGGTCATACGCGCAGTTATTTGGAAAAGTTTGTGAAACAGATTAATGATTTTCCAGAAGTTGTGGAATGTCATCGAGTGACAGGAAATTTTGATTATTTGCTAAAACTTGTGGTGGAAGATGTAGAAGCCTATGAAAAGTTTATTATTACGAAATTGACCTTACTTCCATATTTGGGAAGTGTGCAGAGTTATATTGCCTTGTCGAAAGGAAAACAAACACATGAGTTGAATTTGGAAGGTTTGTAAATTGGTTGCTTGCAACTCGACTGCGCTCGATGTGACGGTTGCTGGTTAAAAGTATTCTTTTCTAATTTAAAATTCAACATGTAGCATTCAACATTTTAACTTCATTATTCATTATTCATTATTTGTTATTCGAAAATACTTTTACATTTAGCATCTATAATTTAGTATGTTTTTTGTCACGAATTCACGAATGATGTTCTATGGCTTTGGGTTTTGGGTCTTGGGTCTTGGTAAATTTTGTTACCATCATTCAAAGTGAAACTTAGACTATTAAACTTATACACTTCCTTAATTGTTTAGTTGTTTTTTTGTGGAGTTGTTTCGTTGGAATTTCTTGATGTTTTTATAATTCTGAATTCAAAATTATGTTTGTGACTAATAAAATAATTTTGGTAGTGGAAGCGAATAATTTTTAGGATTGCGGGAAACCGTAAAACAATATGTGAATTTTAAAATATTTTTGGAACAAACGTTTCATATTGTTTATCATCTCAAATTTAAAAACTTCTACAAGACTTCTTTTTGCACTGCTTTTTCTAGCTGTGGCAAATTGTTTTTCACAAAACAATACGGCTTCAAAACAATTTCTGATTTCGTCAGGTATTGAAGACGGAAATTATAACAAAACTGGCGCCTTTTTAAGAGATATCTTAGATAGTTTGTATACAGATTACGATTTTAAAAATATTGTCAGTAGCGGATCATTGGAAAATGTAAAACTATTAGATGAGCGCTTTTGTGATTTTGCAATTTCACAACGAGATGTTTTTCTAGAAAGTCTATACGACGAAACTAATAGCATTAAAAACATTGAACTTATCCTGCCACTTTTTCAGGAGAATTTACTTTTATATACGAATCAAGATATTTCAAATAGTACCTCTTTTAATGAGTTTTCTAAAAAAGTAACAAGAATTGGCGTTACAGGAAAAAGTAATTATTCGTATAAGATTTTTGAAAAAATTTGCAGACTTACCAATGTGAGTTCGAGCAAGTTTGAAGTTGTAGAAGGGAATTACAACCAACTTACAGAAGCGATAAAAAATGATGAAATAGATTTGATTGTTTCTTTTTCGCTACCAATCGCTTTATTAGAAGTAGAAAAATCTATACAAAAAGCTGGATTTTCAAAACCTGAAGTGACGTTGATTACAAGTAAAGTTACAAATGTTTTTCCTTCTCCTTCAACTAAAGACAAAGTACTTTACACCTTTGGAAGCTGGACATTTTTGATAGGACTCAATACTAGCATTGAAAGTATTAATGAAGAATATACGGTTGGGATTTCTGAAAAACTCATACGTAGTATTTCACAGAGTAAAAATAAAGAAGCGGACAAGATTTTAGAAAGTATTGCATTTTTTAAAAATCAGGAAAATCATAAAATATTGTATGGTATTCCGATGACAGATTCACTTGCGAGTCATGTTGATTATGATGCTTTTAATTATATCTATTTAATATTTACCAGCATTCCCATAGTATTATTGTTGATTGTATTGTTCGTTTTTAGAAAAGAGATTGCGAAGGTAAACTACAGAATCGTTTGGATTCGATATAAAAGTATTTTCATAGGAATTATCACAATAATTGGACTTTATTTTTTGAGTGTAGAAGTTCTATTGATGTCTGAAGAAGCTTTTTATGATGATTTAAGTATTAAAAGTAAAATACTGAATCTTACCAAACAAGATTTACATTTCTGGATTATTATAACCAATCTTACTGGAAACAATAATAATATTTTCCCTCTGTCGTATTTAGGGCAAATAATGCTTCCTTTTTCATCCTATATTTTAATCATTGGACCGTTGATTTTAGCATTCTGGGAATATGTAAATTATAAACTTATTAAAAAAAGAATTAAAGGCGATATGAAATATAATGTCAGTGACCACATTGTAGTTGTTGGTTGGAAAGAAAACACTATTGAGTTTCTAAAAGAGTTAATTGATGCAAGCAAAAATTATAAATATCAAGAAAAGAAAATTATTTGTATCGCAGATAAACCTGAAGATTTAATTGAGCAATCAAAAGAATTAAGAGATCTTGAAGCTAGTAGAAAAATTAGTTTTGTTGCTGGAGATGCTAGAGAGGAAGAAACGTTAAAGAAAGCTTGTCTGCATAAAGCAAATACTGTGGTTATTTTATCCGAAGGTTCTTCATCTGTGCATGATGAAAAAACATTATTAAGATCATTGGCAATTTCAAGATATTGTAGAAAGATGAACCTAGAAAGGCAAGGTACGCAACTGAATCAATCTGAAACTAAGTTTGAGTTGCAAGAAGCTAATAAATATGAAGATTCAATCTATATTATTGCCGAAATAAATAATACTAAATACACCAACGATCTTAAGAATTCTGATGTCAATGAAATTGTAAATAGCAGTGAGTATAGCAAAAATATCCTAATGCAAAGTATGCTGAATCATGGTGTTTCCAAAGTGTTAGACGAAGTACTTACCTATAATTCGGATAATGAGTTTTATACAATTGACCTAACAGAGAAGCGTTTTGAAAATTTGATTGATAAGACTTTTGATGAGTTAATTCCTATTCTGAGAACTAAAGGAATATTACTTATTGCAATCAGAGTTGTATATCAAGATACAAACGGAAACGAAATTATTGATGAAGCACGTTTACAAAAACTGTTGGAAAAAGATCATTTAACGAAACAAATTATTGTAAATCCAACTGATGAAATAGAGAAAAACAGACCTGTAGACAATGACGATCAGCTCATTGTATTCTGTACGAGTGCAAAGGTTTTAGAAAATTATAAATAATACTACTTTTCCATAAAATCACGCAAGGTATCATAAAACGCTTCCTGTGTCGGACGATTTTTTGGAACTTCACGTAAGGGTTCAACTTCACGTAAGGTTTCATGACAATCTTTTGGGAGTTGTTGATAGAGTTGTGTTCCTTTGGTTTTCCAAGCAATCATTTCATCACTGACTTCCTTGATGATTTTTGCAGGATTTCCCACAACCAAACTACGACTTGGAATAATCGTTTTTGCTTTTACAAACGCCATCGCTCCGATGATACTTTCGTCTCCGATTTCGGCATCATCCATAATAACGGTATTCATTCCGACCAAAACATTTTTACCAATATTGGCTCCGTGAATAATCGCTCCATGTCCAATATGTGCGCTTTCTTTCAATACAATCGATTTTCCTGGAAACATATGAACGGTACAGTTTTCCTGTACATTTACGCCATCTTCCAAGATAATTTCGCCCCAATCGCCACGAATTGCCGCGCCGGGTCCGATGTAACAATCTTTTCCAATAATTACATTTCCTGTCACAGCCGCTAACGGATGCACAAAACTGCTTTCGTGTACGACTGGTATGTGTCCTTTGAATTCGTAGATCATATTTATTTCCCGTGAAAGCGGGAATCTTTTTTAATTAGTATTGAGATTTTAGTATTGAGTATTGAGATATCATAATGTAAAGAAAAGGATTTCACATCGAGTGCAGAATGACTAATTAATATTGAGCAGTAAGAAACTTAATTCTCACTTCTCAATTCTAATATCTAGTTAAGCAAACCGTTTTAAGGTTTCTTTCGTAAACTCACTCAACACCAAACGCCCTGAAATTGCAGCACGTTCTGCCAATAAATTGTCCCAATCTTCTGTGCCTTTCCAAAATGCTTTTTTCATTTCTGCCATCGCTTCTGGATTGTAGGTGCATAAATGATTAGCAAATGCCGTCACCGCTTCGTCTAGTTCTTCGTTGGTTTCGTAGACTTTCATATATAAGCCTTTGCTTCTCGCCCATTCGGCATCGTAGAAACTGTTTGCATCGATGGCAATTTGCGACATGCCGCTTAAACCTAGTTTACGCTCTACGGCTGGTCCAACTACAAACGGTCCGATTCCCACATTCAATTCACTTAGTTTGATAGAAGCAAATTTGGAAGCCATGCAATAATCTACTGCAGACGCCAATCCGACACCACCGCCAACGGTTTTTCCCTGTACTCGTCCGATGATAAATTTTGGACATTTCCGCATGGCGTTGATCACATTGGCAAATCCTGAAAAGAAGATTCTTCCCGTTTCTGCATCGTTGATATTGATCAATTCTTTGAAACTTGCACCTGCGCAAAATGTTCTATCACGTCCACTTTTTAGAACAATCACTTTGATTTCGTCATTTGTTCCTGCATCTGTAATAATTTGGGCTAGTTTGGCTAATATATCTCCTGGCAACGAGTTGTGTGCTGGATGAAAAAATTCGATGGTAGCTACACCGTTTTGTATGTCTTGTTTTACGTATGGATCACTCATGGTTAAATGTAAAATTATAAATTGCTATCAGTTCGAGTGGCGAATCTGTGATTCGTTGTATCGAGAACTACTTTTGAAATTCTTAGTATTTCTCGATACATTTTTTATTTCCGCTTCGCTCCATAAAAAACACTCGAAATGATGTTATTATTTTTCTCTCTACTCAATTCTAATATGTCAATACTATCGAAAATCTGGGAATCTTGGTTTTTAGTTTACTTTATTTATTAAATCCTCCCAATTGGGATTTTCCTTTTCAATCAGTTCAACTTTCCAATCACGATTCCATTTTTTCATTCGTTTCTCTCTTAAAAGTGCTTCTTCTTTATTTTTGTGATTTTCAAAATACACTAACCTATTCAGATTGTATCTTGCCGAAAACGTAGTTGGATGCACTTTGTTTTTATGTTGCCTAATTCTTCTCTTTAAATCTTTTGTAATTCCAATATACAATACACCTTTTGGCTTGTTTGTGATGATGTATACTGAATATGTTTCCAATTTTGTGAGAATGTTTTTTTATTATTTACTACTTTAAGTAGTTTTTCGTTTCTTTCTAGACTCCCGATTTCTCGGGAATACTTTTCCTAATTTAATATTTTCTTGACGTTGTTAGACTCCCGATTTCTCGGGAGCTTTGAACAATTCGGCTATAATAAGCCGAATTGTTCAAAATGATGGTTAAAATGCTTCATATTCATCAAACTCCATTCAAATTTATCTAAATGTCCGAAGACTGCATTTTTAGTGGTTGCTTCTGGATGTTCTTTAAAGTACAATTCAAAGACATCGTAAGCTTCCAATAATTTGGTTTTGGCTTCCGCCAGATTTTCGTAACGTGATTCCGCTATTAGCTTTTCTAATAGTTTTGGCGCGTCGTAGTTTCTTGGCATTTTATCGTGCGTATATAAACTGTCTTGCACTTTTTCTAGATACTTTTCTGGAGTTTCAATTTCAAAATCTTGGATTTCCCCAGAAGCTACGCGCAACGTATATTCCAAATGTTCTACCATTTGTTGTGGCGTCATGCTTCCCCAAAGAGGTGTTGTATCTTCTGTAAGTTTACTTAAACAGTTTTGAATACTGGTTTTATTGATGGTTGCAAACGGATTTTTCTTTTGAACCATTGTTAAAATTGTCGCAATCGCCACCAATTCATCTTCTTGATCAAATACCTCAACAAACCATTTTACGATGCCGCTTGGTAATTCTTTTCCTCTTGAATCACGATCTACTTTTTCTTTACACGTCAAGCGTACATACACTGTATCATTGTGATATATTGGACGTAAGAAACGACATTCTTCTAATCCATAATTTGCCGCGACTGGACCTTTGTTTGGATAGACAAATAATCCTGCTGCCGCAGAAATGATAAAGTAACCGTGCGCTGTTCGTTTTTCAAAAATACTTCCGTCAAGCGAAGTGATATCGGTATGTGCGTAAAAATGATCCCACGTTAAGTTTCCAAAATTAATGATATCGGTATCTGTAATGGTACGTTTGTGTGTTTTTAACGACATTCCTGCTTCGATATCTTCCCAATGATAGGCAAATGGATGTTTTGGCGTTTCTTTGTATTCGGCATTTGCTTGATAGATTCCCGTAACTTCTGTGAGCGTTGTTGGAGAACCTTGAATGGCACAACGTTGCATGTAATGTTTGATGCCTCGCATTCCACCCATTTCTTCGCCTCCACCAGCACGTCCTGGACCTCCGTGCACCAATAATGGTAATGGTGAACCGTGACCTGTACTTTGTTTTGCCATATCGCGATTTCCAACTAAGATACGTCCGTGATGTGATGCTGCTCCAACTACATATTCTTTGGCTTTTGTATCGTCATTTGTGAAGATGGAAGATACTAAAGATCCTTTTCCCATTTGCGCCAATTCAATAGCTTCGTCCATATTTTTGTAAGGCATGATCGTACTTACAGGACCAAATGCTTCAATTTCGTGAACGTTAGTATTTTTGAACGGATTGTTTTCTCTAAGTAAGATTGGACTCAGAAATGATCCTTTTTCGCCATCTGCGCCAACTGCTTCGATTGAGTCTAAGCTTCCGTACACCATTTCGGCAGTTTGTGCCAATTTGGAAACTTGATCTTTTACCGTTTGTACTTGTGTTTTGTTGATTAAAGCGCCCATACGAACTTCCTTCAGTCTTGGATCTCCAATCGTGACTTTACTTAGTTGTTTTCCAAGTGCGATTTGCACATCTTCTACTAAGTTTTCTGGAACGATTATTCTTCGGATTGCGGTACATTTTTGACCTGTTTTTACGGTCATTTCTTTTCGAACTTCTTTGACGAATAAATCAAATTCTGGCGTTCCTGGCACAGCATCTTCTCCTAAGACTGAACAGTTTAGGGAATCCGCCTCCATGGTGAAAGGCACTGCTTCTTGTGTGAGTCTTGGATGAGCTTTTAGGATACGTCCAGTGTGTGCAGAACCTGTAAAGGTTACTACATCTTGTGATTCAACCGTATCTAAGATCGATTTTGTCATTCCACTTAGTAATTGCAATGCTCCTTCTGGTAAGATTCCAGAATCGACAATGACTCTTACAACTGCTTCTGTGAGATATGCGGTTTGTGGTGCTGGCAATACGACTGCTGCCATTCCTGCCATCCAGTTGACAGCACACTTTTCTAACATTCCCCACACAGGGAAGTTGAACGCGTTGATATGTACAGCTACTCCACGTTTTGGCACCAGAATATGATGCGCCATGAATCGTCCACCTCGCGAAAGATCGATTGGATCGCCTTCTACATGAAAGGGTTGATTTGGAAAGAGTTTACGAAGTGAAGCATTTGCGAATAGGTTTCCGAATCCGCCTTCAATGTCTATCCAGCTGTCAATACGCGTTGCACCTGTTTTGTAACTGATGTCGTAGAATTGTTCTTTTCGTTTGTTGAGATATAAAGCTAGTTTTTTGAGCATGTTTCCGCGCTCTTGAAAGGTCATTTTTCGAAGTTTTTCGCCTCCTTTGGTTCTTCCGTATTGCAATGCTGCTGGAATATCGAGTCCTTCCGTAGTTGCAAATCCGATGGTTTCTCCTGTTACGGCATCAAACATGGGCGAACCGTCTCCAGTTCCTTGTGTCCATTGTCCGTTTATGTAGCTTTGTAGTATCATTTTTGGTTGTTCGTTGTTTGTTCTTTGTTTTTCGTCAATTTGTCGATTTGTTTGGGTTTTGGGTCTTAACTCTTGGGTTTTGGGTTTTGGGTTTTGGGTTTTGGGTTTTGGGTTTTGGGTTTTGGGTTTTGGGTTTTAAAAATATCTTTTTTTACATTTTCAATTCAATAATTTGTTACAAATTGCTCTTTAAAATTTCTCAATACTCATAACTCAATACTAATACCTTGAAATTTTTTGAGTTTTCTATTTTTGTTTAGATTCTTGATTTCTCAGGAGTCTTGGCGTTAGCGATTGAGGTTTTGTTGAAGCTCCTCGCAGAGAACGACTACCGAAAGCGCGACCCTTGGGTAACGCCCAAATTTATTTGTTAATTGTTTGTATTTTCAATGATCGCCGCATAGCCTTGTCCGACACCAATACACATGGTAATGAGTGCGTAACGCTTGCCCGTTTCCTGCAATTGTAACGCCGCAGAATAGGCAATACGCGCTCCCGTAACGCCGAGTGGATGACCGATAGCAATGGCACCTCCATTTGGATTGATTCTTTCGTCATCGTCTGCCAATCCCCATTCGCGAATACAGGCTAAACTTTGTGCCGCAAAGGCTTCGTTGAGCTCGATAATGTCCATATCATCCATGGTTAATCCTGCTTTTTCGAGCGCTTTGTTGGACGCATTTACAGGACCAATTCCCATGATACGCGGTTCTACACCGACAACTGCCGAACTTACGATGCGCGCCATTGGTTTGAGATTGTATTTTTTGACAGCCGCTTCGGAAGCTATTATGGTAGCCGCCGCGCCGTCATTTAGACCTGATGCGTTTCCTGCTGTGACACTTCCACCTTCTTTTTTGAATGCTGCTCTTAGTTTGGCTAAGATTTCTGGCGTTGTCGTTGGTTTTATGAATTCATCTTGATTGAAGATGATTGGATCTTTTTTACGTTGTGGAATTTCGACCGCTACGATTTCTTTGGCTAAACGTCCAGAGTTTTGTGCTGCTGTTGCTTTCATTTGACTTCTGTAGGCAAATGCATCTTGATCTTCGCGAGAGATGTTGTATTTTTCTACTAGATTTTCTGCAGTAACGCCCATTCCGTCTGTTCCATATGCCGCGTGCATTTTTGGGTTGATGAATCGCCATCCGAAACTGGTATCATACATTTTTGCATCCGTACCGAAAGCACTTGATGGTTTTGCAATAGCGTACGGTCCGCGTGTCATGTTTTCAACTCCGCCAGCAATGAATAGATCGCCGTCGCCAGCCTTGATAGCACGATTGGCGTGAATGATGGCTGATAATCCTGAACTACAGAGTCTGTTGACCGTTTCGCCAGGTACCGTGTATGGTAACCCTGCCAATAATGACGACATGCGTGCTACGTTACGATTGTCTTCTCCTGCTTGATTGGCGCAACCAATGATGACATCGTCATACGCATCTTTTGGAATGTTTGGATTTCGTTCCGTAACTTCTTTGATAACTATAGCGCCTAAATCGTCAACACGTGTAGTAGCTAATGATCCTTTGAATTTTCCTATGGGAGTTCGAACTCCGTCTATGATGTATGCTTCCATTTTGAAATGTAAAATTTTAAATGCTAAATTTTAAATGCGAAAGTTGATATTACTTCAATTCAAAATTTTTGCTACTTATTGCTTGTTCAATTTAAAATGTAAAATTCTAAAGTGTTTGTTTTGATTATCAAACTGGATTTAGAACTTACTTATTATTATTTATATTTTATTTGACGTTTTTATACTTGTTGTAAAGATAGCCACTAATTCGCTACATTCTTTTTGATTTTTTTTGAACTCAGTCGTGTCGTTTACTAGGTTTGCTTCTACCAAAATCTGCATATTTACTTGAGATTCTCGCAATTCTTTTAGACATATTTTCATTTTATGAATGAAATCTCTCTTTGATTCAGCCGATTGAGCTTCTCCATAGTTTAACGCTGCTGATGTAGACGAACGAATCAATTGTTTTAGTAAGTGCTCAGATGCAAATTCTTTTTTTAAAGCAGAAGCATTGACGATAATATTTGCTGAAAATTTCACCAAACGTTTTTGTAAGTCGTATTGTTTCTTTTTTCCCACTTTATAATTTAAAATTTTACATTTAGCATTTATTCTATTCTTCCCAGTCTTTTTGCGTTCGGTATACAACTCCTTTGAATAGTGCAATGAGCTCGTCGCCACGTTTGACTTCTATGATGTTGAAACCAAGTTTGTTTTTTACTTTTTCGATGACAGATTCCGCCACAATGAAATCACCTTCTTCTAATGCTTCTATATGATTGATAGATGTTTCTATAGAAACTGCATATTTCCCATGTGTATTTGCCGCAAAACCGAAAGCTGTGTCTGCTAAAGAATAGCTGATGCCACCATGTGCTTTCCCCATACTGTTGAGCATGTCTTTTTTGACCGTGAGTCCTACTTTACATCTTCCTATTTCACATTCTAATATCTCGATTCCTAGCCATGTACTGAATGGATCTTGACTGAGCATTTTGGTTGGTATGTCTTTACCTTTTATGGGCATTAGTTTTTAGTGATTAGGGATTTGGCATTAGGAATTAGTTTCTTACTTAGGTACATTAGCTCTTGAGATTAGGAATTAGTGTTTTTTCTTTCTAGTATTCTTCTTCTTAGTGACGACATCATTTTAGTAAGTTCGGTTAATAATTTTCTATTTTCTTCATCTTCTTCAAAATTAATATAGTTTCTTCTTCTTGCTTTTGTACTACAATTTACACATTCGTTTGCACTATAGATAGCATGATTCAAATGTTTTACAAATTGCGCATCAGAACTTGGATAACCTTCAGCTATATTTAACGCTACAGAATCAGCTGCTCTTCTAAATTGTGATGATAAAGCATATAATTCATGATTTGGAAATTTTTTAACCATTTTATTTACTAACTCTCCAAAATCCATCGCTTTTTGATAAATCTTTAAGTCTTCAAACTTAAAATTGTATTTACTTACTTGACTCATCCCTACTTTTCTAATACCTAATCCCTAGTTGAAAAATTTAGTTCCAACTCTATTCATCTTCCGAAGCAACGGCGAACAACGATAACGATCTTCATGATATTCGTCGTATAAATCATCTAGGGTTTTCACGCACCAATCGATTCCTTTTTCATCTGCCCAAGCGAGTAATCCTTTTGGATAGTTGACACCTTTGGTCATGGCATTGTCGATGTCTTCTGCGGAAGCGATGTTTAAGAATAATGCATCGGCTGCTTCGTTGATGAGCATGGCAAGGACGCGGTTGAATATTTGTCGCGATAATTCAACATCTTGAGGCGTCTCGACTGCGCTCGAAGTGACATTTGAGTTCTCAATCTTTTTTCCGTTTTCATCATAGTCATAATACCCTTTTCCTGTTTTTCTTCCGAGATATCCTGCTTCTGATAAACGTTTTTGCGTAAATGATGGTTTGTATCTTGCATCGAAATAGAATGCTGTAAACACCGTTTCTGTTACGGTATAGTTTACATCGTTTCCGATGAAATCCATGAGTTCAAATGGTCCCATTCGGAATCCACCAAGCATTTTTAAGGCTTTATCTATCGTCGCAAAATCTGCCAAACCTTCTTCATAGATTCGTAATGATTCTCCATAGAAAGGTCGCGCGACACGGTTAACAATAAATCCTGGTGTGTCTTTTGCGACAGCGACTACTTTTTTCCAATCGGCAATGGTTTGTGTTGCTTTCTCCAATACTTCTTGTGAGGTTTGAATGGCAGGAATGACCTCAACTAGTTTCATTAATGGTGCTGGATTAAAAAAGTGAATTCCGATACAACGTTCAGGTTTTTGCAATGATGAAGCGATAGAAGCAATGGATAAAGAAGAAGTGTTTGAAGCAATAATCGCATCATCAGAAAGATAGGTTTCAAGTTCTGAAAATACTTTTTGTTTGATGTCTAAATTTTCAACAATTGCTTCGATGGTTAAATCGGAATCTCCTAAATCTTTTAGTGTATCTACATAAGAAATATTCCCTTGAATGCGTTCTTTTTCAGTTTCGTCAATACGTCCTTTTTGGATGAGACGGTTTAATATTTTTTCTAAAGCGGCTTTGCTTTTATCCAAAGCAACTTGTTTTGTATCGTATAGTTTTACAATGCATCCAACGGTAGCTGCCACTTGTGCAATTCCGCTTCCCATTGTTCCTGAGCCAATAATTCCAACTTTTTTGATCATCAATTTTAAATGTTAAATTATGAATGTTAAATGCGGTTTTACATTTAAACTTTTACATTTTGCTGTTTTATATTTATTTGCCTTTGAAATTCGGTAATCTTTTTTCAACAAATGAAGCGACACCTTCACGATAGTCTTCTGATTCGCTGGCTTCTATTTGATGTTTTGATTCTAACGCTAGTTGTGCTTCTAAATCGTTTGTTAGGGATTGATTCAGTACTTTTTTGGTTAAACCTAATGCTTTTGTTGGCATTTTTGCTAGTTTTTCCGCCAATTCAATTATTTCTTCTTTGAATGTTTCTAATGGTAACACTTTGTAGAGCATTCCCAATCGTTCGGCTTCTACAGCGCTAATTCTGTCTCCCAACATCATGAGTGCTGATGCTTTTTGAAAACCGATTAATCGCGGTAAGAAGAAGGTTCCTGCACTGTCTGGAATGAGTCCGATTTTACTAAATGCTTGAATGAAACTTACTTTTTCATGTGCCACAACAATGTCACATGCCAACGCAATGTTTGCTCCTGCACCAGCGGCAACTCCATTTACAGCTCCAACGATTGGTTTTTCGATATTTCGAATTCGTTGAATGATTGGATTGTAATGTTCTTCTAGTATTTTTTTGAATCCTGGATTGAGTTCTGGATGTGTAACTTCTTTTAGGTCTTGACCTGCACAAAATGCTTTTCCTTCTCCTGTTAATACAATCGCGCGTACTTCGTCATTTTGTTCACATTGATCTAGTGTATCTTGTAAACGCAATGCCATTTCACGATTGAAACTGTTGAATACTTCAGGACGATTGAGCGTTATATATGCTACGTTGTTTTGAATGGTTATTGTGATTGATTGGTCACTCATATATTATGTAAAATATAAAATAATAAAGTCTAAATGTAAAAGTTGAAGTCATAACAAATTATCAGGTTTACATTTATTATTTAAAATTTTGTGGTTTATTATTTATTTAAGGCACTTAAAGTAATCAAATGGTTCTAGACAGTCTTCGCATTTGAATAATGCTTTGCATGCTGTGGAACCAAATTGACTGACTAATTTTGTATTTGTTGAATTGCAATTGGTACATTTTACGATTCGTTTATCACCCAATAATGCATCTTTGTCCGCATCGGGATTTAGTGGTGGTGCAATTCCATATTTACGAAGTGCTTCACGTCCGCGTTCGGTAATCCAATCAGTTGTCCATGCTGGTACTAAGATCAATTTCACTTTAGATTCGTAACCGTTTTCTTTTAGTGCTTTCGCGATATCAT
Source organism: Kordia jejudonensis (assembly GCF_001005315.1). Lineage (GTDB taxonomy): Bacteria > Bacteroidota > Bacteroidia > Flavobacteriales > Flavobacteriaceae > Kordia > Kordia jejudonensis. Next base: position 61,576 of record NZ_LBMG01000009.1, read on the forward strand.
CTCCAATAACATCCATGGCAGGACAACCTGAATACGTTGGTGTAATACTTACTTCAACGATTCCATTGACGAGTATTGCCGAACGCACAACGCCCATATCCATGATAGAAAGTACAGGAATTTCAGGATCTGATACTTTTTCAAGGATTGGAATAAGATTTTCGTCTATATGTTGATTTGTTGCGATCATTTACTGGTGTTGGTTTTTTGGGTCTTAGGTTTTTGGGAGATCCTGAAACAAGTTCAGGATGAAATGGTAATATTTCTGAGAAATCAGAAATATTACCATTTCATATTCGGATACGCTCGTTGCATGTATTGCATGTCTGCTAACAAATAGCCCATATGTTCTGTGTGAATTCCTGCTTTGCCTCCTTTTTGAAAGTATTTTGATTCTGGAATTGTCAGTGTTGCTTCTGTTAGTAAAGCTGTCACTTTTTCGTAATAGGTTTTTTTTAATGTGGAAACATCAACTGCAATTCCTTCTTCCGCTAGAGTTTTCGCTTCTTCGGTTACTTCAAATAATTCGTTTGTATATGTCCAAAGTCCGTCAATTGCTTCTTGCATTTTTGCATGACTTTCTTCTGTTCCATCGCCTAAACGTTTTATCCAATCGCCTGTAAAACGTACATGATACGATACTTCCTTGATTGACTTCTTTGCAATTGCACTTAGTGTTAGGTCTTGGCTGAATTGTAATTTTTCAAGTAATAGTAAGTGATATACATCAAATAGATATTGTCTAGCTAGTGTATATGCAAAGTCGCGATTTGGCTGTTCTACTAGTAAAACATTTTTGTATTCGCGCTCGAAACGTAAGAAAGCTATGCTGTCTTCTGTGGCATCTTCTCCTTTGATGTCTGCCGCGTATTGAAAGTAACTACGTGTTTGTCCAAATAAATCTAAGGAAATATTTGTACACGCAATGTCCGTTTCCAAGCTTGGTCCGTGACCACATAGCTCTCCTAAGCGCTGACCTGCTATTAAACAGTTGTCTGCTAGCTCAAGTATATAGTTGTATAGGTTTGTTTTTTTCATATTTATTTCCCGTGAAAACGGGAATCTTTTTGTTGTTAAACTTTAGAGTACATTTCGACTCGTTCAGTGCACGAATGTAGATTCCTGCCGCCGCAGGAATGACAAAGTGAATATTGAGATTCCCACTTTCGCGGGAATAGCGCAAAGCGCTACATATGCTTTATCTCATCTGGTAACGTGTAAAACGTTGGATGGCGATAGACTTTGTCTTGTGCTGGTTCAAATAATTCGCCGTTGTTTTCAGGATTTGAAGCCGTAATGTTTTTTGATTCTACCACCCAAATACTGACACCTTCGCTTCTGCGCGTATATACGTCTCTCGCATTTTCCAATGCCATATCTGCATCTGCTGCATGTAAACTTCCAAAGTGTCTGTGTTCTAATCCGTTTTTACTTCTTACGAATATTTCCCAAAGAGGCCATTTTTTTTCCATATTTATTGCCCACGAAAGTGGGTGTCTTTTTAGTTAGTATTCTAATTTTTAACATCTGTTTGTGTCTCGACTGCGCTCGACATGACAAAGTAACAATAATGAGGTTCCTGCGAAGGCAGGAACAATAAAAAAAGTTATACAGCTTTCGCTGGGTTTTCTTTTTTGTTTTGTTGCTTTTCAGCGTATGCCATCGCTGCATCACGAACCCAAGTTCCTTTTTCCCATGCACCAACTCTAGCATTCATACGTTCTTTGTTGCATGGTCCATGACCTTTGACTACTTGCCAAAATTCATCCCAATTGATTTCTCCAAAGTCGTAATGCCCTGTTTCTTCATTCCATTTTAAGTCTGGATCTGGAACTGTTAGTCCTAAGATGTCTGCTTGTGGCACCGTTTGATCTATGAATTGCTGACGTAATTCGTCGTTTGTTTTACGTTTTAGCTTCCATTTCATGGATTGTTCTGTGTGAACAGATTCTGCATCCACTGGACCAAGCATCATCAATGATGGCCACCACCAGCGGTTTAGTGCATCTTGCGCCATTTGTTTTTGTGCTTCCGTTCCGTTACAAAGTGTCATCATGATTTCAAATCCTTGACGTTGGTGGAAACTTTCTTCTTTACATACACGAATCATAGCTCTTGCATATGGTCCGTACGAAGTGTTGCATAATGGTACTTGATTGATGATTGCCGCGCCATCTACCAACCAACCAATTGCGCCCATATCTGCCCAAGTTACTGTAGGATAGTTAAAGATACTAGAGTATTTTGCTTTGCCAGAGTGTAATTGTTCGTATAGTTCGTCGCGAGAGATTCCTAAGGTTTCACATGCGCTGTACAGGTATAATCCGTGACCAGCTTCGTCTTGTACTTTTGCCAATAAGGCAACTTTTCTTCGTAGTGAAGGCGCTCTGGTAATCCAGTTTCCTTCGGGTAACATTCCTACGATTTCGGAGTGTGCGTGCTGTGATATTTGTCTGATGTGTGTTTTCCTGTATTTTTCAGGCATCCAATCTTTTGGTTCAATCTTTTCATCATTTGCAATGCGTTGCTCAAAGATTTCTTCTAGGTTTTTTAATTGTGCGTCACTCATAGTTATGAATTTTTAATTGCATTTGTAATCTGAAGTATATCTCGACTGCGCTCGATATGACATTTTTGATTACTTTTTCTTTTATTTTCTTTTTCTTTTTTTTTCAATATTCACTTAAAGCATTTACAACAGCTTATTTTTATAAAGCATCTCGACTGCGCTCGATGTGACATTTTTTTATTTTAGTAAGGCTCCTGATTTCTCGGGAACTTCCGCGTTAAGGATTGAGGTTTTGTTGGAGCTCTTTTGAGAAATGGATTCCTGCCTACGCAGGAATGACAGTTTTCAAAAAGCGACTACCGAAAGCCTGACCCTTGGGTAACGCCCAAAATATACTACACATCAAAGTCTACGACGACTTTTTCCGTGGTTGGAACGGCTTGACACGATAGTACCAATCCGCTCGCGAGTTCTTCTTCAACTAGAGCATAGTTGATTTTCATTTCTACAGAACCTTCGATAACTCTGCATTTACAAGTGCTACAAACGCCGCCTTTACAAGCAAATGGCAGATCGGCTCCTGCGGCTAATGCGCCGTCTAAGATGTTGTCATATTCGTCTTCCATGATGAAATGAAATTCTTTTCCACCATCGACGATTGTAACGTCAGTTCCATCTACTTTTTGTTCTAATATTTCGGCAATGTGAGCATTTGATGCTTTTTTATCGCCTGAAAAGAATAGTTCGTAATGAATATTTTCTTTTGGTAATCCTGCGGCTTCAAGTTCGTCTCGGATGAGAAATATCATTTCCTCGGGTCCGCAAATAAAACAATCGGCCGTATCATTGATGTCTATGAACGTTTTTGTGAGTGTTTGAATTTTCTCTGCGGTAAATCGCCCGTTTAAAAATTCGATATCACGTTGTTCTTTTGTTAAGAAATAGAAAATATTGAAACGCTGTAAGTATTTGTTTTTCAGTTGTTCTATCTCTTCTTTAAAGATAATAGATTTTACCGTACGATTCAAGTAGAAGAGCTTAAAGGTGCTTTCTGGCTCTAGTTCTAGATGTGTTTTTATGATAGACAGCATTGGCGTAATTCCGCTTCCTGCGGCAAAAGCAATGTAGTTTTTCTTTTTATTTGGATCTACTTCTACGAAGAAATTACCTGCTGGTGCCATGAGTTCAAGCGTATCGCCTGCTGTTAGCTCAGTGTTTGCGTAGGTTGAAAATATTCCTCCTGGAATTTGTTTTACAGCAACTTTCCATTGGTTGTCAACTGGACTCGAACATAATGAGTATGATCTGCGAATGTCTTCATCGTTGATTATTTTCCGTAGCGTTAGGTATTGTCCTTGCGTGTATTTGAATTCTTCCTGAAGATTTTCAGGAATGTTGAATGTAATTACAGTACAATCAGATGTGTCTTTGTATACGTCTGATACTTCAATTTCATGAAATTTTGCCATGTACGTTTTCGTTGTTTATACAAAACTAACAATTGTTAGTTTGACTTGCAACTAAATTTTTGTTAAATAGTATGCATCAACGCATTAGAATATAAAAGGACGCTCAATATGGCGTCCTTTTGTAGTTTGGGTATTGTTTTTAAAATAGTTAACACGTCCGATCACACGTTTCATTACATGTAGCTCCAAAGCATGTGAGACATGTTTCTTCTTGTATGCACGAGTTACTTCCTGGTGGCACTGGCGGATTTCCTGCTACAACTGCATTTAGATTTGAGACTGTAAATTTTTTAAATCTCAAATCATTCATAGTTTTTCTTTTCATTGGGATTGATTTAAAAAATTAATTGAAGCAAATCTATGTGAGATATTTCATATTAAAATATGGTTTTTCTGTATTTTTTTTAGTGTTAAACTTTAATGAACCTTTTTATTGTGCGATTCCTTTGAGTAATACTTTGCTTAATTCTTGGCGTAAATCTTCTTGCTGAATGGCTTCTTTTTTGGGCAACCAAAGATATAGTGAACGCAATGTAGATAGTATGGAAAACAAGATGATTTCTAGGTTTACGTCTTTTAGTTCTCCTACTTCGATTCCTTTTTTGAGGATTTGACGAAAGCTTTCTTCATAGTTTCTGCGTAATGTAAGATAGTAATCAAGTTGTCCTTCAAGATGCATCCAATCGTTGTTCATGGTTGCCATTTTAGAAGGGTTTTTTACTGTAATTTTAACATGTAATTTGATGATTTGCTCCAGTTTTTGAATGCTATTGGTATTTTTATCGGCAACAATTTCGTCCATTCCTGCTGTAAATTCTTCTCCAATTTTAATAATGATATCTGAAAGTATTTCTTGTTTTGATTGAATGTGATTGTATAAGCTTGCCGCTTTTACACCAACTGCTTGCGCAATGTCGCGCATGGTAACCGCGCTATACCCTTTTTTTTTGAAAAGCATTTCGGCAATACGTACTATTTCTTCTTTACGAGTTTCTATTTTCATTCCTGTAACTTTTTACTATATAACGTGAGTTTGATATTAGTGATTCTATTCATATTTGTAATTGAGTTTAGAAACTCCTTACTAAAAACCACATTTTCTATGTCTTATTTTCATTTTCTTTGCTTTCCCAAAGAAAAGAAACAAAAGAAAGGGAACTTTTCCAGAGGTATTTTTAGTTTTTCTTTGGAGGAAAAACTAAAACCGCATGAATTTCCCTAAATTTTTTCCAAGGCTTCAAAAATTTTTAACGGAAAATCCCTGCTATACTTCGGAAAAGAAAAGTATAGAACTAAATTTTTTACTTCGTCGAACCCAGGTTATATAAGGTTTTACCATAACTACATTCGTTCATTTTTTATTAATTTAATTAAGTAAACCAACATAAATTATATCATGAAAAAAAGAATTTGAAAACGCTAAAGTTAAACAAAAAGTCGATTTCCAAAATGGAAACAATTCAAGTTAAAGGAGGATATACTAATCGTTGTACGAGTCCATTAACACGTATGGGAACTTCATATTGCTACTGCCTGTAAGTTTTAAAGCGAGTTTCGACTCGCTCTTGTTTTTTATTCTTTTTTTACGAAGATATGCATAAAATTTTTCGATTGTATTTTACATCGTTTTTTCTTCCTTTTTTGGTAATTTTACAAAAATTACTTCATGAATCAGCATATTGAAACCAATCCTTTGTTGGATAGACTTCCGCAACATTTACAACAATACATAAAGCCGCAAAATTACGAGGAGTATACACCTATTAATCAGGCAGTTTGGCGCTATGTGATGCGAAAGAGTGTTTCGTATTTGAGTACGGTAGCGCATGATTCTTATTTAGACGGATTGCAAAAGACAGGAATTTCCATTGACGATATTCCGAGTATGTATGGCATGAATCGGATTTTAAAAGAAATCGGTTGGGCAGCCGTTGCCGTTGACGGTTTTATTCCGCCAAATGCATTTATGGAGTTTCAAGCGTATAAAGTGTTGGTAATTGCAAGCGATATTCGCCAATTAGAACATATTTCATATACGCCAGCTCCTGATATTATTCATGAAGCGGCAGGACATGCGCCTATTATCGCCAATCCTGATTATGCAGAATATTTACGTCGTTTTGGAGAAATTGGAGCAAAAGCAATTTTGTCGGCTCATGATAATGATATGTATGAAGCGGTTCGAAGACTTTCTATTTTGAAAGAAGCACCAAATAGCACTGAAGCTGAAATTGAAGCCGCAGAAAATCGCGTTAATGAGTTGCAAGACAAGAAAGTTGAATTGTCCGAAATGGCCATGATTCGAAATTTACATTGGTGGACCGTTGAATACGGTTTGATTGGCGATGTAACTGATCCAAAAATTTACGGTGCTGGACTACTTTCTTCTATTGGCGAAAGTAAATGGTGCATGACGGATGAAGTGAAAAAGATTCCGTATTCGGTTGATGCCGCGTATCAAGAGTTTGATATTACCAAACCGCAACCACAGTTGTATGTAACCCCCGATTTTTCATATTTGATGCAGGTTTTGGAAGAGTTTACAAATACGATGGCGTTGCGAAAAGGTGGTTTTAGAGGATTGCGAAAGTTGATTGCATCTAAAAAAATCGGAACTATTGAATTGAGTACTGGCTTGCAAGTTTCTGGTGTGTTTACAGAGATGATTACCAATGAAGATAATGAAGTTGTCTTTTTTAGAACGGAAGGACCAACGGCTTTATCTAACAGAGAGAAAGAATTGATTGGACACGGCGTATTGACACATCCACATGGGTTTAGTTCTCCGTTAGGAAAACTGAAAGGCATTAATTTGGCGATTGAAGATATGAGTCCACGCGATTTGAAAGCCTATAATTTTTACGATGGTGAACGCATTGCTTTTGAGTATGAAAGTGGCATTAAAGTGGAAGGACTGAATGTAACAGGAATTCGAAATATTTATGGAAAGTTGATTTTGATTCAATTTACAGATTGTACCGTAATATACAAAGATCGTATACTATTTAAACCTGAATATGGCACATTTGATTTGGCATTGGGAAAAAAGGTGGTTTCCGCTTATGCTGGCGCGGCAGATTATAATTCGTTTGATGCGTTACATTTTAAATCAGAGACATTGACAGTGAAAATAGAAACCTCTAAAGAAGATCAAGATTTGGAAGCCTTGTATGCTAAAGTTCGTGATTTTAGAACTGGAAAAGATACAGCATTCACACTTGCATCTGTTTTTGAGAAACTTACCAAACAGCATACAAACGATTGGTTGTTGTTGATAGAATTGTACGAATTGACCAACAATCAAGTTGATTTACAACAACAAATTTTACAGCGTTTACAGGCGATTCAAACACAACGTCCAGAAGTTGCACAGTTGATTACAGATGGAATTGATTTGGTTGATAAAATCTAAAAAATTTTATTCCTTCAACTTTCTCTTTTTGTTGTACTGAATTACTGAGATAATTCCGGAGATGATTATGATTGCAAAACCGCCAATGAATATTTGCATTCCATATGGCCAATGCTGAATTTTGAATAGATATCCAATTATAAACATAAACATTCCCAAATAATATAAAACGGTGGTAAATTTTAGTTTCATATGCTAAATATACATCCTTTTTATACAAAAAAAAGCAATCTGAAGATTGCTTTTAATTTACTGTTTCTGATTATGCTTTAGTGTGCACAGCAGTCCGAATATGGAAGACTCATCCATTCTCTTTCTTTTCCTGCTGGATGACTTGCATGCCAAGTGTCTAACCAACCTCCATTAATGGTAAGTGTGTTGAACCTTGAAATCGATCTTTTACTTAGCGACAAACTTTTTACATTTCTTTTTTTCATAGTATAAAATTTTTATGATTATACATAGTAGTTATCATACTAAAGAAATGTTACCCATCATTTTAAGTAAGAAAATTAAATCAATCTTCATTTCATCGTAAGCTGAAACAATTTCTTGATTTGCTATTGTCTTGGACACGCACAATCTGTTACGGTAACATCGCACCAGCAAGAACCTGCCAATCCTGAACATAAATCACTTTTTCCACCACCTTTTGATGTTAGTGTATCTAGTGTTGAAATTGACTTTTTGTTTAGTAGTAAATTTTTAATTCCTCTTTTTTTCATGGTCTTTGATTTTAAGTTAATTTTTCGAAAATATTTCTTACTAAAAGTATTCTGATAAATATTTCAAAACAAAGTTTGTTACCGTTGTTTTATAAAAAAGAGGCGTAAAATTTTTAGTTTATTCTAGTATGGGAAGAATTCTAAAATTCAATACCCAAAAGGCATAAAGAACGAAACGAAGTTCGCTTTTATGTTTACTACTGGAAAGTTTAGCCTAACAAAGTGCAACTGTATCTGTGTCTACCTGCTGTGTATTTGGCACTCCACATCCTACGGCTTCTGTTTGCCAACAATCGCTATACATGGTCACAAAACAAACATTTATTTCATTGTTAGGGTTTGTTTTGAAGCAAACATAGTACGTATTTGCACAATCTTCTTCTCCACCAATTATACTTCTTACGGTGGTAAGTTTAGAAATTGATTTTTTGTTTAATAGTAAATTTTTTAAAAGCTTTTTTTTCATGGTATAATATTTTTAGGTTATGAACTACAGGGTAAAATAAAATAGCAAGTACCCATCATTTATAAGTAAGAAAAATGAACTGATATTCATTTTAGAAATAGCAGTACTAAGGAACTTGACAACTACCTGTTCCGCCTTGACAAGGAGATCTACACGTCATGTACTCTTTACGAAAATCGTTATCTTCATTTGGATCTGTGACACCTCCTAAAATCTGATAGATGGTTTTCTTTTTTAATGCTAATTTTTTAAAATGGCGTTTTTTCATGATTCTATAGTTAAAGGTTAATTAATGGCAATTAACTGTAATAGAAGCAATAAAAAAAGATAGTGTTGTGACGCTTTATAAAATGTCAGATAAAAGTTACAGCTTTATTTATATAATTATGACATTCAAAATCTTAGCTATAAGTTGCCGAATAACAAGCATGCATCGCTAAGGTTTTATAGAAAGAGTTCAAGATATAAAACTATGTACATTACAATAAGACAAAAAAAAACGAACCTAAGTTCGTTTTAGCACATTTATAGATTCTTATTAACAAAAACAATTACTAAATGTCTCTTCACATAATGTTGCGTTCCCAGTACAACCAAAAGAATCACGACAAATTACTCTTGAATCTTCGGTAGTAGTTCTGTTTGCGCCAATTACTTGCGCTGTTTTTAAGTTGGAAATTGACTTTTTACGTAGTTGTAAACTTTTTACATTTCTTCTTTTCATAGCTTTATTTTTTAATTAAACAATACAGTAATATAGAAGATACAATTGAAAATTAGCTACGGTAACACCTTACTTTCAATGCTTTACGTAATAAATTTTCTTTTTTTATTAAAATGCTATTTCTGGAAACTGTTGTTGAAGTTGTGCAATTTTAGCCTGAAGATTAGCTAAAAACTGTTGATGCGCTTCCGAATTTGGATTGAACGGTTTGTGCAAAAGTCCTTTTTGAATGGTTTCAATTTCTTGCATAGTTTTTTCACTTTCGTGAGAAATCCAAGCGTGTGAAAATTTTTCCCAAATGTACTGAATTGCCAATGCATTTGGATGAATCATGTCTTCCGCATAGAAACGATAATCGCGCAATTCGTCCATCATCAGTTCATACGAAGGAAAGTAATGAATTTGATTTCGAATATCTACTACTTGATGAATTCCTGCCAACAAATGTGCTTTGCTTTGTTGATTTTCCACAAAACCATCTTTTAAATGGCGTACGGGCGAAACCGTAAAAATGGTTGTAATATTTGGATTGATACTTTTCAGCAACGCAACACAATTATCAATACTTGCCGACACTTCGTCTACCGACAGCAATTCTTTAAGAAACTTTTTTTGTCGTACTTTATGACAATTTGCGACTGTAGTATCTGTTTCAATATGTCGATACGTCCAAGCCGTTCCAAGCGTAATGATGATGTGAGAAGCTTCACGAAGTGTTTGTAATGTCTTTTTTAATGCAGTATTCAAATTTGACAATACAATGTCTTTGTCTGCATTGCTTAACGCAGAATGTGCTTCAAAACAATGCCAGCGTTCGTTTGCATAAAAAATAGCATCGGAAGTAAATTCTTCTTCATTGATCGCTCTTAAAATTATGTGTTCTATAGCTTTTGGATGAAATAGAATTCCAAACGGATTTTGCAGTGTTTTAAATTTATAATACGACAACTTTCCGCCCATGTGTTCAGAAAAACAAGAACCCAATAAACATACGTTTGCATCGTATGTTATTGGGTGATACGTTTCTTTTTTGAACGGAATGTTGGTTTGCAATAGCATGTTATTGCTTTCCTTCTCTCGCTCTTTTTGCAGTGTAATAGGCTACAATAAGACGGTTTTTCATTCCTTGTGTAATTCCTGTGAGTTCTTTTGTATTGTACGTTACACCACGTGCTCTTTCAAAAGTCAAAATAGCATCACTGGTTGCTCTGTCTAACACACCTTTTTTGGTAACTTCGTCTTCATCTAACACTTCAAGATAGATTAATTTATCTTGAAAATCAGCAACTTCTCCTGGTGTTGCAGGTTTTAGCGTAAGCCATTGTCCTTTGTCTTTTCCGGGCATGGTACACAATACTGAAATTTCTCTTGGACCTTCTTTTGTTTCTGTTTCCTGCGCTACAGCTGGAATAGCGAGTAGAAACGTAAAAATGATGATATATACGTTTTTCATTTGTTTGTTTTTATGCGTTATTATTAGTGTGATGTTATTTTATGTATTCTTTTACGCGTTCTATCGCTTTCGGAATTCCACCAGGATTTTTTCCTCCTGCTGTTGCAAAGAAAGGCTGTCCGCCGCCGCCGCCGTGAATTAGTTTTCCAAGTTCACGCACTACTTTTCCAGCATCATAACCGCGTTCGGCAACTAAATCTTTCGAAATATAGCACGTTAGCATGACTTTGTTTTCATTCGCGGTAACAAAGAACAAAAATAAGTTGTTTAGTTCGCCTCCAAGTTCAAATGCTAGGTTTTTGATTCCGTTTTGATCTAAATCTACTTGTTTTGCTAAAAAATTGACACCATTAATTTCTTCTAGCTGATTTTTTAAATCTCCTTTTAAGTTTTTGGCTTTGTCTTTTAGTAAGTTTTCAATTTGCTTTCGCAATTTAGCATTTTCATCTTTTAAATCGGCAACTGCTTTGACAGCATCTTTTGGATGATTTAACGCATCTTTTATTTCATAATACGCTCTGTTGTTTTGCGCGTAAAATTCTTTTGTAGCATCTAAAGTAATTGCTTCAATTCGGCGAATTCCTGCGGCAACTGCACCTTCTGACTTTATTTTAAAGTGCCAAATATCGCCTGTGTTTTCTACATGCGTTCCACCACAAAGTTCTATTGATTTTCCAAAACGAATGGAACGAACTGTATCGCCATATTTTTCTCCAAATAACGCCATTGCTCCATCTGCCATTGCTTCCGAAACGGGTCTGTTGCGTTTTTCTTCTAGCGGAAGCTTTCCTTCTATTCTGGCATTTACGAAATCTTCTACATCACGCAATTCTTCTACGGTAAGTTTTGCAAAGTGTGAAAAGTCAAAACGTAAATATTTTGAATGTACTGCCGAACCTTTTTGCTCTACGTGTTCTCCTAAAATTTCACGCAATGCTTGATGCAATAAGTGCGTTGCTGTATGATTGGCTGACGTACGGTAACGTTGCTTCTGATCGACAACTGCTTTAAAGGTAGCATTTAGATTTTTCGGCAATGTTTTCGCAATGTGAATGATCAAGTTGTTTTCTTTCTTCGTGTCAATGATGTACACAGTATCGCCATCTTGCGTTTGCAGATATCCTTTGTCGCCAACTTGTCCACCACCTTCAGGGTAAAAAGGTGTCAAATTGAACACCAATTGGTATTGTACACCTTCTTTTTTGGTTTCGATTTTACGATATTTTACCAGCTTCACATCAACTTCTAAGGTATCATACCCTACAAATTCTTCTTCTTCATCTTCGATAACGGTTACCCAATCATCTGCCTGAATCGCAGTAGCTTCACGACCTTTTCCTTTTTGTTCTTCAAGTAATTTATGGAATTCTTCTTTGTTGTATGATAAATCGCGTTCCCGCAGGATTAACTCTGTCAAATCTTCTGGAAAACCGTAGGTATCTTTTAATTCGAATACTTTCTTCCCTGAAATTTCGTTTCCACTCGTGTTTTTTATCACACGATCTAACAATACCAATCCTTGATCTAACGTACGTAAGAATGAAGTTTCTTCTTCCTTTATTACATTTTGGATTAGTTGTTTTTGTTCTTTAATTTCTGGGAAAGCTTCTCCCATTTTTTTATCTAAAACGTCTACCAAACGGTAAATAAACGGTTCTTTTTTGTTTAAGAATGTAAATCCGTAACGAATGGCTCTTCGCAATATTCTACGAATTACATATCCTGCCGCATTGTTACTTGGCAACTGTCCGTCGGCAATTGAAAATGATACCGCACGCACATGATCTGCAATGACACGTGTTGCAATGTCTATTTTTTCATCGTTTCCATATTCGGTATTTGTAATTGCTTCAATTTCTCTGATAATTGGCGTAAATACGTCTGTATCATAGTTCGATTTTACATGTTGCAACACCATACACAAACGCTCAAATCCCATTCCCGTATCAACATGTTGTGAAGGTAATTTTTCTAGTGAACCATCAGCTTTACGATTGTATTGCATGAATACTAAGTTCCAAATTTCCACCACATGCGGATGATCCATATTTACTAAATCGGCACCTTTTGTAGTTGCTTTTTCTTCCTCAGAACGAATATCAACATGAATTTCCGAACATGGTCCACATGGTCCTTGACTTCCCATTTCCCAGAAATTGTCTTTCTTATTTCCCATCAAAATACGATCTTCAGGAATAATTTGTTTCCACAAATCGTATGCTTCTTGATCGAGTGTTAAACCATCATCATCACTTCCTTCAAAAACAGTTACGTACAAAATATCTTTGTCGATTCCGTATACTTCGGTCAATAATTCCCATGCCCAGGTAATGGCTTCTTTTTTAAAGTAATCGCCAAAACTCCAGTTTCCAAGCATTTCAAACATGGTATGATGATAGGTGTCATATCCAACTTCTTCCAAATCGTTGTGTTTTCCACTTACACGCAAGCATTTTTGTGTATCGGCAATACGATTGCTTTTTGGCGTTCCGTTTCCTAAGAAATATTCTTTAAAAGGCGCCATTCCAGAGTTTATAAACATCAATGTTGGATCATTCTTCATAACCATAGGCGCAGAAGGTACAATTTGATGTGTTTTAGATTTAAAAAACTCTAAAAACTTAGCTCTAATATCCTGAGATTTCATGTGTCTATTTATATTGTCTTCAACGTTTGTATGCTGTTTGCTATTCGTTTTTCTCTTAAAAAGAATACCATTTTAAGCACGCTCGTTGTATGTGTTATACTTTATTATTGTTGCTGTAAGATATTTCATGGTTGATTCATAAATTTATCTTAACCTACTTTAAAATTCTTAAAAACTGTAAAACAATAGCTATATTTGTTCGCTTTACAGATTATCTATGTAATGAATTTATAGATAATTTGTGCAAAAATAGCATAATTTAGGGAATGAGTAAGGTAAAATATTATTACGATTCAGAAACACTGTCATATCGAAAGATTGAAACGAAACGCGGACGCAAAATTGGGTATGCTATTTTGTTTGTCGCTGCAGTTGCTTTGTGTACAATTTTATTAACTTCTTCACTCTTTATTTTTGATACTGCAATTGAAACACCAAGAGAGAAATCATTGAAACGTGAATTGGCAAATATGCAGTTTCAGTACGATTTATTGAATAAAAAAATAGCGCAAGCAGAAGCTGTTCTTACCAATATTGAAGAACGCGATAATACTATTTACAGATTGTATTTTGAAGCAAATCCGATTCCTGAAGAACAACGAAAAGCAGGTTTTGGTGGTGTAAATAGATATGAAGCGTTGTACAATTATGAAAACTCCGATTTGATTGTTGAAACGACAAAACGCTTAGAAATTCTACAAAAACAGTTAGTTGTACAGTCAAAATCGTTAGATGAAATTGCCAAATTAGCAGAAGATAAAGAAGAGTTTTTAGCGTCTATTCCTGCCATTCAACCTGTTAACAATGAAGATTTAACACGTATGGCTTCTGGTTACGGCTGGCGAAATGATCCGTTTACGAAAGCCCGAAAAATGCATTGGGGAATGGATTTTACTGCGCCAAGAGGAACGCCTGTGTACGCTTCAGGAGATGGCGTTGTTGTTAGAGCAGACAATTCGGCTTCTGGTTTTGGAAAGCATATTCGCATTGATCACGGTTATGGATATGTTTCATTGTACGCACATTTAAGCAAGTACAATGTACGCAAAGGAAAAAAAGTAAAACGTGGGGATTTAATTGGTTTTGTAGGAAGTACAGGACGATCGCAAGCACCACATTTACATTATGAAATTCGCAAGAATGGCGATAAAATAAATCCGATCAACTTCTATTACGGAAATTTATCTGCGGAAGAATTTGAAGAGTTATTGTTAAATGCTTCCAAGCAAAATCAATCGCTAGACTAATGCATGTCGATTTACCTGAAAAATTATATTACAGTATTGGCGAAGTTGCCAAAGCTTTTGACGTAAACGCTTCTTTGATACGTTTTTGGGAAAAAGAATTTGATGTGATTCAGCCTAAAAAGAATGCAAAAGGCAATCGTAAGTTTACGCAACAAGACATTAAAAATTTAGAACTTATTTACCACTTGGTTAAAGAACGCGGCTTCACACTTGACGGCGCAAAAGTTCATTTAAAGGAAGAAAAGAAAAAAACACTTTCCAATTTTGAGATTATTCGTAAATTACAGCAAATAAGAGCTGAACTTGTGAAAATCAAGGACAATCTGTAACGTTTACATCAATAATAACACTATACTAATAAATAAACCTGAATAATTATGAAGAAATGGTTAATCCCTTTAATCATTGTTGGACTTATCGCCTTTGGAATTTATCAATGGGCCGTTGGTTTTAACAATACTGCTGTTGAATATGAAGCAAATGCAAAAACAGCTTGGTCAAATGTCGAAAGCGAATACCAACGTAGAAGTGATTTAATAGGCAACTTAATTGATGTTGTAAAAGGCGCTGCCGAATATGAACGTACAACATTAACCGAAGTCATTGAAGCCAGAGCCAAAGCAACCTCAACAACAATAGATGCTAGCAATTTGACGCCAGAAAATATGGCACAATTTCAACAAGCACAAGCTGGACTTTCAGGTGCTTTGAGTAAATTATTAGTTTCGGTAGAACGCTATCCTGAATTAAAATCTAACGAAAACTTTTTAAAGCTTCAAGATGAGTTAGCAAGTACCGAAAACTCAATTAGAACCGCTCGAAAACGCTTTAACGACAAGGTAAACATATATGACATTTATACGACCAAATTCCCTAATAAAATTTTAGCAGGTTGGTTTGGATTTAAAGAAATGCAACGCTTTAAAGCAGATCCTGGAGCTGATAAAAAAGTAGATACTAGCGGACTCAGACCAGATAAAAAGTAATTAAAAAATAACACATGTCTAACGTAGAAGATTTCCTTTCTGTTCAAGAAGAGCAGGAAATCATAGCTGCCATCAGAAAAGCAGAGCGAAGTACTTCTGGCGAAATCAGAGTACACATTGAAGCACATACAGATGCTGATCATTTTGATCGTGCTTTGGAAGTATTTCACTTGCTTAAGATGGATAATACACGGCTTCAAAATGGCGTGCTCATTTACGTCGCTGTCGCTGATAAATCATTTGTAATTTACGGCGATGAAGGTATTAATAATGTGGTTCCAAACGATTTTTGGAATAGCACACGCGATATTATGAGCAAGCACTTTAGGCAAGGAAATTTTAAACAAGGCTTGATAGAAGGTGTTTTGAAAGCTGGCATAGAATTACAGCAACACTTTCCATGGGATATTGATACGCATGAAGACGAATTGCCTAACGAAATTTCAAAAAGCTAATGCGGATCATCTCTAAAATACATACACGTTTCTTGTTTGTGCTGTTAGGAATATTTTTCTTGAATGTTGCGCATGCACAATATACCATTCCTCCAAAACCCGCAGATAAAGATCAAAAGTTTGTATATGATTATGCAAATTTGCTTCCAATTGACGATAATGCGTATTTAAAAGCCAAACTTACACATTATGCCGATAGTACATCCACGCAAATTGTAGTTGTTATTATTGAATCGCTTAAAGGCGAAAGTATTGGTATGCTAACACCTGAATGGGGACATAAATGGGGAATTGGACAAGCAGAAAAAGACAATGGTGTGATTATCCTGTTGGCACAAAAAGAACGTAGAATATGGATTTCTCCAGGATATGGTGCCGAAAACAAATTAACCGCAGGAATTACAGGTCAAATTGTACGTAATAGAATCATTCCACACTTTAAACGAAATGATTATACGAGCGGATTAGACGCTGGAATTGAAAGTATTTTTGAAGTATTGAGAGGCGAGTTTAAAAATACTCGAAAACGTGACAGAAGTAATAGTAACAGCGACGGAATTCCTGCTGGAGTTGTTTTTTTCCTGATTATATTTTTTATCATTCTAATCTCTATTTTAGCCAATAATAAACGTAATGGCGGCGGTGGCAATCACGGTGGCGGACGTCGTAGCACGGGAAGCGATTTATTAGATATTATTATTTTGAGTAATATGGGACGTGGAAGTTTTGGCTCTGGTTCTGGAAGCAGTGGCGGCTTTGGTGGCGGTGGATTCGGCGGTGGCGGCTTTGGCGGTGGCGGATTTAGCGGCGGTGGCGCTGGTGGAAGTTGGTAGTTTGGATGCGCTTTGCTGTTAGATTGTTAGTCACGCTTTGCTCTTAGAATATTAGTAGGTTCGCAAGTTTATTTACTAATCCCTAATGCCTATTCCCTAATACCTTTTTGCTAGAATGTTGGAATCTAAACTATCAAAACTTCTAACTACTCAATTCTCATAGCTCAATACTAGATCTTATCTTTTTAACGTAAAATGTCCTGTAAAGTTTCTTCCATCTTCAAGTTGAACTGAAAACCAATAGTCGCTAGATGGCATTTTAGCACCATTGATCATTCCATTCCAAGCATCTTCTGAATTGATTAATATTCTGAGAAGTTTCCCAAAACGATCGTAGATATATACTTGTGAATTTGCCTGAAACACATCTGAGATTCCTTTTATTTGCCATGTATCATTTACGCCATCATTGTTTGGTGTGAAAAATCTCGGGTAACCGATTACGGCGATTTCTTCATTTACAATGCCACAATTGTTTTTAATATCTTTTATATACACGGTGTGAAAACCTGCGCCCACATTTTCAAATACATTTGATTCTTGATAGATACCATTTGGATTGTCTAACGCAAATACATAATCGCCCAAACCAGAAACTAAAACTGTTACAACATTGTTATCGGAAATGTCGTTGATTTCAATTGCGTTTATGGTAGCAATGTCAGAAGGTTGTACTGAAATTGTATTTATTTTTGAACAACCGCCAATTCGTGTTACTTCAACGGTGTAATTTCCTAATTGATTGACTTGGATTTCTGGTGTGGTTTCTCCCGTAGACCAAAGAAATGTATAGTCACTAAAGTTTGAAGTAATTCCGCTTTGAAGCGTTATCAACTGTGGCGTAAAGTTCACGCAATAGTATTCCGTTTCCGAAGTTGGAATGTTTGGCAAATTGATCACACTTAGCATGACTTCTCCGATTCCATAACATTCGCCATTGCGTTCTACACGTGCATAAATAGTTTGCGAATAGGCTTCTGTATTGGTAAAATTGGTTCCTAACGGATTCATTAATAACAATGCATCTTGCAATGTTTCATAGTAATTTACCGTTGTTCCCGAAGGCAAACCATTCAAAATTTGTGCGTCAGCTAGTGACAGATCAAAAGGTGCCAAACCGATTTCTTCTTCTGCATCACAGGTATGTAAGCTTGCATTATTTACTGTATTTAAACTTACTTCTAGTGTAACTTCGGCAGTATTTACACAACCAAAAATCAAATCGGTTACTTCTGCATATACGGTTTGCGGATTTGAAAGATTTGTGTATGCACTTGTTGTTATTTCTTGCGTAAGCGCACTATCTTCATAATAGCGAACTTGCCGATCTGCTAAAACTCCTGCGGCAACTTCTTGCGAATATTCAAATAGATTGAATATTGTTGTTCCACTTGTTGATCCGCATTGCACAATGGTAATGTCTTCCGTATCGGGCAACCCATAAATGGTTGCTGTGATAGGACTTCGTGCGCCGCCAGTACATCCAGAGAATGCTGGCAACACCCATAACGTTGTTGTTTGTGTTACAGAAATTGTATAACTCGCTCCACTGTGAATTGGCGTTGTTGCCGTTTCCGAATCGAACCATAATATACTGTCAGCATTCGTATCTACACTTAATGTCATGGTATCTTCATCGCAACTTGCGCCTTCTGTAATGGTTGATTTTGGTGTTTCAATTCGTGTACTTGCCGATAAATTTATGGTAGGTTCGCCAGGCATTCCACCATATTCAATGATGTATCCTTGCGGATGATATGGATTGTTTGGATCTGTAGAACCTACATTTGGCAAGTCGTTCCAAGAACCTAAAGAGCCAATACTTGGATCGGTAATGTGTGCATAGTGTTCGCCTCCAAAGTTATTGGGTTCGCCAGAATTCCAAAATGTGTAAAGTCCATTTTGTGGCGTTCCACCAACTTCACCGATCCAAAAAACGGTTCCAGCTTCTGGTCCTGTAACCCATTGCCATATTCCTTCTTGTCCTATATCTGAGGCGCCAATCCAACCTGTACCTGAACTTTGCGAACCTGCTAAGTCTGCTTCTTCTTCAGTGGTCAATGTGGCGAGATATCCTTGCAATCCAAAGTAGGTTTGCGTAGCTGCTAAATCGCGTGCTTCTGTCCATGAAATTCCAGTGTTTTGCACATAGAAATAGTAATGTCCTGTAGATGGTAAGTAATTTGCATCTCCTAAGTTGATGGAGAAAAATTTGTCTTCTGTAAAGATTGTTTGTGTGGTTTCGAAAACAACATCAGCTATTGCAGCTTCATATTCTGCAAATGTTGCCGGACCAACGAGTGCCAATCGTCCTAAGGCTGGTGTCCAAAAGGCGTTGATATTTGGATGTGTTCCTGTGAGTGATAATACATCATTTCCGTTGGAATATCCTTCTGATATTTGAATGTATATGATTGGTAAAGTAGTATCTGTCGGATCAGGATCTGTGATTGAAACACTCGTGATAATATTCATTGGCGCATCTCCACAAAATTGTTGATCGCCTGTTGCCGTAATCGTTGGTGGAGTATTTTGCGCATACGCAGTTAGTGTTGCTAAGAGTAGCAAATATGTTAGTATGGATGAGTAAAAACTGCGCATGTTGAACTGAGTATACCTTTAAAATTAGGTATTTTTTTGGTGTGTACGAACTTGATGATCTTATTTTAACAACTACAACGTTGTAGTTTGTTAGAAATTTGCGCGAACTATCTTTTTTGGATAGACTTTTAGGATTTCTTGCTGTTCTGCTTCTGTTAGTTGATTGAAAGAGCGCTGGAATTTTTCTAGTGAAAGTTCTTTTTGCAATTCGTCAATTGTTTTTGATATTTGTTGCTTTATCGCTTGTATGAATTGTTTGGAAATGCCTTGTTTTACTTTCAACGCAATGAGCGCATCTGTTGAACTTTTTTGCATATATTTTTTAACTTCTTGTAGCAATTCTCCAAATGAAACTGCTTTGCCATGAACGATGATTTCATCTTGTGCTTTTATGTGAATTTTTAATGCGCTTCTTAATTCTGTTTCACTTAACGCTATATTTTCATTAGGTGGTTTTATACTTTTACTGCCATTGAGTTCTAAAAAGTTGATGATTCTCAATCTGTAATATATGTGTTCAAGATCTGTTGGTGTGAGAAGTTTTGCTACTTTTTTCGTCACATCCTGTACATTGTTGGCGGTTTTTATTTGTTTGAGCGTTTCTTCTACTTGATACATGTTGGAATTTTGAAAACCTTCTTGTTGCTTCACTGTTTCTGTACAAGCTTTAAAGGCTTTGATATCAAACTTCTTGGCAGAAAGTTGCGCCATCACAAAGTTTATAAACTTCAGATTTTTGTAATCGATGCTTGTATAGGTTCCGCTATTTTTTAGAAAGTATAGGTAGCTTTCTCCACTGATTCCTTTTAAGATATTGGCTTCCGACAGCAATGCTTCTGCCTTAGTTACAAATTCACGAAGCGCAACACCTTTGTCTTTAAAGTTGTCTTCATAGCATTTCATGTGTGCATCTTCAAAAGAATAATCGTTTGCTTGTGCATTCAGCATGACAACATTTAGCAAAAAGATAAAGAAACAAGAGAAACGAACTATTTTCATAAGCAATTTATTTACTTAAAGATATATAGTTTGTAAGTTATAAGAAAGTATTTTTATGATGAATTGTTGTGTTTAAAAAGTCATTTAATGTTTTTCACAGTAAACGTAGCTAATTTATCCTTTTGAAGCGTTTACTCCAGTTTTGTTTGCTTTGTTAAACTTGTCTAAGAATGAAAACGTAAGGTATTTGTAAAAATCGTTTGAAAAGTCTTTTGGTTCAAAAATGGCAAGTAATTTATTGGCAAGTGTTTTTAGGTCAGGATTGTTATTTCCTGAAGAAGATAGTTGTATGAATTTGCTCAGTTTTGACTCTTTGAATTCAGCAGATTCCATAAGTCCGTTCATACATTCCATGTATTCCTTTATTTTTTTGTTGTTACTCATACCTTTGATCACGTAATCGCTGATTTCAAGATTTCCCATATTGCCTTTTACCGCTTCTTCAATGTTTTGGAAAAGTGCTATGTAACTTTCGCCGCTTGTATCTTTTAGCAGTTTTGTATCTATAAGTTGTTGTTCCGCTTTTTTGATTAATTTTTGAAGTTTTACTCCATTGTCTTCAAAGATGCCATACATACAATTCATGTATTGGGTTTCTAATTGATAGTTTTTGTTTTGTGCAATACTTACACACGAAATGAGCATTATAAAGCTATACAATAAAGGTTTTAGCGAAGTTTTCATTATTATTTTTTTATGTGACGATTGTTTTTTAATTCGGTTACATTTCATAACGAATATACAAACTCTATTCCATAAAAAAAGCTCTTGAATGTTTTTCAAAAGCTTTCCTTATATAGTGTACTATACATTTACATAAATTTCATACCGCCTTTTTTACCACCAACTTTGTTAAGTTTATAGGTAAAACCTAGCATGAAATATCGTTGCAATACGGTACTTTGTGAATCTTGAATAAAGTCAGCCGTAACCGATCTACGTGTGTTGATATTTTGATCTAATAAATCGTACGCCGTTAGTTTTATAGTGCCTCTATCGTCTAATATTTTGAGTCCCAAACTCATATTCCAAAAGAGTGCACTTCGTTCAAATCCTGGCGCTACATTGGTTCTGTACGTATAACGCAAGTCATTTCCAAATACAACTTTCTTTGGCCAAAATGTCGTTGTTCTCAGTCCTACATTGTGTGTTTGAAAGGTTTCATCATCAAAGTTATCTAAGGTGTATTTTGTCGTATTTAATTCTAGTGAATATCGCGGCTCTATTTCTAGCAGTTCTTTGTAGTTGTAGTTCACACTTATTCTTGGTGTTAACGCATTTCGTTTGGTTGCAAATTTTACACCATTACTAAAGTTAAATTCTTTGTTATAATTGTTATAAATTCCTGTTCTGAAACGGATTGATGAGCTATCACGTTTGATGGTTTTACTGTATGAAACGCCTCCGCTTGCTCTTAATACACCATCAACATTGGTAAAGGTTGTCGTTCTGATTCGGTTTTCATCTGTTGTTGAAATTGGCACAATTCTATCTTCCGTAAGTGTTGTAGAAAGCCACACAAAAAATCCACTTTTACTTTTAAAATCATAGTTATTGAAATTCGCGTATATGTTGTGTGTAAATTCGCGATTCAGGTTTGGATTACCAATCGTAATGTTTAGTGGATTGCTAACATTGGCAACAGGTTGCAATTGTTGTGCGCTCGGCGCTTGCGTTCGTGTATTGTAGTTTACCGAAACACTCATCCCTTGCTTGATTCGATAACGCATATATGTATTAATGTTGATATCGGTAAAGTTTGAAGTTATGGAAGTATTTTGGATGAATTCTTCATTTTTTAGTTCCGAAAAGCGAATTCCAGTATTGAAACTTAGGTATAATTTTTCTGTTTCGTAATTGATACCAATTCTTGGCAAATGTGTTAGAAAGTTCACTTTTAAATCGGAACTCAACGTTTCATTAAAATCATCATATTGATTCGTCGTATTGTCAAAATCGAATACTTTTCGATCGTTGCGTTCGCGTCGGTTGCTAAATTCGTAATTGATATCTAAGAAGAGTTTTTCTTTTAATGGAATTCTATATTCTACTTCTGTTGTGATATTGTTTTGTTTGGAATCAGTATCTGTCAGCTGATCTCTAGTTTCGGAAGACGGCGTTGTGCCAAATATTTCGTTGCTCGTATTAAGAAAGTTCTCTGAAGTATTATTGATGATTCCGTTCGAGATATTGAAACTTACATAAGAACCTTTGCTTCCAAATTTTTTAATGATATCAATATCGCTTCCAAAGTTTCTACGTTCAGAATCTGTTCTGTTTTGCGAATTTCCTCGGTTGAGTATGTTATCATCTTCATCAGATGATTCTTCCGTGCTTGAAGAAAAGTTTTCGCCTTCCGTAAATCTGAAACTTGGCGCTACGACTACTTTAAATGTCGAATCGATTTGAAATTGCAATTCTGCGGTAGCTCTATGACTGTCATTTACGTTGAGTGAAGTTGTTGTCGAATTGGTAAAGAAACTTCCATCGGGCAAAATGTTTTCACGCTCTACTTTGCTTTCGTTTTCCGAATCGGCGCGCGAAAAGAAGTAATCTGCTAATATTTCGGTTTTATCTTCATATTCATCTACAAAACTTGCGCCTGCATTTGATGATGTTGTAATTCCTTGTCCGCCACCAAAGTTAAGTCCGCCTACCGAAAAGGAACCATTTCCACTCCACGAAACACCGCCAGCATTTCCCATCATGTCGTAAATTTCATCAAAACTAAAACCTGAACTATTAATATTGTTTTTACTTGCCAATACACTAACGCGTTGCTTGTCGTTAAAGTAGTTCCAAATACCACTTAAAGCATAGCGTTCATCGGTTCCGCCACTGACTGTTGCGCGTCCAAAAAATCCTTTGTTTTGATCTTCTTTGAGTTCAATATTAATGGTTTGTTCTTCGGAAGTTCCTTGTTTTCCTGTGAATTCTTGCGATTCACTTTTGGTGGTTGTTACTTGAATTTTATCAACAATTTCTTTGGTAAGATTTTTTGTAGCAATGCTAGGATCGTTTCCAAAGAATGGTTTCCCGTTGACTAATATTTTGTTGACTTCTTTACCGTTTACCGTTATTTTTCCTTCACTATCGACCTCAACACCTGGCAATTTTTTAATTAAATCTTCCACAGTAGCATCTGGTCTGGCTTTAAAGGAATCTGCATTAAACTCTAAGGTATCTTTTTTTATGGTAATTGGCGCACGTACAGCAACCAATTGCACCGCATCCAATTCGTTTGACGCAGGTTTCATTGCAATAGTTGGCACTTGAATTACAGGTTTGTTTAGGCTAATTTTTTTCTTGTATGTTTGAAATCCGTTGAATGTTACCAATAGGTTTACTTCTTTCAATTTAGTGCGCGTTAACATTTCAAATACACCATTTTTGTCACTAATGGTGTATGTAATTAGCGTCGTATCTTTTATAGATTCTAAATATACAGTGGCAGATTCTAACGGAGTTTTTGTTGTTTCGTCAATGATTTTTCCTTTGACTTCAAATTCTTGTGCCGTAAGTTTGGTAGCACATAAACTGATAAGAAGTATCAGTAATACAGTAAATGGTTTATTCATGTTGGTTTTTTGAGTGATGGTAATCGGTTTGTCACACAAACAAACACAAAAAATGATGATTTATTATTAAAATAATCTTAAAAGTATTTTTTTAAATCTTAAAATCTGATTTTAGTTGTTTTGCATTGTTGAAGCTTTTTTAGTTGCGTTTGCGTATTGGCTACTTTTGTGTTTTATCTTCATGCCCTAATTTGTATCAATTTATGACAAAATTTGTTTTTTTAGTTGCTCTATGTTGCTTGTGTTCTATACAATTATTCTCAAAAGATAATGAGCTACAAACGGACAGTTTGGCTACGTATTCTTTTGACAAATTGCAAACGAAATATCATTTTTACAAGAATACAAATCCTGTGGATGCCACTGTATATCTTGATGAAATGTTAGTGAAAGCCACAAGCTTAGAACAGCGTGTTTCTTCCCTTTTGGTAGCATGCAGACATGAAACATTTTATGGAACTACTGCGAAAGCATTTGAATATGTTGATCGTGCAATTTCATTGGTTGCCAACTCGAAAAGTTCAGTTTTACTTGGAAAAGCGTACGAACGAAAAGGATTTGTTTTTTATTATAAAGAGAAAGAGTATGATACCGCACTTGATTTTTACCTGAAAGCATTAGCAATAGCCAAACAGCAGAAAGATTCATTGTTAATGATTACCGTAGAACACAAGATTGCCGCTTTGTATTTTATGATCGATAATAAAGCGGTTGCCTTGCAAAAGTATCGAACTTTGTACAATATGACATATACGGATGAAACGATTCCGTATGACGTAAAGGTTTCTATTTTGAAGAGTTTGAGCAATGTGTATTTTAAAAAATATTCTGTACATCCGACTTCAGAAATGTTGTTAGATTCTGCTACTTTTTTTGGTCAAAAAGGCTTAAAACTTGCAGTTGCTGAGCAGAATAAAAAAGATGTTGCGTATTTGACAAATTTATTAGGCATTGCTTCATATACAAATAAGGCATATGAGGAAGCTTTGTATTATCTCGCGAAAGCGGAAAAAACAGCTTCTGAAATCGGATTGAACGAACGACTAAAATCTGTATATCATTTTAAAGGAATGGTGTTTTTGGCGCAGCAACAATCAGATTCGGCTATTTATTATTTTCAAAAAAACATCAAACACTTAACAGATACGACTAAATTATTTGTGTATCCAAATACGTATGCATTGTTGTCCGAAAGCTACGAGCAGAAAAATGATTTTAAAAAGGCGTTGACATATGCACAACTAGCCATTGAATATACTACTTCAACCTATTCTAAAAGAGCTGCGTTACAGTATACGTTAGACACTAAATATGATGTTCCGCAGCTGAAAGAGAAGTCTAAACAATTACAAAAAGAGTTGCAACAAACCTCGAATTCAAAGGATCTTTGGACTGTTTTAGCATTACTTTTAGTTGTTATTTTAATTGGTAGTTTTGTGTTTTTTAGGAGAAAAGAACGTTTGAATAGAGAACAATTTGAAAAAATAGTCGCCAAATTAGCAGAAGCTGAAAGTACAACTGCTAAGCGTTCGCCCACAACACAGGTTTCGGAAGCACAAACGGAAACAATTTTGAAAGCATTAGACAATTTTGAACAAAGCATTTTATTTGTAAATCCTGATTGTACATTGTCGTTTTTGGCACAAGAATTGGCTACAAATACGAGTTATTTATCAAAGATTATTAATACGCACAAAAAGAAAAGTTACACCGAATATTTGGTCAATTTACGTATTTCATATGCATTGAAACGCTTGAAAAACGAGAAACGATTTAGAGCGTATGCAATTGCATCTGTAGCTGAGGAATGCGGTTTTAAGAGTGCAAAATCATTTTCGAGAGCTTTTAAAAAGAATACAGGAATTTACCCTTCGTATTATATTAAAAATATAGATTCAGATGCATTGTCTCAGTAAATTATTGGTGGCGCATTTATAAATAGGCACTGGTAGACTTCTTATTTTATAGGTAGAACTAATACATTTGAATACACATTTGAAAATATTAATTACATGAAAAGAAAACTCGAATTTAAGAAACATTCTATTTCCAAGTTGAATAGTTATAAGATTGCTGGTGGAACTGGTGGAAGTTCTTTGGATGATGAAACCAATCAACAACCTACACACGATTGCCAAACGCAGCAACCGCAGAATGGTTGTAGAAATACGGTGGATTATCCTGCGAATTGCAGTGCAGATCCAACGAGATGCATGGTCGATCCGCCAACACATCCGTAATCTATTGTTTTGCCTGATCGAAAAAGTACGGTTCAAAGATCACTGAGATTTTTGTTTTGTAGTAATTCTGCTTTACTACTCATACATGAATTATCTAGAAATACGGTTTAAGATGACAATTGTCATGGAAAATTAAAGGTTTACAGGCTAATTTTAGAAAAAATATACAACAATGGAAATTCTGAAATTAACGGAGAAAAATATCCAAGATGAACATATTTGTTGCGCCATAAGTGATAAAAAATGCAAGAATGGATATGAAAAGAAAAAAGCTTGGCTCAAAAAAGAATTCAAAAACGGATATACATTTCAGAAAGTAGCGGTTCGAGGGAAAGTTTTTATTGAATATGTTCCCATTGAGCATTCTTGGCTTCCGCTTGTTGGGAAAAACTTTATGGTTATCAATTGTTTTTGGGTTTCAGGAAAGTTTAAAGGACATGGAAACGGAAAAAAACTTTTGCAACAATGTCTTAAAGATGCCAAAGAGAATGGTATAGATGGCGTTATTGCAATTTCGAGCGATAAGAAACGACCGTTTATGTCTGATCCGAAATTCTTGAAATACCAAGGATTTGAAATTATTGATGAAGCGCCTCCATTTTTTAAATTATGGGGATATAAATTACATCCTAATGCAACATTGCCAAGTATTAAGAAATCGGCAAAGTTGGGAACTTGTCCAGACAAAGAAGGAATTACCGCTTATTACTCAAATACCTGTCCGTTTACCGATTATTATACAAATCAACTTCTGCGTGAATATGCCAAGAAAAAGAAAATTCCGTTGACTATTCATCATATTGCAACTCAAGAAGACGGACAAAAGATGCCAATTCCTTGGATTATTAATAGCGTTTTTTATAAAGGAGAATTGGTAAGTTTAGAAATGAAAGTTGAGCGACATTTAGAGAAACTAATACCGTAAAATAGTTTTTAGTTTTTAGTGATTACGAGCATCGTAACGTCTTTCCGTTTTCTTCTGATTGTGCTTTCCATGTTGTTTAAGCTTGCATTTACAGAGATTACAGGAAAGTCTTTGAAGTTTTCTATGAGCCAATCTTCGCCTCGTTTTGTGGCACGAAGTGATGCTATTATTGATTTTGTTTTAGGAAATTCACGATGTACAACCGCTAGACTTTTTTCGTACGCTTCTATTTTTTCAATAAATGCCTGTCCTTTTGCGCTGTATAGATTTGTGTTTTTATCAAAAAGAATTTCATTTTTCCGAGCGTCCATTTCCTCAAAACTATCGCCTACAACGAAATCTTCTTTTAGCAATGCAATGTAGGCAAGTAATTCTTCTGCTTTCGTGTTGAACTGTTGTAAGGATTCAGGATACTCTTCTGGCGTAAGTTCAGATTGTTTTTGTTTGTTGTTTTCGAGAACAGGTTGCGTTTGTTTTTTTTCAGTATTTGTATCTTCAAAAAACGAATTCATTCTTACATCTGCAACAATAAGCATCAATCCAATTAATAGTAGACTGATGACGAATACAGTTATGAGAAATCCTTTTTTTGACATTTATTTTTTTCTGAAATATACCGTTACTGGCACTCCATTGAAATCAAAATTTTCTCGGAGTTTGTTTTCTATAAATCGTTTGTACGGATCGCGCACATATTGTGGCAAGTTGGCAAAGAAGGCAAATTGCGGATATGATGTTGGCAATTGTGTACAGAATTTTATTTTTACGTATTTTCCTTTGTGTGCTGGCGGCGGCGTACGCTCAATGATGTCTAGCATAACGTCATTTAGCTTACTTGTCGGAATTCGGTTTGATCTGTTTTTGTACACTTGTACAGCCGTTTCAATAGCTTTGTATATACGTTGCTTCGTAAGCGCTGAGATAAATACAATTGGTACATCTGTAAACGGTTCTATTTGTTGGCGAATGTGCTTTTCAAATTCTTTTACCGTAGACGTTTCTTTTTCTACTAAATCCCACTTATTGACTAAGATGACAACACCTTTGTTATTTTTTTCTGCTAACCAGAATATGTTTTGCACTTGCGAATCGAATCCACGTGTTGCATCAACCACTAATAAACATACATCACTGTGTTCTATAGCACGAATGGATCGCATTACGGAATAAAATTCTAAATCTTCTTTTACTTTTGCTTTTCTACGAATTCCTGCGGTATCAACCAGATTAAATTCAAATCCAAAACGATTGTATTTTGTATCAATGGAATCACGTGTTGTTCCTGCAATATCGGTTACGATGTAGCGATCTTCTCCAATTAAGGCATTGATTAAGGATGATTTTCCAGCGTTTGGACGTCCTACAACGGCAAAACGTGGTAAGTTTTCTTCTTCTACTTCTTCCACTTCTGGCAACGCTTCTACCAACGCATCTAACAAATCTCCTGTTCCACTTCCGTTGATACTTGCAATTGGGAAATATTCACCTAAACCTAACGAATAGAATTCTGTAGCATCATGCAAACGATTGGCTGCATCTACTTTGTTGACTACTAATAATACAGGTTTGTTCACTCTGCGAAGTAAGTTGGCTACTTCTTCGTCCATTCCTGTAACACCAGATTCTACGTCTACTACAAAAAGAATTGCATCTGCTTCATCAATTGCCAATTCTACTTGTTTGTCAATTTCTGCTTCAAAGACATCATCACTTCCAATAACATATCCACCAGTATCAATTAGCGAAAATTCTTTTCCATTCCAATCAGATTTTCCGTAGTGTCTGTCTCTGGTCACACCACTTACGGCATCAACAATCGCTTCTCTACGTTTGATCATTCGATTAAATAAGGTTGATTTTCCAACATTTGGACGTCCAACTATGGCTACTATATTACTCATTTCGTTCTTTTTGTGCCTGCAAAGGTACGTTTTCTGTTTATTAGTAAAAAGTAATTTTGAGTAAGTCTTTTAGGAAGTTGGTTTTTTGAAATGATTTTACCATAAAATATACTTAAAAACTTGATTTCCTTAGCATTACCACTATACTTTGCACTATATATTAGCTTTTATCTACAACCATGTATTCATCTAGATCTTCCAGTTTTCCAGAAAAAGGTGCGCCGCTTGTCAAATTGTCCCATAATTCAGAATTAAAAAGTGTTTCAGGCACTCCTTTTTTGAATGTGTAATAAGGCACGATAGCATTTCCCGTTTTTTTGATGCGCTCATCGTATATACCTGTGCGCTCTTCATTCATGATCGTAATGTATTCTATTTTGTTTTTGAGTTTTCGAATTCCTAAAAATTCCTGTCCACCAATTAAGGATAATTGACCTTCAAACTCAACAATGAAATGGTTTCCTTCGTCATTGTAATTATTAATTTTCATGCAACGATCGATGTGTATTTCTGTAACTTCTACAATACCTGAATCCATTACTGTATATAAATTCTTGCTGTTTTTCGGATAGTTAAGTATGTCTTTTAGTTGTATCCATAACATCCAAATCATAAAGAAAGAAATGAGCAATATTGGAAGGAGCAACCAAAGAGAATAGAACGCATATATGATGCCTCCGAATATGATTAAAACACCTATTTTCACTAAGACAGATTGTATATTTTTTGATCGTTGTTTTTTAATGTACGTAACTTTTTTGGCAAGTCTTTTTTTCTCTGCTTCGGTTAATGGTCTGCTGTAGTCTTTGATCAATTTCTTCGTTTTTTTACACTTTTAAAACTACATTAATCTTCCTTAAAAACAAAATAGCGTGTATCGTTTTTAACTTATTGAAAGTGCTATGATGACATTTATCAGTTTATATCTTATTGAAAAATAGTAGTATTGATGATCTTAAAGGTAATCTGTAATGAGTTTAGGTGAAGAAATTATATTACGTCCACGGTTTAAACGAACGCTTTCCGAGCATAACGAAATAATTCTGAAACGTTTGGAAGATTCAAAAAATACACAAACTGATTTTGTTGTTTCCCGAATAGACAATCATGTTTTTATCCGAATTCCAAAACATAAACAGCATTTTTGGTCGCCGCAATTGCATGTGGAAGTAGATGAAATTGACGAACACAACTGTGAGTTGCACGGTTTATTTGGTCCAAGTCCGACGGTTTGGACATTTTTTATGTTTCTTCACTTTTTAGTGGTCTGTTTGTTTATCGGTTTTGGTATTTGGGCTTATACCAATGCTGTGTTGGGAAATACGTATGCGCTTCAAGTTGCGTTGATGATTTTTATGGTTTTTGTCTGGTTTGTGTTGTATATTGGTGGTCGCATGGGAAAAGCTACGGGAAAACCTGAAATGATTGAATTGTATCAATTTTTGAATGCTACGATTGTTATGTGATTTGCATTGTAAATTATTCAGAAGAATATTTTTTAAATATCATAAAGTTATACTGATTGTTCTACTACACTTGATGATCTTCAAATACATAATTATTTCCCAAATGCTAGCGCGAGTTTGCAACTCGTGAAGACATGCAAACTAGAATAGTTTTTCTTGTAAGATATTGAATCACACTTCGGTTTTTACTCAGCGTAAAAGTGTAACATGACGGTTTCTATTGTTAAGGCACGAGTTATAAACTCGCGTTAGCAGTGAAGATTTTAGCAAACACTTAAAAATTTATCGCTTTTTAGCTTCTCGACTGCGCTCGAAGTTGTAAAGGTTAAGTAATTCGTTGACAAAAATACTTATTTTAAGTCATGCGAATAGATACCAATGATTTGACCCAAATGCTAGCGCGAGTTTATAACTCGTGAAGACATACAAACTAGAATAGTTTTTCTTGTGGGATATTGAATCACACTTCGGTTTTTACTCAGCGTAAAAGTGTAACATGACAGTTTCTATATCTAAAGTACTATTGTTAAGGCACGAGTTATAAACTCGCGCTAGCAGTGGAGATTTTAGTAAACGCTAGAAAATTTATCGCTTTTTAGCTTCTCGACTGCGCTCGAAGGGACACTATTTTATAGTTGAAGATGAACTACACTACTTTACTTCAAACAAGCTGATCGTTCCGCTGATTTCGTTTGAAACGACTAAGATGTTTTCGCCTGTTGGACTTTCATTTGCTGGAATTACAAATAATCCTTCTGGAGAAATGTCGCCTTTATGATTGATCCACTCCAGAAAAATTGGTTGTTTAGGATTGGAAATGTCATACAACAATACGCCACTTGTACGCTCTAAACCAACAAAAAGCAAGGTTTTTCCATGGAACTGCAAAGTCGCCAATGCTTCAGGTTCAGCGCCTTTGTCGTCACTTCGTGTATCATTTTGATTGAATGTTTTCGGATTGACTTGTGTCTGCTTGGCAATATCATTTCCACTATCATACACTAAATTTCCATTGGTTTCCCAGATCGAAAATGAACGTCCGCCAAAAGCATACAATTCATCATAATCGCCATCAGTATCGATATCGCCACGAGTAGTTGTAATTTTGAGTCTGCCTAATTGTTCTTTTTGTTGTAATTTTTTTGCATTTGGAAATACGGTTGAATCGAGTTGTATTTCTGAAACGCGTACTTCTTCGGAAAACCCTACATAATCTCTTGAATCGCCTTCGTTTGCCGTAATTAAATAAGTTACATCTTTTATAGTGACATGAGTAATAGCATCTGGCAAGTAGAAAGCTTTCAAATGTGCCCAAGTATTGAATTGTATTTTCCCATCTTGATCACTTACATCAAAAGCATTTTTAGCCAAACTTACATCTTTTACACCTAATGGAAATATGTTATTGATTTTTGCAGTTGCAATATCAATTTCGGCAATCGCATTATTTTCTTGCAAAACTACCCAAGCTATTTTTTCGTCTTTGGAAATTGTAAGGTATTCTGGTTCTACATCTTTTGAAAAATTGGTATTTTTACCAAAACTTCGCATTCCTTTTGCTTTCAAAGCTTTCAGTTGTGCATCATCCACTTCAAATTCTACCGTCGTTACCGAATCATTTTTTGTATTAAAAATTGTTACGGAACCTTTCGGATCTATTTCATATGAATCATTTGGTTCGCCTTCATTTGCCGTTAGAATGTAAGTTCCATTGGATGAAAAATCAACCATATCGGGCAACGCACCTGTGGCGTAAGTTGTAATTTCTACTAAGTTCTCTGTATCGAATATAGCAACTGTTCCGTTTTCTTGACGCTTGGTATTTTCAATTGCCATTGCCAATTTACCATGAGAAACTGCTACACTATTTACATTTCCGCCATACGGTGTAATGCTTATTTCCTTTACTTTTTTAGGTTGATGTACGTTTGAAATATCGTAGACTAAAACCGCATCAAACAATGTACTTGCGGTAAATAAACGCTTTGTTTTGGCACAATAAGCGCTAATTTCAACAGCATTCATATCGCCAACTTTAATTGTATTGATATGTGTTACCTGAATATTTTCAGTCGTCTCTTTTGAAGGTTTTGAAGAACAACCAAGTATCAAAAGTGTAAAAAACAGACCAAATACGTTACGCATATGTAATTACTTATTATTATACCCAAAACGACGTAATTGCTTTGCATTGCTGCGCCAATTTTTATTAACTTTTACATACAATTCAATATGAATTTGCTTTCCAAAAAACTGCTCTAAGTCTTTACGCGCCTGAATTCCTACGGTTTTTAACGCATTTCCTTTGTGTCCAATAATAATTCCTTTTTGTGTTTCACGCTCAACCATAATAACCGAACGAATACGGATGATGTTTTCTTCTTCAAAAAATTCTTCAGTTTCTACTTCTACCGCGTATGGAATTTCTTTTTTGTAGTTGACTAATATTTTCTCACGAATGGCTTCATTGACAAAAAATCGTTCGGGTTTATCCGTCAATTGATCTTTTGGATAAAATGCTGGCGAAGCTGGTAACAGTTCTATAATTCTTGCAAATACTTGTGGAACATTGAAGTTTTCCAAAGCGGAAATTGGATATATTTCTGCGGTTGGCACTTTTTCGCGCCACAATTCCATTTGTTCTTCAAGTTCTTCTTGTGAAGATTTATCAATTTTATTCAACAGTAACAATACTGGAATTTCAGAGTTGATGATTTTTTTAAAAAATGCTTCATCTTTTAGACTCTTTTCGCCAATTTCAACCATGTAAATCAATACATCTGCATCTTCAAAAGCCGATTTTACAAAATCCATCATTGATGATTGCAATTCGTACGCTGGTTTTATAATTCCTGGCGTATCCGACAAAATAACTTGAAAGTCGTCTCCATTGACAATTCCTAAAATTCGGTGGCGTGTTGTTTGTGCTTTCGACGTGATGATCGAGAGTTTTTCTCCGATAAAGGCGTTCATTAATGTTGATTTCCCAACATTTGGGTTTCCGATAATATTTACAAATCCTGCTTTATGTGTCATGTATTTTATGGTCATCAAACGTATCAATTTGCACTATTGCACTACATACGCTTGTCATTCGTGGACAAAAATACGTATTATTTCAGAATATAAATACGCTTAACCATTTTAAAACAACTGTATTTTCGGGCTTTTCAAAGTATTACTCACTGCGACTAGTACATTTTTTTGAAAAAAAACAGTTAAACTTTTATTTTTTAATAGTAATACTATTATATTTGTTATGATTCGTATGGAGGAGCTACAAATACATATTGTTATTAGTGAGGAACTTTACACCAAAAATCCGGAGTCTTCGGAATTAGGAAAAAAGATTGTATCACGTAGTATAGAAATGATTGATGAATTAGGATTTGAATCGTTTACGTTCAAAAAGTTAGGACAGTCAATTGGTTCTAACGAAAGTTCTATTTATCGCTATTTTGAAAGCAAACACATGCTTTTATTATATTTGAATTGCTGGTATTGGAGTTGGGTTGAATATAAGTTGGTTTTTGCAACCGCTAATGTACAATCGAAAGAAGAAAAACTTTCTGCAGCCATTAATATTTTGACTCGTAAAGTAGATGTTGACAATTCATTTTCATACATCAACGAAGTGATTTTAAATAGAATTATCATTGCCGAATCTTCTAAAGCGTATCATACCAAAGATGTAGATTTAGAAAATGAGAAAGGTTATTATAAAGTATATAAACGTGTTGTACAACGTGTAAGCAATATTGTGACAGAAATTGATTCAAGTTTTGAATTTCCTCACATGCTCATTTCAACAGTTATTGAAGGCGCACACAAACAACGCTATTTTTCAGAACATTTACCATCGTTAACAGATGTAAAAGAAGGTAGAGATACGATTGTAAAATTTTACACGGATTTAGTTTTTAAAGTATTGAAAAAATAATGCAGTATAAAGATTCACATACATTCCAAATGCTAAAGCAAATTTCGTTTGCCTTGGTACTTATTGTGATGATTTTACAGCCGATATCGCAAGCATTTTCATCATTTTCTGATGTTAATTATGAATTGGTTGACATGGATTGGGAAGATGATACGGATAAGGAAGAAACCGAAGATACTATTGAAGAAGACGAAAAAGTTAGACCGTATGCAACTCATTTTATGGTGGCAAACTCGGATCTTTCCAAACATACAACGCCTTTTTACAGATTACAAGTAGATGCTTCTTTGAGCATTGAAATTTTGATTCCGCCTCCAGAATTTATTTAAAATACAACTCACCATACACGTGCCTCATCACTCTGCACGTGAAGGATTATTTTCCACTCATCACACTATCGGAGAATTTTTCTTTACATATAATATCAAACAAAATTAGCTAACATCGAATTGAAATTACACAAACTGTGAGTTGTCATTTCAGTTCAAAAAAACATTTTTACTATCATGAATAGTTCGAACCCATTCAAAAATTTTAAGTCGGATATCCCCGCAAGTATTGTCGTTTTCTTCGTTGCACTTCCACTCTGTTTAGGGATAGCCTTAGCCAGTGGCGCACCACTTTTTTCAGGTTTAATTGCTGGAATTATTGGTGGAATTGTCGTTGGAGCATTTAGCGGATCGCAAGTTGGTGTCAGTGGACCAGCCGCAGGTTTGGCCGTAATCGTATTAACCGCAATTACTACACTTGGCGGTTATGAAAACTTCTTAGTTGCCGTCGTTATTGGTGGTGTCATTCAAATTATATTTGGCGTTTTGCGCTTCGGAATCATTGGGTATTTCTTCCCATCTTCCGTAATTAAAGGAATGCTCACAGGAATCGGTATCATTATTATTTTAAAACAAATTCCACACTTTTTCGGATACGACGCAGATCCAGAAGGTGATTTTGCTTTTTTACAAGTAGACGGAGAGAATACATTTTCCGAAATTTTTAATACTATAAATTATATCAGTCCTGGCGCAACTATTATTGCCATTGTTGGTTTAGCTGTTTTAATTCTTTGGAATACTGTTTTATCTAAAAAAGGAAAAATATTTAAGTTAATTCAAGGACCGCTGGTTGCTGTAGCTTTAGGAATTATCTATTTCGCAGTTACAAAAGGGAATGATACCTTCGGAATTTCTGCGGAGCATTTGGTAAAAGTACCAGTTCCAGACAGTTTTGATTCTTTTCTAGGACAATTCAGTTTCCCG
This sequence comes from Kordia jejudonensis, assembly GCF_001005315.1. Lineage (GTDB taxonomy): Bacteria > Bacteroidota > Bacteroidia > Flavobacteriales > Flavobacteriaceae > Kordia > Kordia jejudonensis. The sequence goes on from NZ_LBMG01000009.1 coordinate 97,408, forward strand.
AATTTTGGCGCCATTAAAGATCCTGCCATTTGGATAACAGGTGTTACCATAGCAGTTGTAGCCAGTTTGGAAACTTTGTTATGTGTAGAAGCAACGGATAAATTAGATCCAATGAAACGTGTAACACCGACAAACAAAGAATTATTAGCACAAGGAACAGGAAATATTCTTTCTGGATTAATTGGTGGATTGCCAATTACACAGGTAATTGTAAGAAGTTCTGCCAACATTCAATCAGGTGGAAAAACAAAAATGGCGGCTATTATTCACGGTTTCTTATTATTGATTTCTGTGGTTTTAATTCCGACATTACTAAACATGATTCCACTTTCAGTATTGGCAGCAGTATTACTAATTGTAGGATACAAATTGGCAAAACCAACCGTATTTAAAAAGATGTTCCTAGCAGGATGGAAACAATTTGTTCCGTTCATGGTTACGATTTTAGGAATTGTATTTATCGATTTATTATGGGGAATTGGATTAGGTCTTGCCGTTGGAATTATAGTAATTTTAATTAAAAGTTTCCAAAATTCACACTTCTTGCATATTGAAGATAAAAGTAACGGAAAACATAAAATAAAAATGACGCTTGCTGAAGAAGTAACCTTCTTCAATAAAGGTGCTATTTTAAAAGAATTAGACAACTTACCAAGAGATACTTTCTTAGAATTGGATGTGCGTAAAACACGTTTCTTGGACAATGATATTATTGAAATACTGGAAGACTTCTCAGAAAAAGCACGTAACAGAAACATTGACATTAAGTTAATTTCTGAACGCGGAACTGTAGAAAACCCAAAGAGTTTTATTGAGTTTTTTCAACTCAGACCAAAAAGTGCCTAAGATTTTTAACCATTAAAATTTAGCATTATGAACAACCCAACATTTAAATTACTTGTTTTAACCGATCTATCTAAATCGGCTGCAAAAGCCTTAGATAACGCTGTAAATCTTGCCAAGATTATCAACGGAAGTATTGACGTTTTTCATGTATTGAAACCTTCTGATATTGCCGAATATGAAAATCAATATTCAGCGATGCGAACTATTGATGAAGAACGCTACAACACAAAAAATAAGTTAAAAACGTTGGTTCGAGAGATTTCAAAACGAGAAAACATACAAATACAAGCTAGTTTTCGTTTGGGAAACTTGAAAAGTGAAGTGCTCGAAGAAATTGAAAATGCAAAACCAGATATTATTGTATTGGGAAAACGTCCGCCAAGAATTTTTAACTTTTTAGGAGATAGTTTTACAAAATTTATCTTGAAGAATTTTAATGGTTCTGTACTAATTTCAGGCAAAAATACTGCAATACGTACCACAGAAACCATGTCACTTGGCTTGCTAAACACGACTACGGCAGATTTACCGCAAGGTATTACAACAGCATTGCGAAGACGTATTAAAAAACCGATTCGACAGTTTTTTGTACGCAATGCTTCAGAAGAAAACACACCTGAAACAGTATCAAAAGCAGAAAACGTGATAACTTTCGAGTTTGAAAATAGTTCGAACGCCATAGATAATGTTGCAACCTATGTTTCCAAAAATAATATTGGATTATTGTGTGTAAATAGACATGCAAAGAAAAATTCACGCTTCAAAAATATTACCTCAAATATAAAAGAAGCCATTCATAAAATAAATGTACCAATTTTGATTGTAAAGAATTCATCAACTATACAATTACAATAACAAACGGTACACATTAACTATAAATATTAATAACAAAAAAACTAGAATTAAACAAAGCTATATGAAAGCACAAACAAAAGAAACACAAGCTATCATGACGCCTGATTCGTCTTTGCAAGCACTAAAAGACGGAAACGAAAGGTTTGTAAAAAACACACAAGTTACACGTGATTTATTAGATCAGGTTTCAGATACTAGTACTGGGCAATATCCGTTTGCAACAGTATTGAGTTGTATTGACTCTAGAGTATCTTCAGAATTAATTTTTGACCAAGGAATTGGAGATATATTTAGTGTTCGTATTGCTGGAAACTTTGTCAATGAAGACATTTTAGGAAGTATGGAATTTGCTTGTAAACTTGCAGGAACAAAATTAGTAGTGGTTCTTGGACATACTGCTTGCGGAGCTGTAAAAGGTGCTTGCGATCATGCTCGACTTGGAAACTTGACAGCTTTAATCAACAAAATTGAACCTGCTGTAGATGCGGTAACAGAACCTACAGATGAAAGTTTACGAAATTCAAAAAATATTGAATTTGTAAACAATGTAGCTGCTAAAAACGTAGAAATGACTATTGATAATATTCGCAAACAAAGTGAAGTTTTAAAACGACTTGAAGAAGATGGAGACATTAAAATTGTAGGCGGAATGTACGATATCAACAATGGGAAAGTAACATTTTACTAATACCTAAATTCCATTACAACATAGATTAAAAATCGTTAGCTCGTTTTTTAGTATCAAAAGCTACAACTTCTGTGATGAAAGTTGTAGCTTTTCTAGTTGTAAATCATTAGTAAACATCTTTTTTAAGTCGTATCTTTACATGGCTATAAAAAATTAAGAAAAAGAAAAAAACTATGTTCGGATTATTTAAAAAGAAATCAGAAAAAGAAAAACTCTACGAAACGTATGAAAAATTGACGCAAGAAGCTTTCAATCTATCTACATCAAACAGAAAATTGAGCGATCAAAAAACGGCTGAAGCGGAAGAAATTATGAAGAAAATTGAAGCGTTGTAGAAGGTTTTAGCATTCATCACTTGACTTTATACTTTTATCGTTATCGGCAAAGTGTATACAAACTTTCATGAATTAGAATTAAGAATTTTGCACAAAACATATTTTTCAATATATTTATGTAAGAAATTAACCTAGCTAAACCATGAGTTATACACATTTTGATGATGAAGATGATTTTTCAAACTTTACTAGAAGTGGAACTTCTGAAACTTCCAAAAGTCCAGCAGAATCACCTATACTTCCTTCTGAAAAACAGTCCGAAGAAGAGGAAGAAGTTTAGCAAAAAAATCGTCAAACACAATTACTCTTTAAATCGAAAAAAAAGCTGCTACTAAGTAAATTGGTAATAGAATAATGAGTGTATACATTACAAATTTCATCCGATCTCTTCTACTTTTATTCTGCTTAAGGTTAAAATTTATTTTATGCTGAGAGTTTTCTATCTCTTGTATAATGAGCATTAGATAATTTTCTTGTGCAGTTAATTTTGGAGTAATTAATATATGTTTTTGTGCAAGTTCTTTAGGTATTCTTCCTTTAACAATCATCTTCTTAGGAAATACAATCATGAACAAACGAATCAGCAAAAAAACTATCGTTATTATAAAAACACAATTCACAATAATTAAATTGGCCAATTCACTGTCTACAATTTTCCCATAAGTATATCCTACTATTGCTGATAATAGTGAGATAAGAATTAGAACTAGAGAAAATGACCTACTTGTAATATGTTCAGACTCTTTCAAAGTATAATCAATATAATCTTTACTTTCATTTAAAATAAATAAAGCGGAATCTATAGAAATTGATTTCCAATTTTCTTTTGGTATTTCAAACTTGCTCATGACATATTTGTTTTACTTAAATATACATAAAAGATATTTCGTACAAATTAATAATGTAACCTTTGTTACTGAGTCCTTTTACAAAAAACGATAACTTTGTATTGACAATACTTTTTTACTTTGAAAAAGTAGAAAACGTTAATGTCGTACACAGACATACTTATGATTCAAGAACTCAAAGACAATTACGGACAGCTGTTTGAAGAAGATTTACTCAATGAAATTGCACAAGTAGGTACATTTAAAGAAGTGCCTGCGGGTTTTACCATGATGGCGATTGGCGATTATGTCCGTGGAATGCCATTGCTAATTTCAGGAGCCATCAAAGTACTGCGTGAAGACAATGAAGGCGACGAATTATTACTGTACTATTTAGAAAGTGGCGAAACCTGCTCAATGACAATGAATTGCTGTATGGGACATGCCAAAAGTGAAATAAAAGCCGTTGCCGAACGCGACACAACATTAATAATGGTGCCTGTGCAAAAAATGGAAGAATGGACAGCCAAGTACAAATCGTGGCGAAATTTCGTGTTTCAAAGCTATCATACACGCTTAAATGAAGTGTTGCACATTCTTGATAGTGTAGCTTTTGACAAAATGGACAAACGTTTGGTGGACTATTTAAAAGAAAAAGTTCGTGTCAATAAAACGAATACTATTCACAATACACATCAAGAAATAGCGTACGATTTGCACAGTTCCAGAGTTGTCATATCAAGACTCTTGAAGAAATTAGAACAAATGGGACATATAGAATTACACAGAAATCATATTAAAATCATAAATTTAGCCTGAATATGTAACTTAGGTTACTGCGAGATCATTGCATGCTCAATATTTTTGCACTGACAAATATTTATACAACCATGGAAATACTCGGCTATGTTAGTGCTTTGATTATTGGAATTTCGCTAGGACTCATCGGTGGCGGCGGCTCTATTTTAGCAGTTCCTGTACTCGCCTATCTTTTCGCAGTTAATGAAAAAATTGCGACCGCATATTCCCTTTTTATTGTAGGAACAAGTGCGCTTGTTGGTGGACTAAAACAACATTTTAAAGGATTTGTTGACTGGCGTACAGCAATTGTTTTCGGAATTCCGGCAATCGTTGGTGTCACGATGGTTCGCTATTACGTTATTCCTGCATTACCAAACGTTTTATTCACGCTGGGAGATTTTGAATTTACACGCAGAATGGGCATGTTCGGTTTATTTGCTGTATTGATGTTTCCAGCAGCATTCTCCATGTTAAAAGAACGCAAAGAAAAAGCGTCTTCAGGTAACGTTTCATATAACTATCCTTTAATACTAATTGAAGGCTTAGTCGTTGGAGCCATTACAGGTATGATTGGCGCTGGCGGTGGTTTCTTAATAATTCCTGCCTTAGTTTTATTGGCAAATGTAGACATGAAAGTTGCCGTTGGAACTTCACTCATTATCATTGCATTTAAGTCTTTATTAGGTTTCTTTTTAGGAGACGCATTGACCATGGAAATCGATTGGCAGTTTCTAGCAATTTTTACAAGTATTTCACTTGTCGGAATCTTTATCGGAAGCTACTTGGGTAACTTCATTGACGGCAAAAAACTAAAAAAAGGATTTGGCTATTTCATCTTTGTCATGGCAATCTTCATCTTTTACATGGAATTTTTCGTAAAACAATAAATTTTACAAAAAATAAAACGCTCTGTAACTTTAGTTACTGTAAATCTTACACTTAGCGCTTAATTTTATACTCGTAATCAAAAAAATACGAAGTATGAACATAGAACAAATATATACAGGCTGTTTGGCGCAAGGCGCTTATTATATAGAAAGCAATGGCGAAGTTGCCATCATTGATCCGTTACGAGAAGTACAACCTTACATTGACAAAGCCGTAGAGAATACTGCGAAAATTAAATACATTTTTGAAACGCATTTTCATGCAGATTTTGTGAGCGGACATGTGACACTAGCAAAACGAACTGGCGCTCCCATTGTATTTGGACCCAATGCAAATCCTTCATTTGATGCCATTATTGCAGAAGATTATCAAGAATTTGCACTCGGAAACATAACCATTATTGCCATCCATACGCCAGGTCACACGATGGAAAGTACCACGTATTTACTCCGTGATGAAAACGGAAAAGATCATGCTATTTTTAGTGGAGATACTTTATTTTTAGGCGATGTTGGACGACCAGATTTAGCGCAGAAATCAGGTAAAATTACCGTAGACGATTTGGCAAGTCATTTATATGATAGCTTACGCGAAAAAATCATGCCATTAGCAGATGATGTCATTGTATATCCTGCACATGGCGCGGGTTCTGCCTGTGGTAAAAATATGATGAAGGAAACTATTGATACGCTTGGAAATCAAAAGAAAGTCAATTACGCTTTACGCGCAGATATGACACGAGAAGAATTTATCAAAGAAGTGACTGATGGTTTGGTGCCGCCGCCAAATTATTTTCCTGAAAATGTAAAACTCAACAAAGAAGGTTATGCCGATATTTCAGAGATTCTAAAACGCGGAACACAACCGCTTTTACCAACTGAATTTGAAATTATTGCCAATGAAACTAATGCCATTGTCTTAGATGTTCGTCATCAAAAAGATTTTGTAAAAGGACACATTCCACGTTCTATATTTATAGGATTAGACGGAAGTTTTGCTCCTTGGGTTGGCGCGTTGATTGCAGACATTCAACAACCTATTTTATTAGTTACGCCCGAAGGACGCGAAGAAGAAGCTGTTACTCGTTTGTCAAGAGTTGGTTTTGATCATACACTTGGGTATTTGCAGGGTGGATTTGAAGCATGGAAAAAAGCATCAAAAGAATATGATACGATGAGTTCGGTTACAGCCGAAAAATTGCATGATGTTTTTCATGACAAGCTGCCTGTTTTTGATGTGCGAAAAGAGAGTGAATTCAATTCAGAACATATGCTGAATGCAGAAAATACACCGTTAGATTATATCAATAAATATTTGGCAGCATTTCCAAAAGACAAACCATTTTATATGCATTGTGCTGGCGGATACAGAAGTGTCATTGCGGCTTCTATTTTAAAAAGCAGAGGCATTCACAACGTAATTAATGTAGAAGGCGGATTTAAAGCCATAAAACAAACAGAAATTCCTGTTTCAAACTTTGTGTGTCCAACAACTTTATAAACACATGAGTTCTATGAAGTTTATAGCTTCGTAGAACTCAAAACTGGATTCTGTGACCAAAGTTACCGTGTATACTGTGGTATATTATTATCTTTGTCCATAAGATTATCCCCTAAATCTAAATATATGTCTTTTATTAACTCTTTATTGGGTACGAAAACCAAATCTTCAGATACTATTGAAATTTTAAATGCAGCAACTTTTAAAGATGCAATTTCGAAAGAAAAAGTGCAATTGGTCGATGTCCGCACAACACTAGAATATAGAAGCGGACATATTGAAAATGCTGTAAATATAGACTTTTTTGATCGTGCTAATTTTAATGAAAATTTTGCTGGTTTCAACCGAGAAAAACCGTTGTATTTGTATTGTCGATCAGGAAATAGAAGTCAACGCGCTGCCAAAAAACTTGTTGAAATCGGATTCAAAAAAATATATGATTTAAAAGGTGGCTTTAAAGCTTGGAAATAAAATTTACTTCATCAGCACCAACGTTGTCATGCTACGAACATCATGAACGTTGGTGCTTTTTATGTTTTCTAACAGCGAAAGTTGATGAGTAGAAAGCATTTCGTTGACTAATTTTCGGGTTAGTAAAAAACGTTCGGATTCATCTGGTAAAAAGTACACGCCATTTTGCAAATGTGTTGATTTTCCTTCTATGCCAATATCTGAAGTCATTCTAATAAATAAGCTTCCTCCTTTTTTTAACACGCGAACCAATTCGGAAAACATATTTTTAAAATGTGTCTCGCTTTGCGCGAAATGCAACACAGCATTACACAAAATATGATCAAATGTATTGTCTGAAAATGATAGTTTTTCTAAAGATTCAACGGTAAAATTTGAAGAGAATTCAGGATATCGATTTTGAAGATTCAGAATATGTTCTTCGTTTGAATCAACGGCATAGATCGTGAAACCACTTTCGTGAAAATAGTGCAAATTTCGTCCGCTTCCACAGCCCGCATCAAGAATAACTTCATTGGTTTGATAGCGACCTTTTAAAATTTGGTCGATCAAATAAATATCTGTATTTCCTAAAATTTCAGTTATAATATGTTGTTTCAAATCTTTAAATATTTACACCAAGATAGTATTTTTTACTTCAACAAAAAGAATACAAAAAGTTGTGTTGTATAAAACATGATATATATAGAAAATTTACTTTTCATCTACTATTTCATGCTTTGTAACTAAAGTTACTTTCTAGGTCAGCTAATTTTCTTTTTTTTGTTCAAAATTAGATGTTATGAATTGGATATATGAACCATGGCCTTGGTATGTTTCGGGTTTTATGATTGCGTTGGTCATGTTTTTATTGATCATGGTTGGAAAAAACTTTGGAATGTCTGGAAATCTGAGAACTATTTGCAGCATTTGTGGTGGTGGAAAGAAAGTTGATTTTTTTCGATTCAATTGGAAAGCTCAACGTTGGAATTTAACCGTTGTTTTAGGTGCAATTATTGGCGGATTTATAGCAAATCAGTTTCTTTCTGTTGATCCTTCTATTGATTTACACACGGAAACAGTTCAAAATTTACAAACACTAGGGTTTGAGAATGCTGGAGCAACGTACATGCCTGAGAAGTTGTTTTCTACAACTGTATTTTCGGACGCTAAACTACTTTTATTATTAGTTATCGGCGGATTTTTAGTCGGTTTCGGCGCACGCTATGCTGGCGGTTGTACATCTGGTCACGCCATTTCAGGATTGAGTAATTTGCAGTTGCCTTCATTAATTGCGGTAATTGGTTTCTTCATTGGCGGATTGATCATGATTCATTTAATTTTTCCTTTTTTATTTTAAACTATGCGAACACTTATTTATTTATTGATTGGAATTGTTTTTGGAATTACGATGTTTAAGTCCGAAGCTGCTTCGTGGTATCGTATTTATGAAATGTTCCGATTTGATTCGTTTCACATGTATGGAATTATTGGCACGGCTTTGTTTTTTGGCGCCATTACCATTTTGATCATCAAACGATTTGATATTACTTCTTTTTATGGCGAAAAGATTAATTTTCCTCCAAAGCAGAAAAGTTTTGCACGGTATGCTATTGGCGGAATTTTATTTGGATTAGGTTGGGCATTGGCTGGCGCCTGTCCAGGACCAATGTTTACATTACTTGGTGCAGGTTTCTCTCCAATAATTGTAGTTATTATTGCTTCGCTTCTGGGAACGTTTGTATACGGTTTATTGAAAGATAAGTTGCCGCATTAGGCTAAGTTCAATGTTCAGTGTTCAGTGTTCAGTATTCAGTATTCAGTATTCAGTATTCAGTATTCAGTATTCAGTATTCAGTATTCAGTATTCAGTATTCAGTATTCAGTATTCAGTATTCAAAATTCAGTATTCAAAATTAAAAAACTAGCATCAACTAATCTGACATTAAATACTATATTCTAAAAGGATTCGTTTCATAGTTTATAAAACTAAACAATTGATATGAAGCGAACTTTACTTCTTCTTCTTTTTCTAGGAAACATGATTGGATATGCGCAAAGTCAGGAAACTTTTGAAATAATCATTGATACAAATGTGGAGAATGCAAATGATCCTGATGAGAAAGAAATCATCGCACTTTGGACGGCCTATTTACAATCTGGAGAGTACGAAAATCCTGAAACTACTTTTTGGGATACCAGTCAATATAGAATTCCTGATTATTTCTTGTGGATGGTTGATTTCGGAACAATCCGTACTAGAAGTCCAAAAGTTCAATGTACGATTCTAGGTGTATTTGCGGTTGAAAATAATCATTACGCCATTAAAACTTCTCTGGCGCATGTTACGGACGACAATACCATCGTTTTAGAAGCCATTATTTCTGTATATGCTAAAAAAGTGAAAGGAAAATATGTGCTTGTAAATAGTTCGCAGTATCATAAAAATGTTTGGGAGAAAAAACGAGTTGGAAATATTACCTACTATATACATCCTATGCATCAATTTGATGAAAAAGATGCCGCCAACATGAACGCTTTTAATGTAGAAATAGCAAAGACTTTCAACACTTCCCCAATTCCGTTTGATTATTTTGTGAGCAGTTATTCCAGAGAAATAGTTCGCCTGTTAGGATATGATTACATGGCAAAGATTTATATTCCTGGGCAAACTGGTGGCGCTGCTGATATTGACAATCGAATTGTGTATGCAGGAAATAATTCGGCATATTACGCACATGAATTGGTTCATATTTACACGCATGAATTGTTCCCTAATGGCAATCATTTTTGGTTAAATGAAGGTTTTGCAACATATATGGGCGGAAGCGGCGGTAATGATTTGGATTGGCATATTGACAAATTGAAAGCTTATGTTTTACAGAATCCTGATTTTGAGATTTCGCTTCGTACGTTACGCGGTTATATTCCAAATGGCGAACATCATACAGAATTTCGATATGTAATTGGCGGATTGGTTTGTAAAAAAGTATTTGAAAAACACGGAATGAATGCCGTAATTGAAGGTTTACGAACCGTAAATACCAATGAAGATTTTTTGAATTTTGTCAAAGGAAAGTTAGGCATTTCCCATGACGATTTTTCAAACTATATTAAGAAGGTTGTTTTGGAATAGGTTGATTAATAGAATTCGTTTAAACTTTTTTAATTTGCTAAAAAATTGCTCTTTTCAGGCCTGTTTTTACCTTTTTTTCGTTCCGTAGCGCTGCTATGAAACTCAAAAAAGCTGTCAACAGAACTTAAAACTGCTAATTTTCGCCTAAATCCGAAAAGTTTAAACGAGTTCATAGATTAAAAAATATAAATCATTCTGCTTTTTCAAAATGTCCAATAATCTAAAAATCCAAGAAGTCTAAATAAGCTTTTGTGATTTCGCTTTTTGAACCGCTTCCATTTTGTTGTGTACTTGTAGTTTTCGGTAAATGTTTTCGATGTGTTTTCGAATCGTTCCTGAAGAGATGAATAGGTTTTCTGCAATTTCATTGTAATTTAAACCTTTACTCAATTGCAATAATACGTCCGTTTCACGTTTGGTCAGTTTTACTTTTTCAATGGCTTCATCTTCTGTGACTGTAAGCGGATTTCGAAGTAGCTTGAGCGCTTTTAATGCAATGCTTGGCGACATTGGCGCACCATTATTTACAACTTCTAGAATTGATTTATGAATGTTTTCTGCATTAATTTCTTTTAGCAAATAACCATCTGCACCAGCTTGAATGGCTTTGAAAATGTTTTCTTCGTCATCAAAAACCGTTAACATGATGATTTTGATTTGCGGATGTTTTTCCTTGATGATTTGTGTTGCTTTTATTCCATCCATTTCAGGCATTTGAATGTCCATCAAAATAACATCAATGTTATGATTTACTTCCAGTTTCCCGATCATTTCCGCACCATTAACCGCTTTAAATTTGAACACAAAATCGTCAAAGAAAGATAGTTTTTCCATCACCGCTTTGGCTAAAAAATGATTGTCTTCCGCAATGGCTATTTTGAGTTTCATATTTTTTTGGTTTTGGTTTTGGGTGTTGGGTCTTTGGGTTTTGGTTGTTGGGTGTTAGGTGTTAGAAACTAAAATTTTTATACTTTTAAACTTTATTTTTTTTTAGTTTAATATTCAAAGTTACTTGAAGCTTTCTCAATTCTCAATACTCATATCTCAATACTATTTTAGGTATTTGGTGTTGGGTCTTGGGTTTTGGGTCTAGGATCTTTATTCTTTATTCTTTATTCTAAATTAAAACTTCTCAATACTCAATTCTCATATCTCAATAATATTTTAAGTATTTTGGTCTTGGGTCTTGGATTTTATTTTTTCCGATTCAACATTCAACATTCAACATTCAACATTCAACATTCATAAGTTAACATTTAATATGATTAAAACCTACACATGAAATTTCACTGTAATTTTAGTTCCTTCATTTGACACAGAATTGATATCAATATGCGCGTTGATTTCGTCCATTCGTTTTTGCATGTTATACAGTCCGTTTCCGAGTTGTACGGTTTCTTTTTCAAAGCCGATTCCGTTGTCGGTAATCGTGAAAATTAGTTGCTTGTTTTGTTCTGCAAACGCAACGGTTACCAAATCTGCTTTTGCATATTTTAAAGAATTGTTGATGGCTTCCTGAATGACTCTGAATAGATGCATTCCTTCTATTGCGCTAAATTGAATAGTCGTTTCAACGTCATTGTTGAATTTAAATTTTATGTGTTCTTTAGCCACTTTTGCCTTTTCAATAAACGCCAAAGTTCTGCTTTGTAAGTCAGAAATTGAGATTTCATCTTTGTTCATTGCCCAAATGGTATCGCGCAATTGATCAATAGTTGATGATGTGAATTCGCTAATGTAACTCAACTTGTCTTTGAATTGATCCGACGCATCTTTGGAAGCATATTTTAAGTTATCAATTGATGAAATGATGAATGATAGTTGTGCGCCAATATTATCGTGCAAATCTCTTGAAATTTGCAACCGTTGTTCTTGTAATTTGTTTTGCGTTTCTATTTCTTTTAGTGCGACTTTCAACTTGTTTTCTTTGATTAACTGCCTGTTTTTTAGTTTTTGTTGATTGTAAAATAGATATCCAATCAAGCAGAAAAGTAATGCCAATCCGAGCGCGCCGTATATTTGGTATTGGCGTTCTTGCAATTGCAACCCTTTTTCGGCTATTTCGGCACGTTGTTCCAAAATTTGACGTTCTTTTTCGGCTGTTTTGTATCGGGTTCGCATTTCGGAAATTCCATAAGCAAAACGCTTGTTGTATTGTATAATTGCTAAATGGTATATTTCATCGCCTAAATCGGCAGCCTGTTTGTACTTTTGCTGTTGTTTTAAGAGCTTTTTTAGTTCAAAGTATGCGTAAATTAGTAAAGGAGTATCATTTTCTTTTTTGAATATATCTACAGCTTTTTGAAGCATTTTTGTTGCTTGCTCATATTTTTCTCGTTCTCGAAAAAGGTTTCCTTTTTTAATAAGTGCAAAGCCTTCTTCGCTTATATTTTTACTTTTTTTCGCGTAGTATATAGAACTATCTAATAATTTTAATGTAATATCTTTTTGTTGAAGTTGGTTGAAACTTTCGGCAAGCAAACCATAATTGGAAGCCAACTCATCATAGTCATTTTTTTGAATGTTTTTTTGAATGACTTCTCGCAATTGTGTATTTGCTTTACGAAACAGGGAACTGTCCTTTTTCATCATCCCAATTTCGATATTCATCGCACCAATTTTTTCCTGTGATTGCAAAACTAATTTATCGCTAACATATTTTTTATTTTTTATGATATCGGACATAATTTCGATAACATCTTCGCGCTGATTTGAATAGTAGTAGCATTTTGCAATTTTGAAACGGCCGCGATAATAGTCTCTGTATTCTTTTTGTAATCTAAAAAACTCTGTAGCTTTTAATAATATTTTTAAGGCTTCATCAGATTGAGTTTTTTGTAATAGTAGCGCACCACGAAGCAATTCGGCTCTGTAGTAGTATGAAGAATCATTTATTTTTGAAACCAGTGTGTCAATTTTACCCAAGTATACTTCCATAGAATCAACCGATCTTTTATAGGCAAATTCTTCACTTTTTTCTTCAAATTGTTCAAATAAAGATATAGCTTCTGCAGTAGGAATGTTGCTGTTTTGCGCAACTAAATACGTTGAAAATAGAAGTAATAGTATGAATGCGCGTCGTTTCATCTTGATAAAGATAGAAAATGTTTTGGTTGATTTCGTTTTGTGTGAAATTATCACAGTAACAATATTCTTAATTTTTCATTTGAATTCCTATACGTAGAGTTGCGTATTTTCATGAATTGAATGATTGAATGATTGAAAAATTCAAAGATTGAAGAATTGAAGATGTTTACAAACTTCTTTTGATTATTTTTTTGAATGTAAAATCTAGCACGATTGAAAATACTACGTAATACAGCAAGTATTTTGGAAAGTACAGAAAGCTAAAGAAAGCGCCATAACTTTCACGTCCGCTTGCATACGGTTCGCCAATAGCGGCATCAATCCAAAGTGATGCAAAGATCAATACAATAGTAAATATAAACGGAAGAATGATCGCTCCAGTGATTGCTGGCGTAGAGAATTTACGTCTTGGGTGTTTTTTTCGAAACTGAAACATGTGCCATATGTGAAATAATACTAGTAAACTGATTAGAATGATTGCAAACCAAAATGATTCTATTTTCATAAGAAATTTAGCAAAACCACTCAATTTTGGTACGCGAGATATTTGCAAAACCTCAACAGGAAGTTTGCTAAATTCGTAGGTAGCAATTCCGTTGATTTCTCCAGTTTTAGGTGTTCCAACATTGATTGATACTTTGTCTTTTACCTTGCTCGTATCTATTGTAATGTTTAGTGTTCCGAATGATTTCCAGTATTTGGCTGGCGCTAATGCATATAGAAAACTGTCTTCGTTGAGACGATTGTGTTTGTAACGCCAATTGGTTGCTTTGTAGGTAACTTTTATGGTGTGATTTCCTTCTGAAATATCCGTTTCGAAGTATAAAAAATCATTCAGATTGATCCGTTCGCTTCTTCCGTATTGAAATTGATTTTCTATTTCGGTAACTTCTTTTCGATCTGCATTGTAGAGATAGTGGAAGTTGGTTAGCTTTTCTTTTTCTGCTCCGTAAGCATTCCAAAAATCTTCTTGTCGTGCAAGTGTAACTTCTTTTCCATCAATGGTTACTGTAAAATTTTCATAGTACGAAGAAGCATAGAATAGTAACGGAATTTGTGTGCCGCTTTTTTCTGCCTGAATTTGATATTCGACTACAAAATCAGCATATTCAAAGTTTTCGTCAATGGTAATGTGCAAATTTTCATGTAAAATATTTACATACTGACTTATAAAAGGGCGTGTACCAAAGGTTCCTTCATTTACTGGCGATGCCATATTTGCATGCATGCTTATTGAGCTTAGTATACAGATGAAGAAAAGTTTGATACGCATAGGACTTTTTTTGGTTGCTTAAGGATGTATAGTGTTTGATTTGAATTTATTTGTTGCTTTACTACATCTCGACTGCGCTCGATGTGACAAAAGTAAAGAAGTTGTTCTGACGCAAACAACTTCTTTAAAATGACTAACAGAATTATTTAAGGTAAGTAAATGACTTCCACAAGGTTGATACCGTTAATTTGTCTTTGAAGTCTTCATAGGAGTTGACTTCCGTATCTTTTGCAGCCATCAACATAATGATGTGTGTATCTGTATATGGATTTGGTTTTGCAATGACATTAAAGTAGTAACGTCCTTGAAATAGATCGCTGAGTCCTTCTTTCATAGTTCCGATGGCGCGAAGCGATAAGTATTTGTCTCCATCAAATTCTTTGACACCGATAGCATCCTCTTCTATGTTGTATCCGCCACTTTTGAGCATGTCTCTGATTTGTTTCATGAACGTTTGTCCATCTTTTTCAAGCTGCATGTTTCCATCCATGGAAATGTATCCAAACGAGTACATTTCTGAGACAATACTGTCGTTTCCAATTTTTTGAATCATTCCATAGGAATATGTTTTTTTGCCTTCTACTGGTTTTTCAAATTTCAGATTTTTAGGAATATCTACTTTGAAATGCACTTCTGGCTTGTCGATTTTTTTAGAAAATTCGGGGGTTACTTCATATGTAATTACGTCTATTTTTTCTTTGTTTTGACACTGCACAAAGCCAAGTTGCACACAGAGTACTACGACAATCCATTTTATATTTTTCATGCGAATTTTGTTTGTTTTTTTACTTATTATTGATTGTTTAATATTCTCTTACTCGAGCACCTTTGTTGTTAAAAACGCCTTGTACTACGTTTCCAGTTTTGTTGTATTTCATCACGCCAAGTCCATCGATACGGTCTCCTACAAATATTCCTTTAAACACTGAACGATCAACATATGTGTAAATTCCGTAGCCATTTCGCTTTCCGTCTGCCGTATATGCGCCTGTGTAAGCACTTTTGTTTTTCCACAGATATGTTCCGACTCCAAAACGTTTTCCACTTTTGAAAAATCCCCAATAGATATCTCCGTTATTGTATTCAAATTTTCCAAAACCATCTACACAATCGCCTGTACAATTACCATTCTTTTTTCCTGATTTGTAGTTTTCTGATGATTCTTGGATGAGTTTTCCATTTTCAAATAAACCTGCACTTGTTATTTGATTTTTTTCATTCATTGTATAGCCTAATCCGTGTTGTTTTCCATCTTTCCAACCACCAACATAGATGTTTCCTGTAGACCATTTGTAATATCCAACTCCGTGACGTCGATTGTTTTTATATTGTCCGTGATAGTATCCGCCATTTGAATATGTAATGTATGCTACACCGTTGATGGCACCATCTTTAAAGGTTGCATCCGTAATGATGTTATTTACTTCTACACGTCCCCAACCTTCTTTGCAGTCGCCTTTTACACAATCATAGTCAGTCGAAGTTGAAGCCTTTTTTGTAGTATTTGTAGTTGATACTGTACTTGACGTTGTGGTTTCTTCTTTGTTGTCTAATTCTCCATTGTACAATTTTCCTTGATATATTTCATTGTTTTTAGCGATTCTGAAACCTGTTAAAATATACTGAGGTTTGTCGTCTATAAAAATTACAGGATCACCATTGCTTAGGTATTCAAAACGAGCTTTTTTGTAATCAATATGTTTTCCTTTGACCACAATAAAGAAGTTTTCTTTTTCTAATTCACGTGTGTATAGAATAGACGATTCATCAGTTGTAAATAACTTCATGTTTTTTACGGCTTGTGATTTTATATTTTGGTAATTGTTGATTACGTAAGTTCTTCCTAAACTTTTTTCTATGCGATAATCAATCATGTGTGGACCTAAGAATGCAAAATCGCGTGATTTCACTTTGTTTTGCCCGTGTACATAGTTGATAAATTTTCCATCATGTGCATAGCTTATCATAATGTCTCCTTTCGAAATTACTTGTGTTACGGGAATTTTCGTTGCTACCGTATTTGCATCATTGTTTACATTAGGAACAGAATAGTATGTTTTTGTAAGTCCGTCATATACCAATTTTTCATTTGGCTTTACTCCTTTGCTGATTATGATATCCGTTGCTCTTTCTCCATTTATGAAAACAGTTTGTATTTTTTTCGCTGTTGCACTTCCACTTGGAATGTAGTAGCCAAATTCAAGTTTCATTGGTTTGTTGATATCGCTGTAATATCGATTGAATGTTTTATAGTGTTTGGCTTTTGCATCGTTTGCCACGTAGAAATCAATTTTGTTTCCTTCTGTATCTACATCTACTTGATAGTTATAAATTCCTGAAGCGAGTTCTTCTTTGATTAAATATCCGTTTTTGTAATGATATTTCCCTTTAAATCCAGGTTGACGATTTTCTTTTGTGTATTGGGTAGTCACAATAACAATGTTTCCTTTTTTCTCATAGCTATAATCGCGTTGTTGATAGAAAACTCCTTTTTTATCGATGACCGTTTTTATGATTCTATCTTGCGAATCGTAGGTATATGTTTTTTCATCGCCATAAGTGTTTTTTTCAAATACTAATAAGTTTTTGGCGTTGAATGTATAGTTGCTTAGACTTCCACTTTTGTATTTAAATTTGATGATATTTCCTCGCGAATCGTATTCAAAAGTATCATCATAATTGTTTCCAGTTATTTTTCCATTATTGTCGTAGTAATAGCGTGTTCCGTAGTTGTATACTAAGTTTCCTTGTACATCGAATATTTTTCCGCTTGACGCATAAATATCTCCACGAAGAAAGAAATGTTCTTTTTTATGCTTGAACCCAATTGGGTTTCTAGGCGCATTGACCATGTCTATTTTTTGTGCTTGAGTGATTTGAAACACCAAGAAAAACAGGATAAGAAACGTTATATTTTTCATTATATACAGTTTTATTCTATAATTTTTATTGTATTCATGAGTTCGTCACACATGTGTACATTTACAGTTGTATTGTTGAATGTATTTTTTGATAATTCGTCTTTGAAAAAGGTTAAAAGACTTACCGTTACTTTGTCTTCTAGCTTGCTTTCATCTATCACCATTTTAAAAATATATTTCCCGTCTTGTTTGTCTAACGCAACAGTTTTAGGCGTTTCATCAGTAGCAAAACCGTATTCTATTAAAAAGTCTTTAAGATTTTCTGCATCTTGCTTTGTTACATTTTTTGTGTAGCGAACTTCCGTTGCTTTTGCCATGAGTGTTTTGCGAGCATCTTCAAATTTGTGAACACGCAACGTATTAAATGTATCATCACACAGATGTAAGTCTATTGGAATTCCCATCATGTCTGATAATTCTTTTGGAAAGAAATTGAAGATGTTTTGCATAGATGCATCATTTAGAAATTCTTCTTTGATGACCATTTTAAATTGATACACGTCTTTTTCTTTTAGAAACTGAACCGATTTTACACTTCCATCTGCAAAACCTGAACTTATTAAGCTTTCGCCAAGTTTGTCTACTTGTGCTTCTGTAACGCCATCTTTGTAATATACTTCTGTTCCATCATATACTTTCTTTTCGCCATAATTAGTACAAGAAATGAATAGTGTTACGACAGCAAGTAAAGAGATTATTTTTTTCATTGTATTGGTATTGATTATTTTTAAGCGAATGATTTTTATTTTGTTCAAAATTCACATTTTACTACTGTACTTACAATACGACGAATTGCGTATTTTTTACGTATTTATATGTTTTACTGCTGTTTACATTTGACTTCGTATCGTCTTTTATTTCCAAGATATCCTAACGCTATGGCCGTTTTCCAGTTTTTACACGCATTTTTAAGATCTTGTTTCATATCGTATACATTTCCTCTGTTGGCATATGCCTTTGCATACGTGCTGTCCAGTGCAATTGCTTTATCAAAATACGCCAACGCTAACATTATTTTTCCTTTTTTCGCAAAGCAAACTCCCATACTGTTGTACACTTTTGGTTGGTTTTCATCAATGTCAATTGAGTTTTGATAGTCTTTTAAAGCTTCGTCGATAAACTGCATTGCATCGTGTGCGCCACCTCTAAAAAAGAACGCTTCAGCATGTGTTGGATTAAGACTGATGACTTTGGTATAATTTGCAATAGCCGCTTTGTAATTGGCATAATCGTCCTTGGCATTTCTGCGTTGAATTAATGCCGTATGAAAACCCGCTTTGTAAAAATAAGCGTCTGCAATTGTGCTGTCGATAGTAATTACTTGATTGCAAAGTTGTATGCCTTCAAGAAATTTTGATTGTTCTTTTTTGACTAAAACATGGGCTAATAAGGTTTGTGTCGTTTGCGCGTTTGCGAAGAAAAAAACAGTGCTAAAAAGGAAGATTGAGATACATTTCATACGTAAGAGATTTAGAAACTAAAATTCTATTTTTCTTAAGTACTACACAATACGACGAACTTCGTATTTTGGTTTGAAAACTTGTTTAACCTAAGTTCGACGTAAAAAATTTAGTTCGATATTTATCTTTTCCGAAGTATAGCAGGGATTTTCAGTTAAAAATTTTTGAATCCTTGGAAAAAATTTAGGAAAATTCATGCGGTTTTAGTTTTTTCCAGAAAGAAAAACTAAAAATACCTCTGGAAAAGTTCCCTTTCTTTTGTTTCTTTTCTTTGGGAAAGCAAAGAAAATGAAAATAAAACACTGAAAATATGGTGTTTAGTAAGGAGTTTCTAAGCTCAATTATAAATATGAATTGAATCACTTATATCGAACTGACGTTATTTAAAAAGTTATTTTTTAAAAATTAGTGTTCCGCGTTGAAATTTACATACATCTTCTACACTCTTAAGTGACTTGTATTTCTTTACGACATCGGGATGAATTTCTGTTTCTGACAACGGATTGTGTGTTCTGTAGTTTTCGCCTTTGAACTCAATAACGCTCAAATTATTTGCTTCACACAATTCTAAATAATACAGGTAAGACAAGCGGTTTGTGTAAGCAATGTCGTTTCCTGCCCAGAAATTCCACGTTTTATCAGCATATTTTAAGAAGTTGAATTCTGAAATATTTTTGTCTTGAAAAAACCCAGGATTTGCAAAATGATCTATAAAATTAATCGTGTGTACCGCAAAACCATCTTCGGTTAGCCAAACTTTCATTTTTGTGAATAATTGCTGTAAAAATTCAGGCGGAATGTGTTCAAAAACCACTTGTGAACAAATGTAATCAAACGAAGTACTCACATTTTCTATGGCTTCCAGCGTATATTTTGGAATGTATGTTATATGACAAAATTGAAGTAGCTCTTCAAGGGTTTGAAACGATTGTAGCTGTTGTATTTTTTCTTTAATCTCAGTCGAGCAGAATTTGCCTCTTGCTGAAATTTTATCTAAAAAACCTTCATTTTCAAGATGTTGAATTTGCTTCTGAAATGTTTTGATGGAACTGTCGTTGGAAATATCGACCGTTATAATCTTATCAAAACCTAATAAATACAATACCACAGGAGAAATTAGCGAATATCCTGTGCCAATTTCCAAAGCTGTCTTTTTTGAATCTTCTGTAAATGTTAGTGTGGTTTCATCAAACTTTCGTAAACATTCATGTGTTTGATATATCATCACATTTTTGTGATAATTTTTTTTCAATGTCGCTGGAATATGATTGAGCTTATCGCCAATCTTAGTAAAATGCAGTATTTTTTGCAGACTTGCTTTTATTTTCCAGTGCATTGTTTTTGTTGTCTTTTGTGCAAATTCTAAAATTTATGACAAACCGCCAATAAAGTTTCAAATTCATTTTAAAAAAATAGAATTCTTGAACACAAATTATTTATTTTAAGATTTTTTTAACTAAATTTAGAACGTCAAAAAACCGATCTACCAAATTGAAAGAACTCCATAAAAATCTACATTTAGCTTTATCTACAGGTGCTGTATTAGTTGTAGGCGCCACATATGGTTTGTACCCAAGTACTTTTTTACCTTTATTTTTTGACTTTACAGTGGAAACAACCGATTTGAATCATGTGTTTAGAGCCATGATGGGTTCCTATTTTGCATTGGGTATATATTGGGCATATAGTTTATGCTTTCAAAGTCACTGGCGTGCCGCTACCTATTCCGTGGTATTTTTTATGGGCGGATTAGCTGTTGGTCGTTTGTGGAGCATTGCCGTGGACGGAATTCCATCTACTGCATTTACTGTGGGAACTGTTTTAGAAATTGTTTTCGCTATTTGGGGCTATATTAATTTGAAATTGTACAATAAAGAATAGCCTATTTTGCTAACGTGCATACAAATTGGCTTCCATGACCCATTTTGGAACTTACTACAATTATTCCACCGAGTTTTATAACTACTTTTTTTACAGTTGCCAAGCCAATTCCTGTACCTGCATTTCCAAACTTGTCTGTTTTTTGCGCTGTTGTAAAAAGTTCAAAAATTTGTTCTTGAGCTGTTTCAGGAATTCCAGGACCATTGTCAACTACGGTAATTTGATAGTGTTCTTCTTGTTCGAAAATCTGAACTTGTATACTCGGATTTTCTTTGTCATTGTATTTTATAGCATTGGAAACTAAGTTTAGAAGAATTTGTGTCAAACCTGCACGATTTACATGTATTGTTTGCAATGCAGTTTCAAACAGTAGCGACACTTTTTTATCGCTATTCGTTATGTTCTGAATTTCTTTTTCAATGGCAGCAACCGCAACTTCTTCTTTTTTGTTTTTTACGACTGTATCTGCTTTGTAGAATTTTAATATTCCATCAATATAATCGCGTAAGGAATCCGATGAAGTTTTGATGTATTCTAAATACTGCAAAGTTTCTTCTGATAGATTTGTAGCTTCTTCCTCCACCAATTGCGTTAGCATTCTTATTTGTGCTAATGGCGATTTTAAATCGTGTGAAACTACGCCCGCAAAACGTTCTAATTCTATATTTCGCTTTTGCAAATCGGCTTGTAATTCTAATAGTTTGATGTTTTTGTACCGCTCATCAAACAGACTTACAACTTGTTTTGCCATTGCTTTGAGTGCGTCTACTTGCGCTTGTGTTAATATTCTTGGTTTTACGTCATACACACACAAAGTACCTAGTTTAAAACCATCAGGATCTACTAACGGAACGCCTGCATAAAAGATAGCATTGTGTTCGGCGACTAACGGATTGTCATGAAAACGTTCATCTTCGCGTGCGTCATACACGGTCATCATATCACCTTCAGCATTGATTGCATGCCCACAAAAAGAAATTTCTCTTGGCGATTCGCTAAAAGGAATACCATAATGCGATTTTAAAAAGTTACGATCATAATCTAATAAGGTTACCAATGAAATGGGCACTTCACAGATGTAGGACATTAATGAAGTAATGTTGTCAAAACTTTCTTCTGGTAATGTGTCTAATAATTGGTACTTTTCTACAGCTTTTTGTCGCTGTTTTTCATTTTTGGGGAATGAAGGTGAAATCATGCAATACTAATTTAAAGAATCTATTAAATAAAAAAACTTCAAGATGTGAAGATACAACAATATTAGCAATCTTTATTTGATGGTATTCTTCAGAAACGTTGGAACTCATAAATTCAACGATCAATTGTACTTTTATCTTGGTTTTATCGTATTTTTATAGACAATTTTTTGAGATATTTATTTATGGAAAAAGAAGCGTATAAAATTTATATTATTGGAGCTGGAATTAGCGGTTTGATTGCCGCCAATGTATTGGAAAAGAATGGTTTTTACCCACATATTATTGAAGCAACTGACCGTGCTGGAGGACGCGTAAAAACGGATGTTATTAATGGTTACCAACTTGATCATGGTTTTCAAGTATTGCTCACTGCTTATCCTGCTGCACAAGCTTATTTAGATTATAAAACGCTTGATTTGCAAGAATTTTTACCTGGCGCAACTATTTTTACCAATGGAAATGCTAAAACACTTGGCGATCCGTTGCGAAATTTCTCGTTGCTATTTCCCACACTTTTTTCTGGAATTGGAACTTTTTCTGATAAACTCAAAATTTTAAAATTAAATACAGCTGTCAAGAAAAAATCAGTCACTGAAATTTTTGAACAACCTGAAACCTCAACACTCACACATTTACAAAAATTAGGCTTTTCTGACGAAATGATTTCGCAGTTTTTTAAACCTTTTTTTAGTGGAATTTTTCTGGAAACAAAGCTTGATACTTCCAACAGAATGTTTGAGTTTGTGTATAAAATGTTTGGCGAAGGATTTGCTGCGCTTCCAAAAGCAGGTATAGAAGCTATTCCACAACAATTAGTTGCCAATTTGAAACAGACTACTTTTCATTATAATACAAAAGTAAAGCAAGTGGAAGATGGGAAAATACTCCTTGAAAATAACGATGTTTTAGAAAGTCATTTTACAATTGTTGCCGCAGAAGCAAGCAACCTGATTACAAACTTAAAATCGCAAAGTATTGCATGGAAATCCTGTGACACCTTGTATTTTGAAACGCCAAAACGTACTATTGCAAAACCATTGATTGGTTTGATTCCCGCAGAACATACATTGATTAACAATATATTTTATCATACGAGTTTGGAAACCGCTTCTACAGGCGCCAAAGAATTGCTTTCCGTGACCGTAGTTACAGATCATAATATGGCAGAAAGCTTTTTGATTAAGAAAGTGAAAGAAGAGTTGCAACTTCATTGTGGAATTGAAGAATGCACGTTTTTAAAACGCTATGAAATTCCAAAAGCATTGCCAAATTTGCAACAATTACAATATAGCATGTTACCTTCTGAAACACGATTAACGACACAAACTTTTTTAGCAGGCGATGTACAACTCAACGGTTCGTTAAATGCTGCCATGTTAGCTGGAGAAGCAGCCGCTTTAGGTGTGATTGAAGCATTGGGAAGTACTGTAAATCCTGACGATTTAAAATCTGAATACGCATAAATCATGAAGATATCAACACAAGTTGCTAAACATTTTAGAGACGTTTTTTTTGGTGGAAATTGGACAGCTTCTAGTGTACAACAAATTTTAGAAAGCGTTACTTGGGAACAAGCCACGACGAAAGTGTACGATTTGAATACGATTTGCACCTTAACTTTTCATATACATTATTACGTAGCCGCCGTGTTAAGAGTTTTTCAAGGCGAAACTTTACAGGCAAAAGATGCGCATAGTTTTGATCATCCTGAGCTAAATTCACAAGCCGAATGGGATACTTTTATAGCAACCGTTTTGGCAGACGCTACCATGTTTTCAACTGCATTAGAACAGTTACCCGAAGATTGTTTTGATCAACCATTTACCGATGAAAAATACGGAAGTTATTACAGAAATATTCATGGTATTATAGAACATACACATTACCATTTGGGTCAAATTTCTTTGATTAAGAAGATTTTAGATTCTAAAACCTAGAATTGGTTTATCCTTGGCAATTATTTATTTTGAATATGAAGCATCTCGACTGCGCTCGATGTGACAATTCTTTAATTTTTTAATGAAAACTACAACCACTTTTTTCTTCGGAAGTAAATTAATAGTGCGAGGAATAGCATGATCATAATTCCCCAAAGGATATAATAACTGTATTTATAGTGTAATTCGGGCATGTTTTCGAAGTTCATTCCGTAAACACCCACAAGAAACGTTAATGGAATAAATATGGTGGAAATGATGGTGAGTACTTTCATAATCCCATTCATTTTGTTGCTCATGTTGGTCATGTGCATATCCATAAGTCCCCAAACCATCTCTCGGTATAAATCGATATTGTCATTTATTTGTAAGATATGATCTTGTAAATCTTTGAGATATTCGTGTATTTTTATGGTAATGAGTTCCGATTCTGACTTTACAATTCGGCTGATAACTTCTCTAGACGGAAGTATATTTCTGCGTAAGCGAAGTAAATCCTGTTTTAGGTATTGAATGTCTTTTGAAATATCTTCACGAGAACTTTCTAAGAACAATTCGTCTTCTGCCAATTCTACTTTTGAACCAAATAATTCAATAACTACGGCATAATTATCTACAATAGCATCTATGAGTAAAAATCCCAAATAATCAGCTCCAGAGTTGCGCAATCGGCTTTTTTGATTGTGAAATCGTTGTCGGATTGGGTTAAAGATATCTTCATCTGTTTCTTGAAATGTCAACACGTAATCTTTTCCAATAATGATAGAAATATGCTCCGTAAGCAATTCATTATTTTGATTGTGATATAACATTTTCATTACGACAAAAATGTAATTTTCGTACTCGTCAATTTTTGGGCGCTGATTGGTGTTTACAATGTCTTCTAAGATCAGTGGATGCAACTTGAAATACTCTCCGATTTTGGAAATATCCTGTGCTTTATTTAGTCCATTTACATTAATCCAAGTGACTAAATTATTGTTTTTGACATCAAATATTTCCTTAATTTGGTTTGTTTTGTAAGTACTGTACACTTCATTGGTATACTCATGTACTTCTAACAATGTTTCTGGGTTTTCTTTTTCTCCTAAATACACCACTTCTCCAGGAGCTTTTCCGAGACTTTTATGCGCTGCCGTTTTTTTTCTTTTTTTCATGTATTGTATTGAACAAGTCCCTTAAGATATGAATTTTATAGAAGTTCTTCATTTTCTGTGGGAATCGTTTCCTCGACAACTTCACTATTTTCTTGTACTTCTTCTTTTCCTAAAATTTCCAATCCCTTTTGCATTACTAAAGAATTGGGCAAAGAAATATTTTCTCCTGCATCGGTTTTGATGAAGAAATAAAATGCTGTAATATTTTTTACTTCGCCTACCCAATTGTAATCTTTGTCAATGATTTTGATACGATGACCGATACGAACTGGATGGTAGAAAAATAGTATAAAACTTGCCGTAAGATTTGATAATAACGACCATTGTGCAAAGAATCCGACACCTAAAACCGCTAATACTGAAGAAATGAAAATGGTAAATTCTTCAAATTTTACGCCCCAAATGAGTGCCAAGAAAAATCCGCCAATTAGATAAATGACAAAGTAACAAATATTAAAAATTACTTTTCGTCGGTTGATTTCAATAGCTTGTACAAAGCTAAATTTACGGATTGCTTTTTTTATGACAATAATAATTACCATCATGATAGCAATGAGTATTACAGAAAGTAATAGTTGCTCTTTAGGAATGATCATGACTATATAATTTTAGAGTTATTACGGATATCAAATGTATAAAAAAAGTATAGATGGAATGTTTTCTATCTATACTTTTATACAATTTTTTATATGTGAATTATTCTTCTTCTGAATTTTCAACGCTGTTTTTCTTGGAAATATTTAAGGTTTGATCATCAAACTGTAATGTTCTGATTGGGAACGGAATGTTGATGTTTTCTGCTACGAAAGCCTGTTTTATCTTT
This sequence comes from Kordia jejudonensis, assembly GCF_001005315.1. GTDB lineage: Bacteria > Bacteroidota > Bacteroidia > Flavobacteriales > Flavobacteriaceae > Kordia > Kordia jejudonensis. The sequence continues at coordinate 123,472 of NZ_LBMG01000009.1, forward strand.
ATAATAGCTTTACTTTTTGCTTTCAGTTGTTCTAGGGAGTTTTCGGCATCAATCCAAAATCTACATAAAAAGTTAATAGAACTTCCACCAAATTCAGTAAAGTAAAACTCTACATTTTCAGAGTTTTCAATTTGTTCAAAGGAATCTGCAATTACATTTTTAGTAATGCTTTCTACTTTTTCTAAATCGGATTCGTATCCTACGCCACATTCTACCATAACACGCATACGTGTGGTAAGTGAGTAGTTTTTTATTGGATTTTCTAAAATGGTTTTATTAGGAATTACCACAATATTGTTGTCCGCTTCTTTTAAAACGAGGTAGTTGATTGCGATATCAATTATTTCTCCTGCATATCCTGTAGTTTCGACCCAGTTTCCAATACGTACATTTTTTCTAAAAGATAATACAACACCTGAAATTGTGTTGGAAAGTGTTCCTTGTAATGCTAAACCAATTACAATACCCGAAATTCCTGCTCCAGTGAGTAATCCTGAAATTGAATCGCCTAAGTTTAATACATTTAACGCTAAAAATAGTCCAGCTGCAACAACGACTACAGCTACAACGCGCGCAATTAATTTTGCTACTGCCTTTTGTCGCACTCTATTTTGTACAAGCTTAAGTGTAGTTTTAAAAATTAATTTAGACAGTAAGTAACTTATAATCATTACAATAAGTGCTACTCCTAGATTTGGTAAGTTTTCTACAAATAAAACCCACCAACTTTGCAATTTTTCTAAAATAATTCCTGTTGTTGATTGTATGTCGTCAATGCCTTCCTTCATGTTCTTTTCTTTTTTTTAAGTGATAAATTTAATTGTACTATTTTAAATGCTTAATATATGTAAAAAAACTGTTAATCTCCATATTTACAAGAGATTAACAGCCAGTATTGATAATTTTGTATTTTAAAATTTTAAGTTGTCAAAAACTAAAACTTTAACCTCATTTGAATCTGTATCGTAATATTCCATAACAAAGTCGTTGTCTTTTGTATAGTATCCTACACCTGACATTTCTTTGGAATTAATTACGTAGTAATCATTATATTTTGATTGTACTGCTCTTCCAACGTTGACTTCTTGATCATTTTCAAAAAAGCTGATATCCAAATCATTGTCATTTAGCTTAAAAGCATATTTCTTATTATTAATCGTATAATATTTTACTTTCGTAATTTCATCATATGCTGGGTCTTTGTCATTATCAATCATGTAGATTTTCGTAACTGCAGTTTGTGCAGGTACTCTATCTTGATTTAATTGATATCTTTGACTCTTATCAAATTTTACTTGTTTTGTTTTTTCTGTAATTACCTTCACTTTCGTGTTGATCATTTCACCATTTTTCATGGTGGTTGTCTTTTTAGTTTTAGAGGTAACTACTTTTTCAGTTTGGGCAAACATTAATGTTCCTGAGAACAAAAGTGCTATTGCTAATATTTTTTTCATATCTTTTTTTTATTGTTAGTATTGTATTCGCACTATGTCAGCGAGCTTATACTTTTCTTCTTCCTGTAATTAGAGAGATGATAAAAAGTACTAAGAATACAAAGAATAAAATTTTTGCGATTCCTGCTGAAGCTCCTGCGATTCCACCGAATCCTAATACTCCTGCGATAAGTGCTATAATAATAAAGGTAATTGTCCAACGTAACATAATTTATATTTTTTAAAGGTTTATAATTAATTGATTTTTGTTTGATACAAATGTACGCTGAGTTGCATGTTTCGCTTTGCTGTATCAAATTTATGATTGACTCTTTTAAAAAGTACTTCAACTATTTTTAGGCAAAAACGAACCAAAATTGGGCATTTTTAGGGCTTTTTCGGCTTATTTTCAATGAAATGAATCAAAACCCAAAGTAAATGAGTCAATGCAACTAAGGGAATGATTGTACATTTGATCCATACAATAGAACCACGAATTATGACGCTTTTTTGAAAGCAAAAAACACAAAAAATGAACTATAAATTATCAAATGTTGCCAGTAAAACTTCCTTAGAACTTACCTTTGGATTACCATTACGATATCCGAATATATACAGATCCAAACTAAAAATAGACGGTTTAAAAGAACAATCAATTCCTATCATTACGATGCATGATCCGCACTATATAACAGAGGGAATTTGGGGAATTCTTCCTCAGAATTTTGAAGGCGAATGGAAAAAATTTCAACAATTAAAAACTACACTACATACGAATAGACAAGATATTTCTAACAACATATTATATAAGGAAGCGCTTAATAAAAGACGTTGTTTAATTTTAGTTACAGGATTTTACATCTATAAAATAGTGGATACGGATGTTCGAAAATTTTTAGTAGAAAAAGAAAATGCAACTCCTTTTGCATTGGCAGGTATTTACAATATTTTAGGTGACGGATTTGTTACCTGTTCAGTAATCAACACGAAAGTTAATGATTTGTTGTCTTCAGAAAAAAATCTGTACGATCATATGCCATTGGAAATTCCACTGTTATTTAAAAACATGTGGTTAAGTCATGAAACAGCTGAGAACGACATTCAACAAATTATTTCAAAACCATATTTAACCAAATTTAAAATTCAGCGAATAGCTTCCTAATGCTCACCACTTTCTACACTATATATATCATTAGCTTCATCTGGGCTGCCTTCAACATACTTTTGTATGGCAATAGACCTGCGCGTTCTGTTGGGTGGCTGCTCATCATTTTTTCACTTCCGATTGCAGGTGTTATTCTGTACATTGTTTTTGGGATTAATCGTAAGAAATTCAAATTTTTTCGGCTCAATTTTAATGCAAAACGTCGTTTATACGATTTTAAAGACATTGTTCATAATATTGATGAAGACGAGCATCCTTTTAGCAAGAAGAAATATGCTAGAATGAACGATTTACTAAAACAGAGTTCTGATTTTCCTGCACTAGAAGGAAATGAAGTCGTATTGTTAAAAGAAGGAAAACAAACGTTTGACACCATTTTTAACGCATTGGAAAAAGCTGAAAACTTTATTCACATGCAATATTATATTGTAGAAAATGGAGAATTACTGACACGTATGCTCGATATTTTTGAACGAAAAATCGCAGAAGGTGTCGAAATCAGAATATTATATGATGCTTTTGGAAGCTATGGTTTGAAACGAAAACGTCTGAAACAGCTAAAAAAAATAGGCGCTCATGTGTTTCCAATACTTCCTTTAAAATTTAATACCATTCTCTCTACCCTAAATTATCGAAATCATAGAAAAATTCTAATCATCGATGGAACATTGGCGTTTACAGGTGGCGTAAATATATCTGATAAATACATTAGTGCTGATTCTATTTTGGGGAAATGGAGTGATACGCATATCCAATTGAAAGGTTTAGTGATCGATCATTTGCATAGAATTTTCATTAAAGATTATTATTTTGCAAGCAACGATACATTGCATGCGACTGAGAAATACTTGCCAAAACAAGCGGAAACGGGAAACACGCTTGTTCAAATTATTTCTGGCGGACCAGACCATAGAAATTTATCTATTTTACATCAATATTTAGCTATGATTGGTGTCGCAGAGCGTTCTATATATATTGAAAATCCGTATTTTATTCCTAACAAAGCTTTACTTGAAGCTATAAAAATGGCGGCTTTGCAAGGTATTGATGTCCGAATTATGGTCCCTAAAGAAAGTGATTCGCATTTGGCAAAATATAGTATGTTTTCTAACTTCCAAGAATTGTTACGCACCGGTGTAAAAATCTACACACTCAATAGTTTTTCGCATAGCAAGCTCATGATCGTAGATAAGGAAATTGCTACGATAGGTTCAGGAAATTTTGACTATCGAAGTTTTGAACACAACTACGAAACCAATACCTTAATTTATGATGCAGAAATTGCCGAAGAACTTTCCAATGATTTTGAATCAGAACTAGATCATTGTGAGTCATTAGATTATGAAGAATTTAAAAAACGTTCCCTAAAAACAAAATTATTAGAAGGAGCAGCCCGAATTTTTAGCCCATTACTTTAAGCGGTAATTTTTTCATTTTGCTTATTCTTTAAAAATTCACTTGGACTGATTCCATATTTACGCTTAAAAATTTTCGAAAAATAACTACGACTACTCAAACCGATGGTATAGACAATTTGAGAGATATTCATATTATTTCCTTTATCATTAATCAAGTCACGTGCTTTTTCCAACCGCACATGTCGTATATATTCTGTAACCGTTCGTGTGAATAAATGCTTGAAACCTTCTTGCAATTTAGCTTGCGTCAAACCACTATGTTCTGCCAATTGATCTAACGTGTATTCCTTAGAAACGTCATCTGAAATATTTTCTGCTATTTCTCGTACAGTTTCTAAATCTTCCATCAAAATAGGCGCCGCATTTTTCCTTGTTTTTACGTCTTTGTCGTGTTGCATCATGTGCAAACATAAAATTTGATATACAATCCCTTCAATCATCATGATACGAAGCATTCCTTTCTGCTCAATTCTGTTAAGAGAATCAATAAATTCCGCTAATTTCAAATTATACGTTCCTATATATACAAACCGATTTTCATGGTACGAATCGTGAAAAACTTCGTAGAGTTTTCGGTTTAAAATAGACGCATCATTTAATCGTTTTCTAATAAATCGTACTCTACTGATTTGAACCACATTGATATGCAAATAGATATCTTTTGGAAAATATCCGTGATTATAGCCTCCACTTTTAGAAGTGATGATAGATGGTTGCAACTCTTTCAACATTCTACGTTTCTTTTCATCATGAAAACGATGTTCACAATATCCTTTTAAACAATATGTAAAATGTATCGGATTGTATTCAGAGGCATCCATGATGAGTTCTATTTCTTCAAAAAACGTAATATTGTATTCAAGCAAACTTCCGCCCCATTCAAACTCGATAAAATGAATAGATCCTTTGGCTAGTTCATTATCTACCTTCAAAATATGTTCTCCCCATCTTTCTATGATAGTACCACCAATAACTTCTTGAATTTGAGCTACAGTGCCCGCAGTATCTGTTGCAGTAATATTGATTACCTTCATAATTTCACCTTCGTTACAATTAATTTTGATGTAAATAATACATTGTATTGATTCAAATGTACTGAAAAAAGCAGCATCAACTTATATTAATCTTAAAAAGACAACGATTGCATCAATCTTTTTAGTAAATGAGCAAATGCGACAACACCGCAAAGTCTATTTTTGTGTTGTAATTAAAAAAATAACTCATGAAAACATTATTTTATGTATGCTTTTTAGCATTTTCGACTACAATTTTCGCGCAAGATATTTCAAAAAACGCGATTGGTTTACGATTTGGAGATAATGACGGTCTTGGTGCCGAAATTTCGTACCAAAGATATTTAAATGATAATAATCGTTTGGAATTCGATCTAGGATTCCGAAGCAGAAACGACGTAGACGCCTTTAAACTAGTTGGTTTGTATCAGTGGGTTCGTCCGCTTGATGGAAACTTTAATTGGTATCTTGGTGCTGGTGGAGGAATTGGATCTTATGACACACCTGTTGCTGACGGTTCATTTGCGTTAATTGCAGGAAATGTAGGAATTGAATACAACTTTGATATCCCATTATTAATTTCTTTAGATATCCGTCCAGAACTTGGTTTTGATGACGCATATAGTGACGATTTGGATTTAGACATTGCACTTGGTATTCGATACCAATTTTAATCAGTATATTATCCTCAGAAATATATAACAAACTACCAACGTAGTATTATAAAGTAATAGTACGTTGGTTTTTCGTTTTTTAAGACGAACTAAATTCTATTTTTTCACAACAAATCACACAATCACTGCATGCAAACCATTCTACGTATTTTTCTAGTAAGTATTTTATGCTATTCTGCAAACTTGCATGCACAATTAAGCGATTTAGCCCGTATAGATTACACTATTATTCCGAATGCGAAATCAGATGTTGAGTATACACGTTTTCGTGCATTGTTTAATTACCCTATTAAACTAAAAAAAGAAGGAACGTATTTATTTTTAGGATTAGATTATAGTAATATTAAACTTCAATCTGAAATCGATTTTCCTTTTGACACTCGTGATTTGAATGACTTTCAATTGCTCGATTTTAGTTTCGGATATACGACACCTTTACGAAACAATTGGCGTTTGGGAATTCGTTTTCAACCTGGTTTTAGCACAAATTTAGCGGCTGATGCGTTGAGTTTTGACGACATTGTACTCTCTGGAAATGTCGTATTTATTAAAACGGGAGAAGTTAGTTTTGGTAAAGCTCAAAAGTGGATTTTAGGAGTTTCGTATGGAGGAAATTCTGGATTTAATTTCCCATTGCCTTTTGTGAGTTATTTTAAAAAATTTCATCCCAAATGGTCCTACAATTTAGGAATTCCAAAAACGAATTTGCAACATTATTTTTCAGAAAAACATCGTTTAAAAGCTTATGCACAATTGGATGGTTTTACGTCCAACTTACAACGAGACGTTCCTATGATTGATGGCACTGCTGCAAGAAGCATTAATTTATCGTTGATTTTATCTGGATTGCAATACGAATATTATTTTACCAAACGTTTGCAGTTTTATGCTCGTGCAGCTTATATTTTTGCCATAAATAACGAATTACGAAGTGAAGATAGAGAAACACTTTTTTCGCTGGACAATCAGGCTAGAATTTACCTGCGTACTGGAGTAAAATTCAAAATTTAAATCAAATACTCTTTCAATATAACATGGAAAAAGCGAACCGAAGTTCGCTCTTAAACTATATATAGTGTACAGTTTTTAACTAATTAACACGTACAAGACCAAGCTGCACACGTCATCGTTTCGTCCGTTCCACCTGTGCAACCACCTTGCGACATACAGTTACTTCCGTCAATAATAGAATTGTTACACACGCGAACATCCGCATCCGTTAACGCAAGTTCTAAATTATTGCGTCCACCTTGAAGTGAAGGCTTTAAACTAGAAACTACTTTTTTGTTTAATGACAATGTTTTTAAATTCTTTTTTTTCATGATATAAAGTTTTTTTAATGAAACTGAATACTGGAAATTACAAAAGATTTAGTGTGTAAAAAAAGAACTACTCTCGTGTTTTATGAATTGTAAGCATTAAAATAAAGCCCATGTAAGCTGCTGTTTTTCAGATATTAAACAGTTCGCTTTTTTGTAGTATTTGATCAAACTACCATACGATTAGTTTTGAAATTTTGCCTGTACCAGTTCACTTTTTTCAAGTACTTCCGTTGCCACAGCATAACCAATATTGAAAATTTCATCTACGTGTGTTCTATCAAAAGTTCTGTACTTATTCAATGCTTTCGGAACAATGGCAATATCGCAATATTTTAATTTTGCATAGTCTTCTTGAACTGATTTCAGCATAAATGCGCGTTCAACCACTCCATACGTACTTTTCAAATCTTTAATTTCGAGCACATCGTAACCACTTACGTGAATTCCAATAACAATATCGCAAGTTTCTCTGAGGTATTCCACAGGAAAATTGTCCATTACACCACCGTCAATATAATAGTTATTTCCTACTTGTACAGGTGTAAAAATTCCTGGAAATGCTGCTGAAGCTAATATTGGCTTAATGAGTTCGCCTTCATTAAATATTTTGAGTCTGCCATTTAAAATATCTGTAGCGGTAATAGTCAATTCCTTTTCAAGTCCATCAAAACTATCTTTCCTAAAGTACGTTTTGAACTCTGAATAATATTTTTCTGCATCTAAGAAACCAGGTTTTCCCAAGGCAAACTTTGTGAAATTTAACACTTTTACACTTTTAAAAAAACGCAACATCGTTTCCCAAGAATAGCCATAAGCATACAATCCGCCAACAATAGCTCCTGCACTTGAACCTGCAATGTGTGTTGCTACTATGCCGTGTTCTTCCAACGCTTTGATAGCTCCAATATGCGCAACTCCTTTGCTTCCGCCACCAGAAAGTGCTAACCCAATTTTCATGATGATTATTTTTTTTAATCTTTAAATTTAGAGAAATTAACAAGAATTCAAAGTCAAAACAACCAAAATAGTTATTATTTATTTTTAGGAATGATCTGCCAACCCGCAAGGTTATCTTCTGTTTTTTTCCTAATTTTAAAAACTCCAAAAAAGTACTATGTTTAAACAAGACCAAGAAATTTTTAATGTCCTTTTAGGCTCTGTTTCTGAAGGTGTTATTATTGTTGATGAACATCAAAAAGTAGTGGAAGTAAATAGTGCTGCTGAAAAAATGTTTGGGTACACGAAAGACGAACTCGACAAACAACATTTAAATATTCTTATTCCAAAAAACTACCACGCTGGGCACGATGCACATTTTAATGGTTTTATGAAAGCTAAGCAACGTCGCCAAATGGGACAAGGTCGTGATATTTATGGCGCTAGAAAAGATGGAAGTGTTTTTCCTTTAGAAGCTGGATTGAACCCTTTTTCTATATACGGAAAAAATTATGTCATGGCACTGGTGATAGATATTTCTATTCGAAAAGAACACGAGCAAAAGATTAAAGATTTAAACACACAGTTGGAGCAAAAAGTGCTGTTGCGGACACAAGAATTGAGCGAAACAATTGAGCAACTAGAAGTAGAAAATGCCAAACGTTTGGAAGCAGAAGAAGAGGCAAAAACTGCATTGAAAAGAGAACAGGAACTAAACGAATTAAAGACAAAATTTTTATCCTTAGTTTCACATGAGTTCAAAACTCCGCTGAGTGGAATTTTGACATCCACCATGTTGTTAAGCAAATATAAGCTTACGGAACAGCAACAAAAACGTGACAAACACATTAAAACGATTTCTGATAAAGTTCATTATTTAAATAATATTTTGAATGATTTTCTTTCGATAGAGAAATTACAAAAAGGAAAAGTCAATTATAAGCTTTCTACTTTTAAAGTGAGTAAGGTGATAAACGAGGTTGTGTACAATGCAAATATGTTGTTGAAAGATGGACAACAAATCAATTATCCTGAAAATATTGACAGTTTTTCACTATATCAAGATGAAAAAATTGTGGAATTAGCCTTGTCAAATTTGGTTCACAATGCCATTAAATATTCGTCTGAAAATACCATTATTGATATTATCATTACACAAAATGAAACTACGACAACGTTTCAAGTAAGAGATAATGGAATTGGAATTCCTGAGAAAGATCAAAAAAATATTTTTAATCGTTATTTTAGAGCCGAAAATGCCTTGTTGACGGAAGGAACTGGTATTGGATTGAATATTGTAAAAGATCATTTAGAAAATTTGCACGGAAGTATTGCCTTTGAAAGTGTTGAAAATGAAGGTACTGTATTTACGATTACGATTCCTAATAAAGCTGAATTATGAAAAAAGTATTGTTAATAGAAGATGATGCCGTTTTACGCGAAAATACTGCCGAATTACTCGAACTTGCTGCGTACGATGTCACGACAGCTCCAAATGGAAAAGTTGGTGTTGAAATAGCGCAACAATTACTTCCTGATGCTATTGTATGTGATATTATGATGCCCGAATTGGACGGTTACGGTGTGCTAGAATTTTTATCGAAACAAGATCATACAAAATATATTCCTTTCATTTTTTTATCTGCAAAAACGGAACGTCAAGATGTCCGTAAAGGAATGGACTTAGGCGCAGATGATTATATTACCAAGCCATTTTCCGAAGACGAACTCATTAGTGCCATTGAAAGTCGTATTGCGAAGGCATTAATTTTACAAGAAGAACGCGAGAAGTATCAACATACGACTTTTGCTGAAGATGAAAGCAATATTCGCACGCTAAACGATTTGAAGAATTTCTTTGATGACAACGGCGAGATTTTCACGTATAAAAAAGATGAAGTTATCTATGAAGAAGGACAAAATTCTAACTTTATTTACTTGATTACAAAAGGCGTTGTAAAGTGTTATAAATTAGACGAACAAGGAAAAGAACTGACAACAGCTTTACACAAAGAAGACGATTTATTTGGCTACACATCATTTACACAAAACATTGCATATCAGGAAACTGCAACTGCCATCAAGGACGTAGAAATTGTAGGTTTGTCTAAAAATGAGTTGAAAAATGTTTTAAATAAAAACCATAAAGTTACGCTCGAATTGATTCAGTTGTTAACAGATAATTTGTCTACGGTAAAAGATCAATTGCTTCAAATGGCGTATAGTTCTGTGTACAAAAAAACGGCAACGACAATTTTAAAATTTGCTGAAAAATTGAATCGCAAGCCAGACGATCCAATCAAAATTTCGAGAAACGATTTGGCAAGCGTTGCAGGAATTGCCACCGAAACACTCATCAGAACCATGTCGAGCTTCAAAAAACAAGGCTTGATCGAAATTGAAGGACGAAATATCAAAATTGTAGACCTTCAAAAACTGCAGCAAATCTGTTGAGTCTCTTCTAAAAAGTTGAAAACATGACAAATATCATATTTTAACTAATTGCTTCCATTTAGATTTGTTATCAAAGTGTCATCTAGATGAAAAATATATTATTACCAACAGACTTTTCTGAGAACTCGTGGAACGCCATAGCGTATGGACTTCAATATTTAAAAGATTTTAATTGTAAATTTTATGTGTTGAATGTTAATAGACTGAGCAATCTTATTGATGAAGAAGTACGCTATACTCCTACCTTAGATGTCATTGAAGATGTATATGTAAAACCTGCACAAAGAGAATTACAACGTGTAATACACCGAATTAAAAAGACACTTCCAACAAATAAAAAACATCATTTTTACACACTTACCGATCATAATTTCTTTATCGAATCCATTCGAAATCATGTAGAAGAAAAGAAGATTGATTTAATTATCATGGGAACAAAAGGTGCTTCTGGCTTGAAAGCATATATTGCTGGAAGTAATACAGGCGCCGTAATTACAAAAGTAAAATGTACCACGTTGGTTATTCCAGAAAATGCAAAATATACAGATATTAACGAAATTGCGTTTCCAACCGATTTCATTTTATCGTACAATATGCAAACCTTATCGCCAATTGTCAATATTCTAGATAGAACCAATGCTTCATTGCGCATTCCGTACATTACAAAAGCCAATGAACAACTGAATGCAAATCAGCAAGCAAATAAAGAACTATTGGAAGACTTTTTTGATGATTATAAATACAGTTTTCACTTTTTGACGAACACTAAAGTTGAAGAAGCCATTCAAGATTTTACAGAAAAAAGCAATATAGATTTGATGATCATGGTAGCCAAAAACTTGAATTATTTCCAGCAAATTTTATTTCATACCAAAGTAGAAAAAATTAGTTATCATACGGATATTCCTTTTTTAGTGCTGCACGAATAGCCTAAAAAATCTTCATTTCAAGTACAAAAAAGCATTTGAGTCAATAGTAAAATGATATCCGTTAATCGTACGGAACAAGCTTTCATATCTTTGTAACAAATAAATTAATAACTCTAAAAAATATACAACTATGAAACAAGGAAACGAAGATTTCGATTTTGTTAAAGATGAAAATAAAGAACAAGGAAATTACATTTTTCAAAAAAATAAGAAGACAAAAATAGCATTTTTCTTCATTGCCGCTGTGTTAGCTATTTTAATTTTTGCAGTAGCATTGACCATGACTATCTAATATAGTATCATCATCATTACTTGATGAGCGCTTCCATAACTACAACTTAAGGCTGTTTTTCGCTGAGATATTTCCAGTAGCGTTTTGGCACATGTCGCACATGCAACAACATATTTTTTCGCGATTCAATATTTGTACTCTTAAAATAGTTTTGCCACAATTCTTGAAACTCCAATTCAGCATTTGCAAAGAAATCATCAGAAGTTTTCGTAAAGTCAAAGCTTTTTGGAAATTCCATCGCTACAATTTCTACCGTATGCAAATTATAATACAATCCGTATTTTCGTTTAATATCATAAATCATCCACTTTTGATCAGCATAGCGCGATTTGAAGTGTTTTGAAATTAATGGCAATACGTTAAAATCGGGTTCAATACTCGCAAAATACAAATTATCTTTGGTCAATCGGAAACGCACAAATGCTTCCATCCGATGTTTTTCACGCCCTACACTTTTGGTTATTTTGGCTAGTTTTAAAACTGTCAAATTTGAAAAATCTTTCTCTATATTTTCTTTGGAAGCAAAAACTTGCTGAATGTAATCTAACAATATATTTTCAACTGCCAATTCTTCACTGAGAAACGAATAATATATTTGATTTCGACCGTAAGTGGTCAATTTTTTTTTCAATCCTTTCCACACTCTATCCGCATGTTCTTTGGAAGTAAGTACTTCTGCTACAGCTCCAAAAAACGATGGCTGTACATGTGCTACTTTTTGAATATCAACATGTACTAATTTTTCTTCATATATCTTAAATACTACACTTAGAAAACCTTCAAACGAACCGTCATATGTTAATACTTGTTGCATTAGCCAAATAAATTTAATTGACTACTTGTTGCGTTTCGAAACTTACTTTTAGAATTTTGTAAAATCAAACCTTTGATGGTTGCAGGTTGCAAATCGCGACGTTCAAATTGATTAGAATTGCACACGATAAAATATTTTGCTCTATTGAGCGCAACACCTAAACGTTTGAGATGTTCCCAGTTGAGTTGTCTAAATTTTCGAGCTTGCAAAATTTTATAAACTGATTGCATTCCCAAACCTGGCACTCTTGCCAACATGCGCTTGTCTGCTTGATTGATATCTACAGGAAAATGCTCAATATTACGCAATGCCCAACCCAATTTTGGATCTATGTCTAAGTCCAAATGTTGGTAATTTTCATTGAGAATTTCACTTACATCAAAACCATAAAAACGCATCAACCAATCGGTTTGATACAATCGATTTTCTCGTAACATTGGTACTTCCGTGCCAATTTGTGGCAATCGACTGTCGTAACTTATCGGCACATATCCTGAATAATACACACGTTTCAGGTTGAATTTTTTGTAGAAAAAGTTAGAAGCTGTCATTATTTGATAATCATTTTCGCCACTTGCGCCAATAATCATTTGCGTACTTTGCCCAGCTGGTGCATATTTCGGCGTACTTTTGATAATTTTTTTCTCAGCTTTGTATTGAATAATTTCGTTTTTAACCTTTTTCATCGGCTTGATGAAGTCTTCCCGATTTTTATCTGGCGCCAGCCTTTTTAAACCTGCTCGTGTTGGAATTTCTATATTAACACTCAGTCTATCAGCATACAAACCAGCTTCACGCATGAGTTCATCCGAAGCACCTGGAATTGATTTTAAATGTATGTATCCATTGAAGTTTTCTTCCAAGCGTAATTTTTTAGCAACTGAGACTAAACGCTCCATGGTGTAATCTGCATTTTTGAAGATTCCTGAACTGAGAAATAAACCTTCAATGTAGTTTCTGCGGTAGAAATTAATGGTTAAATCGACAACTTCTTGCACTTTAAAAGCTGCACGTTTGATATCATTACTTTTTCGAGTCACACAATATGCACAATCAAAAATACAATGATTGGTCAGTAATATTTTTAACAACGAAACACAGCGTCCATCTTCAGTGTATGTGTGACAAATTCCCATGCCCGTTGCATCTCCTAAACCTTTATTTTTATTGGCTCTATTGCTTCCGCTAGAAGAACAGGATACATCGTATTTTGCTGCATCTGCGAGGATATTGAGCTTTTCTTTGATTCGTTCAAAAGACATAAAAGTTTCTGTTTGATATTTGGGAATATTGACTACTACAATGACTGCAAATATAACATTTTACAGACAATTTTAAAACATATGTTTAATTTAATTCTGTTAAATGTTTAAAAGACTATTATGTGAATGAATTATATAGTTAAGCAAAAAAAAGCGGCTGCCTGAAAATTCCACTTTTCAGACGACCGTTATATGTGTATGTGTTTATTTTAAAATATTTCTACCACAAACATGAAGCTATCATTTGTACGATTTCTCATGTTTGGCATCGGTTTATTGAATTTTATTTTTGGCAATACTTGTGTCACAATATACGTGTTTCCACATATTTTTGGATGTTTTGGATTGAAGCTGATTTTGTCTGCGCGTGCATTTGCCAATTGCTGATGAAAGAAGTATACTCGCTGTCCTACTCTTGGATTTTTCCCTACAAACGAAATTTGATCTGTATACCGAACGACTACTTTTGCAACTCTTCCGCCTCTTTTTGCTCTAAATGCTTTGGCGTTTGTATTTTTTGGTGGACCCGCGTTTGTAGTGGTTCCTGTTGTTGTAGTTGTACTTGTTTTGGGTTGCACAAATGCTGGTTTCCAAACAATTCGTGAACTTAATGAAGTTGCTTGAATTAAAGGTGTATTGTTTTTACTTTCAATGATTCCAATAAACATGGAAGTCATATTGTTTTGTATCAAAAAACCGCCGCCAGCTAGTTTTATGACACGCCACAATGCGCCTGGACCTGGACTATTTGTTTGTTTTATTTTGGAACCTCTTTGTCTTGCTCCAAAGTTTGCAAGAAACATTTTAGAGTCACGATTTTGAATTCGATACAATCCTTTATCGCCATTCGGGATAAATCGCCAATGACCGCCTGTTGCAATTTGCAGCTTAGCAACCATTACGGCTCCTGTAGTTTTTTGTCCGTTATTAGCCATTTTGCCATTGCTCTTGGCATTTTCTAGCGTGTACCACTTGTTGGTATCTACTATATCTTGCGCATAAGTAGCAATTGTAAATCCTGCACAAAGCACAAGTATGCTTATTAGTTTTTTCATGAAGTTAATTTTGGTTGGTTTTCTCTTCACAAACTACTACTTTTTTAAAGCATGAAAAATTATTACGGCTTAAGTGTATGTAAATTAGTTAAGTGAACTTCCGAATTGTGCTTCGATCGTTATTTTTAAAATCTATGTATAACGAAAAAGAGGTTGTCCAATAAGTATTAGAAAGCCTCATTCTGAACTTGATTTAGAATCTCATTATACTGATTTTCAATGGTTATGAGAAATCGAATCAAGTTCGGTTTGACGAAATTCAACTTTTTAGACAGCCTCTTACATTACTATATACTGTTATAGAAATACACAAATACGGTTGATACATCTTGATGCTCTGTCAATAAAGAAACAATCTGATCGGCGTACACAACCTATGGGAAATTGAATTCCTCCATTGATACTTCCTTGTTCTTTTTTGTTGAGCTCTTGTGCTCCTTTTACATTCAAAATTGATTTTAACATGATTATAATTTTTTGGTTTGCCCTAAATTATAGTTTTAAACGCTGAATGCTCTACGGATAAACCGTAATTAACGTCAGCTCTGTAAGTGATTCAATTCATATTTGTAATTGAGCTTACAAACTCTTTGCTAAATACCACATTTTCTGTGTTTTATTTTCATTTTCTTTGCTTTCCCAAAGAAAAGAAACAAAAGAAAGGGAACTTTTCCAGAGGTATTTTTAGTTTTTCTTTTTGAAAAAAACTAAAACCGCATGAATTTCCCTAAATTTTTTAGTTCACAATCTTTTTATTTTAAATCAAGGAGTTCATGAATCATCGATTTCCAAGGATTCAAAAATTTTTAACGGAAAACCCCTGCTATACTGCGGAAAAGACAAGTATCAAACGAAATTTTTACGTCGAATTCACGTTAATTAATATATTGATTTTTTGGAATTTAGCTTTAAGAAATGGTAATATTTATCCCTTCATTTATTGTAGGTCTGTACGTTTCTAATAATGCTTTGAGTGCTTTTTCATTTGGCTGTAAATCTGTTTCTTTTGATGGCGATAATGTATCTACCATGTCAAAATACGGTTGCAATTTTCCTTCTAAATAACGTTGTGCAATAATGGGATGTACATAATATTTACGACACACAGTTCGGGTATTATTCAGCGCGACCGCTGCTGCATCAATTCCTTCTAAAATTTGTTTTTCCTTTACCTTTACATCCTCGGTGCGCGGCATATTTTTTAATGTATCAAAAAAGATCAATGATGCTGCCCACGTTCGGAAGTCTTTCGCTGAAAAGATATCGCCACACAAACTGTGAATGTATTCGTTTACCATGCCACTATCAATGGAATGTTTTTCACCAAATTCGTCATAATATTGAAACAATTCCCAACCTGGAATTTCCTCACATTTGTTCAACAAACGTGTTAATTTTTTATTTCTAATTGTGACTTTGTGTTCTTTTCCACGTTTGCCAATATATTGAAGTGTAAATTTTTCTTTATAGGTTTCTATGTGTCGCGTGCGCATGGTTGACAATCCGTAGGTATTATTTTTTTTAGCATAATATTCATTCCCGATTCGGATATGCGATTCTTCTAATAATCTGATGACAATTGCCAATACTTTGGTACGCGTCCATTTTTTTTGCTCAATATCTATAAACACTTGTTTTCTGAGTTTGGGCAATGCTTCTGCAAATGAAATCATTTTGAAGAATTTGGTCTGATTCCGAATTTTTTGCCATTTAGGATGGTATCGATATTGTTTTCTGTTTTTTTCGTCTCTTCCTGTGGCTTGTAAGTGTGCATTTTCCAAACGTGCAATTCGAACATTTCTCCAAGCTGGTGGAATAACTAACCCTTTTACACGTTCTAAATCGGTTGTTTTAGTGATGGGTTTTCCATGCAATTCATATACAAAATCTTCCTTCACTCGTTTTCTCAAAATACTTAAAATATCGGGTGTTGTATACGTTAAGTTGTAGATGTCAATGATGTCTTCCGGCTGTGACCGTAATGCTTTAATGAATGCTTTATTTAACGTATAATTTTTCATGCCGTTTGTATTTAGAAACTAACTATCTCGATTTATTTTATTCAAATTTTGTTAATTTTTATGTAAAATACAATCTGATT
This sequence comes from Kordia jejudonensis, assembly GCF_001005315.1. Lineage (GTDB taxonomy): Bacteria > Bacteroidota > Bacteroidia > Flavobacteriales > Flavobacteriaceae > Kordia > Kordia jejudonensis. The sequence continues at coordinate 140,340 of NZ_LBMG01000009.1, forward strand.
TATTGTTTGAGTTAATATAAAAATTTTTTACGGCAATACTGACTTTATTCAAGAGATATCTTTGTATCAACAAATCGAAGTTCGATTTAATGCATTAAAAATTGTTTAACCAAAAATAAGTAAAAAATGAAAAAATTAATGTTATCACTTACAGCCTTGTCACTATTATTTGCTACAAGTTGTGATGTAAAGCAAACCCAAGAAACTAAATTACCAGATGTTGATGTTTCTGTCGAAGAAGGACAGTTACCATCATTTGATGTAGAATGGGCAGATGTAGAAATTGGTACAAGAACCAAAACTGTTGAAGTACCGAAAGTAGTAGTTGTGATGGAAGAAGTTGAAGTAGAAGTTCCTTATGTAGATGTGAATATGCCAGATGAGTTTGGAGAGAAAGAAGAACGTACTATTATGGTAGAAGCTGAAGTTGACGGAGTGGAACATGAGATTGAAATTGATAAAGTATATGCTAGTAAAAATAATTTGATTGTAGTTTCATCTTTAGAAAAAGGAGATAAAACCTTAGGAGATAAAAAAGTACGTGTATCTGATCAAATTACCTTAAATGCACCAGACTTAAATGTAAAACATTTTATTGTTGGTGAGCGACCAAATAGAGTGTTTAATTCAGCTTACAAATATTTTGCAACGGAAGCTGCTTTAGAAGCGAGATTAGAAGGATATACTGAAATTTACTCGGACTAATCTGAGTTTTTTTCAAATTGAGAGAAGAGAGAAAAGAAGAAAGAGAATAGAGAATAGAGAATAGAGAATAGAGAATAGAGAATAGAAAAAGAAAAAAATAAATTACGATGGCTTTCGTTAATTGGAGCTATCTCTAAAAAAATTGCTATGAAAATTTTTGAAGCTATTAGAAAAGACCACGACATACAGCGCAAATTACTTGATGAATTAATTGAAACTTCTGGAGATAGCGAACGAAGAACACAATTATTTGAAGCTGTGAAGCACGAATTGAAGATTCATGAAGATGCTGAAGAACGTCATTTTTACAAACCATTAATTAGTGATGATATGATGCAAGATCATGCACGACATGGAATTGCAGAACATCATGAGATTGATGAGTTGGTGGAAAAGTTGGAAGAAACGGAACAAGATTCTTCCGCGTGGTTAAAATATGCCAAAGATTTACAACACAAAGTACTTCATCATTTAGAAGATGAAGAACGCACCTTTTTTCAGTTAGCAGGAAAAGTGTTGACTGAAAAACAAAAAGAAGAACTTGCTACAAAATATGTTGCGTTTATGGACAAATGTCGCAACGGTGTAGCTTGATTAAAAAAAAATATTAATACTAAAAAAAGAAAAAATTATGTACAACTACACAGATGAATTAGGAAATAGATTGAATGACCTTTTAGAGAAGAATTATGATGCTGAGAAAGGTTACAAAAAAGCTGCCGAAAATGCAAAGTCACAAAATTTAAAAAACTTCTTTGAGCGTAGAGCTTCAGAACGTTACAATTTTGGACATGAGATTAAAGCAGAATTAAAAGATTTAGGACAAGAAATTGATAAAGGCGGAAGTATTCAAGGATCTGCACACAGAACTTGGATGGACGTAAAATCATGGTTTAGCTCAGATAATGATGAAGCGATGTTAGAAGCTGCCATTACAGGAGAAAAAGCTGCCTTGAGTGAGTATGATGAATTATTGAGTAAAGAAAACGAACCTCACGTACCAGCACGTATTGAGAGTGTATTAAATAAGCACAGAGCAACAATTAAGCACGAGTTGGATACTATTAAAACATTAGAATCAATTCAATAGTAATTGATTTCCAAGTATAAAAAAAATGCCTCAGCAAAAACTGAGGCATTTTTTTGTGTTCATCGTTTTCTTCTTAAAGCGAATCGTCACAAGTTCTATTTCCGTATGTTAAAACGGTTGTTCCCCAACAATCAATTAGTTCACTACCAGATTCTGACGGTGCGTGTTCTGTACCTGCACAGTCTAAAGAACTACACAAATAGTGATATCCCGAAATACCTCCTTTAATGGTTTCTTGAAGATTTAAACTTGAAATTGATTTCTTGTTTAATCGTAAACTTTTTAAGCTTGACTTTTTCATTTTGATGTTTTTTAATGATTTCTATGACTCGAATATCCAAAACGATCGTATGGGAAACAAGAAACGGCATTGACCATTCATGAATCGTCAATAAGAATATTTACGCCATCATATTTTAAAGGACTTTACAATGAAAAAGGGTTGTTGAAATTAAACATGGGAATTCATAAATTTCGAGTAGAAAAAAGGATTTTTGCTGCTTTAAAAATTTCTATTGATACAAGAATACTTATTAGCTACAACGATGAAAGCACTATTTTTGATGATTCAACCAAAAAATTGATTCGTTTTTTAAGCGTTTTAAGTCTCCTATTTCTAAGTCTCCTAACTGTACTACAAATGCGTTAACATTTTATAAAAGCGTAACTTGGATTATAAAAAAACTTCGCCAGTATATTTATAAAGTTTTTTGGAAGCGTAATTACAACAAACTTCTACTCACTAAATTCATTTGATGCAAACGCCAAATTCTATGCTTAAATAACGTCCGTTGGATATAAGTTATTCAATTCATATTTATGATTGAGCTTAGAAGCTCCTTGATAAATACCATATTTTCAGTGTTTTATTTTCATTTTCTTTGCTTTCCCAAAGAAAAGAAACAAAAGAAAGGGAACTTTTCCAGAGGTATTTTTAGTTTTTCTTTTTGGGAAAAACTAAAACCACATGAATTTCCCTAAATTTTTTCCAAGGCTTACCTCGTGAAATTTTTTCATTTTGTTTGTGTTTGAGTTACTTTTTTTAACACTGTAACTTACTGATAATGTATTTATTATATTTAATACTGGATTCACTTCTAAACTTAGATAACTATCATTTTGACGGTTATACCTAATTCCATTAGGGAACAATAGATTTTGCAATTTCTGTTTTACCATACAATCTGATAACTCCCACATATTAGGTAAGTTAGCTAGTAATTTTATTGAGTTTTCAACATGTAAATTAAACTTAGATTTTTCAATTGTACTTTTTTCAATTTCCTTCAATACTCCTGCTTCTTCCAATTTTAATTTTTCACTATGCTTACTGTAAAGTTCCATATTTATTTCGCCATATACAAAACGTTCCTCTACTTTTTCAATCTTTTCTTTAATTGCCTTTAGATTGTATCTTAAATGCTCTGTAACATCTTTATTTGATTCATTGTAATACTCAAAGGTATATTTCATTTGAAGTTTTAACGGTGCAATGAATTTTTCGTCTATTTGAAATGTCGTTAAAAGGTTTTTAAACTTCTCGTTTAATTTATCGGCACGACTGTAACCGCTACAACCTTTTGCGTTACATCTGTAATAGTTTATCTTATATACTTTTTCTGTATATCCCGTGATTGGTTTTCCGCAACTATCACAAGTTATAAATCCTTTTAATGGCAAATGCGGATTGTTCTTTTTATGCTTAAAACCAGCGCCATTCTTTTTTGCGTTGATATTATTGACTTTTAAAAACAATTGCT
>NZ_LBMG01000090.1 GCF_001005315.1 Kordia jejudonensis
AAAAGCGAAGCAACCAAAAAGCAAAGCGACCCAAAAAACCATTCAGCAAAAAAACCGAACAGTTCAGAAATAAAATCAAAAAAAATATAGGATTCTCAATGATTTTTGTAGCGTAAAACACAAAAATTAAATTATGAACTCACGATTACTCTCTGTATTCCTATTATTCTGTTCCATTGCATTCGGACAAATTCCCACTAATGGTTTGCAACGTGCGTACGACTTCACAAATGGAAGTCTCGCCGATGGCGCCAATGGTGCCAACTTTACTCAAAACGGAACCAACTTAGTTGCTGACAACGATCGGTTTGGAGCGACTAACAACAGTATTGTCCTAAATGGCGATTTCCTAAACAGCGCCACATTTTCTTTTACCGATATCTCCATCGCTTTTTGGATCAAAACCGACGTCATTGACGGTAATGAAAGAACAATCTTTGATAAAAGTGAACGAACTTCCGCAAACTTTTCTTCAGCTAATGATTTTAAAAATGGCTTTTTCATATACCTCAAAAATGGTAGAATCGGTTTTAAAAGTAGTAGAAGAGTTGTTGCTAACAATAACACACAAGCACAAGGCAACTTTTTGGGCGATCGGTTTTTCTCTGAATTCGTTGCTGACGGAACATGGAAACATATTGTAATTACCATCAAAAAAGAAGCGACGCAATTCAACACTTCTTCTGGAAGAAATACATATCCTTACACGTATAATTATTATGTAGATAATACGCTGAGTCAAACCTCCACTGAAAATGTACAAGTTGGTGGCATCTTTACAGGAAGAGATTTAGACAGACCTGTAGATTTAAAAATTGCAAACATCAGTAACGGAGCGCTTACGGCAACGCAAACGTATCAAGATGCTATTGATGATATTTACATTTATAATCGTGTATTAACAGCTTCCGAAGTTTCACAAATTACTTTAGACAACAATTATACAGTTTGTGAAACGCCTGACATTACAGATTTTAGTGTCACAAACATCACTGAAAATTCAGCAGTCTTAGTATTACCACAAACGGAGATTTTTGATGTTGCGTACGGATTAACATCACAACCGTTCAACATGCATACAATTGTTACTGATGTAAACGGAAACGTATTTATAAACAACTTAGATTTGTCATCAGAATACACAGTTCGTTATCGTAAAAAATGTGCTGGAAACACCACATACAATCTGGCTTCAGGTTGGTCACTTCCTGCTACATTCCGTACAAAAGGACCTTTATTTGTAAACGGAAACGCAACAGGATTAAACGATGGTTCGTCATGGACAAATGCGTATACTTCGTTACAAGATGCATTAGCCACAGTAAATGCAGGAGAAGAAATTTGGGTTGCCAGCGGAACCTACAAAGCAAGTACAACCGACAGAACACAATCGTTTACTGTAAACAATGACGATGTAAAGTTATATGGAGGATTTGCAGGAACGGAAACGTCACTTTCACAACGAGATATTGCCAACAATGAAACCATTCTTTCAGGAGATATACTCAGTAACGATAATAGCGTAATTGAATTTACCGAATCAACTCGTTCAGACAATACACAACACATCATCCGATTGAACGCGCACAACACAACTATTGATGGTTTTACGCTAAGTGACGGACATACAATGGGCGCTTCCAACGAATCTGGAGCTGCTATATTTATTGCGGTAACGAATCCGTTAGGATTTACCGTAAACAATTGTATTGTTAAAAATAATGTAGCAGATAATGGTGCGTTCTTTACGTTTTCTAGTCAATTCGCATATTTGAATGGAACCAGAAATGTAAATGTTACCAATACTGTTGTTGAAAATAACTTAAGCCGATTTGGAACCATTAATTTTCGCGCAGCAAATGCTGAAAATACGATTGGAACTTTGTACAACTGTTTGTTTAAAGACAATGTCGTAAAAGACAGACCTGGAACAGCAGGTTTTGCAGGAAGTGTCGTTTGGGCAGTTTCGAATAGCGTCCCTGCACGATTGACAATTACCTTAAATGTAATTAACTGTACATTAGTCAACAATCAAGATTTAGGAACGAATAGCGGATTGAACAATTTTACTCGATCGCCAATTATGGTAGGTGAAAGTGGTTCAACAATGGAAACTGCTATTGCCAATACTATTATGTGGAACAATACCACTACTGGCGGAAATTCGTCACGTGCCGTTTCTGTAGGAAATTCATCAGCTACTGGAACTATTTTAATTTCAGACAGTATTTCCAATGACGATTTTGCAAATATTGCTTCAGGAAGTAAAGTAAATACAAACAATTCGGATCCGTTGTTTACAAGCGCAACCGATTTTACACTACAAACAACGTCGCCAGCAAAAGATTTTGGAGACAATTCAAAATTACCAACACCAATTAATATTGATTTGGTAGGAAATGGTAGAATTTTTAACGTTACCGTAGATATGGGCGCGTATGAATTTGGTGCAACAACATTCAGACCTATACTAAATATATTGGCTACGAATGGTAGTGTGACCACAAATCCGAATCCTACAAATGGTGCGTATGATTTTCTAGAAACCGTTTCGCTATCAGCTGTAGCTGATCCTGGATTTGAATTTACAGGTTGGTCAGGCGATGTTACTGGAACGAATGCAAACGAGCAAATTCTGATGGATAGTGGCAAAGCGGTTACGGCAACTTTTGCTCCAATTCAACGTACATTAACCATAAATTCTGCTGGCGGAACTTTTACAACCAATCCAAATCCTGTAAACGGAACATACGATGACGGAACAGTAGTTACGGTTACAATAACACCAAACACAGGTTTTATGTTTGATAATTGGAGTGGCGATGCTACAGGAAATGCAAACCCGTTAACAATTACGATGGATAATGATAAAATAATTACAGCGAATTATTCTAAAAATCGTGTCTTTGTAGATGCAAATGCTGCTGGAGCAAACAATGGAACAAGTTGGGCAGATGCCTACACAGATTTGTCGGTTGCATTGGCGGCGAATCCGATTTCAGATTTTTGGATCAAAGCTGGCACTTACACACCTGGAACTGCAAGAACCGACATTTTTACAGTAACTGCCGATCAAGCGTTGTACGGAGGTTTTAGCGGAACAGAAACCATGTTGAGTCAACGTGATCCTGAAATGAACGTCACGATTTTATCAGGCGATCTTTTAGGAAATGATGACGGCGGATTAACCTTTGGAAATAGTACGTATACAGATAATGTAATACGTGTACTGGAAATTACTCAAAATAATGTGGTTTTGGATGGTCTTACAATTTCAGGAGGAAACGCAAATGGTGGAAACAATAGTTTAAAATCGGGAGCAGCAATACGAATCTTTGAAGCGTGTAAAAATGTTACTTTCAACGATATGATATTTACAAACAATCGCGTTGAACGTGGCGGCGTTGTATACTATTCGCATGCAAATTCGCAATCAGGAAATTACGATTACACTTTTACCAATTGTATCTTCAAAAATAATTTGGGACGTTTTGCCACGCTAGTTTATGGTGAAAATCCTCGAACAAATGGTACGTTAACGTCTTCTTTTATCAATTGTGCTTTTTATGAAAATGTAACAGCAGATCTTTCTGGTTCTGATGCAGGTACAAACGCGTTATTTTGGTTTAGAACAGATGTGGCTACAACGCATGAAGCTATATTTATCAACTCAACCATAACTAATAATTCTTTAAGCGCAACTTCAGCTACTACAGCCGGAGTAGTTTCAATATCGAGAAGTAGTGGAACTGCAAATTTAGAAATGTACAATACCATTATTTGGAATAATACACTTTCCAACGGAAACGAACAAGTAAGTGTAAATAGATTTGGTACACAAACAGCTCCGAATTCAGTTACGGTGGCTAATAGTTTGGCACCTGACGGTTTTGCTAATTGGTCAAACATTTCTAATATTACTATGACAGATCCGATGTTTACTGATATTGCTATGGAAAATTACACCTTACAAATGGGTTCGCCAGCAATTGATACAGGAGATAACGCATTGTTACCAGCTTCTTTTACGGATGATTTGAATGGAAATACACGAATTGTCGGTGGAACGATTGACATGGGCGCATACGAGTATGATCCGACATTGAGCACGGAAGAAGTGTCTGTAAGACCGCTTAGTTTTACCATCTATCCAAATCCAACAAAAGCGACATTGAACATTCAAACCACTGAAAATATTCAAACTGTAACCATTTTCGATATGACTGGAAAGCAAATTTTGAAAACCAATCAAACTACTATTAACGTTCGAAAATTACAATCAGGAATGTACATACTTCAAGTTACCTCAAATCAAAAAAATAGCACAAAACGATTTATCAAACAGTAATTTGTTCATAATTTAGTACCCCAAATCAACTTGTGTTTAGCAAAAGCCTTATTCGTCATGAATAGGGCTTTTGTACTATATAGATTTAGATGTTGTTTTTTTGGCACAACTTAGTCGATATAAGTTTCCGTTTTATAAAATACGGTTATGACTTCAACTGTAGCACATATCGCTTCGCTCCTATCGGATATAGATTCACTATTTTTTTACATACTAAACAGCATTATATTTTACCTAAACAACGTCAGTTCGATATAAGTGATTCAATTCATATTTGTAATTAAGTTTGGAAACTCTCTACTAAATACCATATTTTCCGAGTCTTATTTTCATTTTCTTTGCTTTCCCAAAGAAAAGAAACAAAAGAAAGGGACCTTTTCCAGAGGTATTTTTAGTTTTTCTTTCTGAAAAAAACTAAAACCGCAGGAATTTCCCTAAATTTTTTCCAAGGCTTCAAAAATTTTTAACGGAAAATCCCTGCTATACTTCGGAAAAGAAAAGTATAGAACTAAATTTTTACGTCGAACTCCTTTAAATATATATTGTAAAGCAAAACTAATTTTAGTTTCTTATTTAAAAAGTAATACAATTAGTATTTCCAATCTTAATTACCAACATAGAAACACCGAATGTTTTCATTAAAACTTACACAGTATTGCCACAATAGTTCTTGATCTCACGCTACAGCTAAATCGCAAAATAAATTGATTGATCGTTTAAAAATGAGCTAACTTTTACAAACAAAAAGATAGTGTACATGTAGATTTACTAAACGAAATTGCTTTTGTGACGCCAATAGTTTCTAAAAGATTTAAATTTAAAAACTTTACAGTATAAAAAAGCACCACTTCATCAAAAGTGGTGCTTTCCTCTTATTTGATAGTTATTAAAAAATCTCGAAAGATAGTTTGTATACTATCACTAATTCTAAGTTGCTGGCTTGTAATCTTTTTTATCAATAATCATTTTTGCGATGATTTCTCTAAGAATCTCAGATGTTCCGCCACCAATAGGTCCTAAACGACTATCGCGCAACATACGTGCCAATGGATATTCTTCCATGTAGCCATATCCCCCCAACATTTGCAAACATTGATAAATAACAGTGTCTGCCATTTTTGTAGATTGAAGTTTTGACATGGTTGCTTCTTTAACAACATATTCATTTTTATCAAGTCTGCTTGCAATAGCGTAGTTAAACGTTTTACACATTTCCAATTCTGTTGCTAAATCTGCCATGGTATGACGCAACGCTTGAAATTTATCAATAGTTCTACCAAATGCTTGTCGCTCAGACATGTATTGCAATGTATATTCTATAGCATATTCTGCTCTTGCATGCGCATTAATTCCCATAATAAGTCTTTCTAACGCAAAGTGTTGCATTATGTATGGAAAGCCCATATTTTCTTCTCCCATAAGGTTTTCAGCAGGAATTTCTACATTATCAAAAGCAATTTCGCCTGTATCAGAAGCTCTCCAACCTAGTTTATCTAACTTTGTGGCAGAAATTCCAGGAACATCTCTATCCATAATGAAGATGCTGATTCCTTTGTTTCCAAGTTCAGGATTTGTTTTTGCGGCAACAACCAAATAATCACTATATACTCCGTTTGTGATAAATGTTTTTGAACCGTTGATGATATACTTATCTCCTTTTTTAACAGCCGTTGTGCGCATTCCTGCTACATCTGAGCCACCAAAAGGTTCTGTAATACACAAGCAACCAATTTTTTCTCCTGTAATACTTGCTGTAAGGTATTTTTCTTTAATTTCAGGACTTCCTTCTTTGTTTACATGCGTCATCGCTAAATATACGTGCGCCCAAATTGCTGCGGCGAATCCTCCAGAATTGATCCGTTGTAATTCTTCAAGTAGTATAACGGTGTAAAACAGGTCTAAGTCCATTCCGCCATATGCTTCTGGATAGGCAACTCCAAAGAATCCCATTTCTCCAAACTTCTCCCAAATGAAGCGTTCAATCGTACCCGTTTTTTCCCATTTATCAATGTGTGGAACGACTTCCTTTTTTAAGAAATCTCTTAAACTTTCTCTAAAAAGTTGATGCTCTTCGGTAAAGTACATGCTGTTCATATATGGCAATTTTTATATTTTTTTATTGAATTAACAAATATAATTCAATTATCTCGATTTTCTTCGTTGGAAAGTTGCGAATTTTTGCCAATTCTTCAAAACTTTTGAATCCTTCTCGTAGTGTTCGCTCGTTTATAATTTCATCTGCGAGTTCGTAATTTATGTATGGAATTTTGAGTAATTCTTCTAATGAACACGCATTGACATTCACTTTCACGATTGTTGGTTTTTCTATGTAGAATTGCTTCCACACTTTCTGAATCACTTCTGGCTGTAAGCCATACACATCATTTAATTGAGATTTTGTGACAAATCCGCCTAATTTTGTTCTGTAGTTCACAATGCGAGCAGAGAGTTTTTCGCCGATTCCATAAACTTTTCTGAGTGCTTCGGCTGTTGCCAGATTGATGTCTGCTTTTTCAGGCACCAGTGCTTTCCTTTCCGCTGTATTTGATACATCTAGGTAGAAACGTTTCCAAACTTTCTGAACAACTTCTGATGACAAACCATATACATTGTCTAATTCAGAT
>NZ_LBMG01000091.1 GCF_001005315.1 Kordia jejudonensis
AAGAAAAGTATCGAACTAAATTTTTTACGTCAAACTCAGGTTAAATACTAAATTATGAATGTTAAATGTAAAAAAGTACATAAAGAACAACAATGAAGCGTTCCAAGCGATTCTCGCCTTCGTGAGAACAAGTCCAAAAGCGAAGCGACCCAATCTCAATACTAACTTCTCAATACTCAATACTATTTAATATAAACTTCCAAAAGTTCAGAAGCTTCAGTTGCTTTTACCGTGGCATTTTTTATGGAAGCTGGCAAAAGTAGTGTTTCGCCAAAAGCTATGGTTTCACTGTAGTTTTCTGTGTGAATTGATACATTTCCTTTTACACACATGTATATGACAAATGAATCTTTATCATCATGATTTACAGCAATTTCTCCTTGAAATGGTAATAAATTTGTGGTAAAGTAAGGACAATTAACTATTGTGGATGTTTTGTTCGCTTCCGCTGTATATTCAGTTTTGTAGTTTTTGTGGAGTGTGTAGTCTATCGCGTCCAACGCTAAAGCTGTGTGTAATTCACGTGAGTTTCCTTCTGCATCTACTCTATTCCAATCATAGATACGATAGGTAATGTCTGAAGTTTGTTGAATTTCCGCTAATACAATTCCGCCACCAATGGCATGAATTCTACCAGTAGGCAAAAAATATACATCTCCTTTTTGAACGTTTTCAAAGTTGAGAATTTCCGTAAGTGTATTGTTTTTTAAATGTGTTTGATAGTCTTCTTTGGAAACTTCCTGATTGAAACCTACCATGAGTTTTGCGCCTTCATCAGCTTGCATTACATACCACATTTCCGTTTTTCCGAAAGAATTGTGACGTTTTTGAGCCAATGCATCATTTGGATGTACCTGAATGGATAAATCGCTTTTAGCGTCAATGTATTTGATGAGTAATGGAAATTTTGTTCCAAACGCTTCGTATACTTTTTTTCCTAGCAATTCTGCTTGAAATGTTTCGCTGAGTTCTTGCAGTGTTTTTCCTTGTAATTCGCCTTTTGAAACTATAGATGGTTCTCCGTCAACATCTGAAATTTCCCAACTTTCGCCGATAGCATCGCCTTTACTATTTTTTTGAAGCATGGTTTGGAGCTTGTTGCCTCCCCAAATGCGTTCTTTGAAAATTGGATTGAATTTTAACGGATGTAATTTCATTGTTATTCGCCAGCGTATTTTACGAAGTTCCTTGGTGTTTCATACAACACAACTTCTAGGTCTAATGACGTTGAAATGTGTTTTCTGAGTTTGTTCCAAATGACAACTACAATGTTTTCTGCTGTTGGATTTAGATTTTTGAATTCAGGAACGTCTAGGTTTAAATTTTTATGATCAAAAGCATTTTCTACTTCCGAACGAATTAAATCTTTTAGTACTTTAACGTCCATTACATATCCTGTTTCTGGGTCAATTTTACCCGTGACACTTACAATCATTTCGTAATTGTGTCCGTGATAGTTAGGATTGTTACATTTCCCAAAGATTTCATTGTTCTTTGCGTCATCCCAATCAGGTCGATATAATCTGTGTGCTGCATTGAAATGTGCTTTTCTACTTACAGTAACTTTCATGTGTTTCTTTTATTTGTTTTTCATTGGTCACATGCTGTTCGCTAATAATCAATGTCTTTAGTGATATTTTTTTTTAAAATACTCGTTTCATTTATCAACTTTTATGTGTTGGTAAAATTTATCAAATATTATTTTAAACCAAGCTGTGTATTGATCTGGATGTGCTCCGATATCATCTTTTATAGCTTGTACATCCATCCATTTCCAATCGGCAACTTCATCAGGATTGATGTTTGGTGCGTCATTGTAGGTTCCTATCATGACATGATCGTATTCATGTTCGGTAAGACCGTTATCAAATGGAGCTTTGTATATGAACGATACTGCTTCCGCAAGATCGGTAACAAATCCCATTTCTTCTTGCAACCTTCGTTTACCTGCGCTTATGTTACTTTCACCGTCGCGTTGATGACTACAACAGGTGTTTGTCCATAAACCTGGTGAATGATATTTGTGTAAGGCACGTTGTTGCAACATGAGTTCGCCTTTGTCGTTGAGGATAAATACTGAAAATGCTCGGTGAAGCAATGCTTTTTCGTGCGCTTCGATTTTTTCCATTAAACCGATTTGCTCGTCATTTTCATTTACTAGGATTACGTTTTCTTTTGCCATATTTTTTGTCGAAATGCAAATTTACAAAATAGCTTTCGGTGCTTGTGACTATTGTTTACTATTTTAAGGTAAAATTAACATAAGTTTTGGATTTTGGGTTTTTGGTCTTGGATCTTGGATCTTTGGGTTTTGGGTCTTTGGTCTTGGGTCTTTGTGGAGTTGCAAATAGTTTTTGATGATTTTAGGAATAAAAAAAGCATCTCAGTTATTTGAGATGCTTTTTTGTTTATACGTTTTTTATGTTATCGTTCTACAACAATGAATTCACTACGTCTGTTGAGTTGGTGTTCTTCTTCTGTACATTTTACACCATTACTACATTGATTTACCAAGCGTTCTTCTCCGTAACCTGCTCCTGTAAGTCTGTTAGCATCAATTCCTCTTGAAATGATGTATGTAATTGTAGATTTGTTTCTACGTTGCGATAGTTTTTTGTTGTAAGCATCTCTACCTCTACTATCCGTATGCGAGCGTACATCAATTTTAAGTGTAGGATATTGTTTCATCACAGTTACAACTTTTTCTAATTCTGCGGCAGCGTCAGGACGAATATTCGATTTGTCAAAGTCAAAGTATATGATTGGAATGTTTAAAATTTTGGCTAAATCGTCTCCAACTTTGAAAGGTACTTCTTCTTTTTCGAGTAATAAGATTGTTGAACGCAATCCTGCTGCTTCTTGTTTTGGCAATAAGTTTTCTGCTGGATTGTAATCTTTTTTGACAGCTCTTACAAAGTATACTTCATTACATTCTAGTATTGCTTTGAATCTGAATTCTCCTAGATTGTCGCTGTATGTTCTTTCGAGTTCGTTATTTTTATTGTCAAAGAGTTTAACTTCTGCTCCAACAAGAATTTCATTAGATTTATTGTCTTTTACAACTCCCATAATTTCTTGCTCACATGTCCATTGAATTTCTTTCATTTCGATGAATGAATAGATATCGTCATCACCTTGTCCGCCATCACGATTGGATGCAAAGTATCCTTTTTTGGTTGTGCTGTTAATGATGAATGTAAAATCGTCCATAGAACTGTTTACAGGCTCGCCAATGTTGTATATGGTTTGTTCTTCGTCATCTAGTTGCATTACAAAAATGTCTAATCCTCCAAGACCAACATGTCCGTCTGATGAGAAGTATAGTTCATTTTTTTGGCTGATGAACGGGAAGTTTTCTCTTCCTTCTGTGTTGATTCCTTTTCCTAAGTTTTTTGGTTCGCCGAAAGTTCCATCGTCATTGATATCAACCACAAATAGATCGGATAAACCGAAAGTACCTGGCATATCGGAAGCAAAGTATAGCTTTTTTTCATCTACACTAAGTGCTGGATGTGCTACAGAATAATTATTGCTATTGAATGGTAGTTCTTCAATATTTACCCATGTATCTCCTTCGCGTGTAGCTCTGAACATTTTGAGTTTATTGATTCCTTTTTTGTCTTTTTTGTATTTTCCTTTGTAGTAATTGTTTCGGGTAAAATACATGGTGTTTCCGTCTTTGGTAAACACGGTCGTTGATTCATGATATTTTGTGTTTAACTTACCGCTGAATTTGTCAACGTTTGCCAAACTTCCATTTTCTTGTACTTCTGATCCGTATAGATCTAAAAATGGACGTGCATTCCATTTGTGTTTGTAACGTGTTGCTACTCCTGTATCTCGTGCTGAAGAAAATACTAAGTTGTCTTCATAGAATGATGGAGCAAAGTCTGAATATGGAGAGTTTACACCTAAATTTTCGATACGAAAACGCCCGGATTGTTCTGCAATTTCTTCTAAGTAGTTACGTGTTTTGATGAATTTAGTTCCACGAATGTCGCTTCCTGTTAGTTTACTAAATTCTTGCATTTTTTTGTCTGATTCTTCATAGCGTTTTTCAGCTTTTAATGCTTGTGCGTAACGGAAGTAGTATTCTGGTGCAACTTCTTCTCCTAGTGAGAATAGTTCGCCATACCATTTTGAGGCACTAATCAAGTCTGCATTGAAATAGTATGCATTTCCTAGTTTTTCGAATAGCTCTTTCGATTTGTATCCTTCTTCGGCAACTTTCTCATAGATTTCAATTGCATTGATAAAAGCGTAGCTATCATATTTTTCATCTGCTTTTTCAAGCTTTTTTTCTTGTGCATAACCGACAAGAACGAATAAACTTAACAGCGTATATAGTATATATTTTTTTCGTGTCATCATTGTTGGTTTTTAGAAGAATCTTGGTGAGATTATTTTGTCGCGGTTATTGAATAGTTCGAAGCGTAAAAATACTTCATATGAACCATCATTGAATTGTGTATTTCCGAGTTCGGTTGTTTCACGATCGTATGCAAAACCAATCATGAAACTGTCTGATAGTTGCAATCCGACGAGTCCACTAAAGGCTGCACTCCAACGATAGGCTGCTCCTAAGGTTAGTTTATCATTGATTAGAAAGTTTGCTGACAGATCTGCTTGCAAAGGCGCTCCAGATACAGCTTTGAATAGCACTGCTGGTTTGAATTTTACGCTATCACTCATATCAAATACGTATCCACCAATTAGGTAAAGGTTGATACGTTCTGTTGCGGTTGATAGTGATGATTCGTCAAAGTGTTTTGTTTCAAGTAAATTAGGAGCTGATAATCCTACGTACCATTTTTCAGAGTTTCTGTAGTAGATTCCTGCTCCAATGTTTGGCGAGAATTTGTTATCAATATTACTTTGTAAAAGTAAATCTCCAGGGTTGTATTGGTTTAAACAATCAAAACATACATCTAATAAGTGTCCACCAGCTTTTATACCAAATGAAAGTTTTCCATTTTCAGAGGTATTGATTGTGTATGAGAAATCAATATCAAAATAGGTTTCATCGGTTGGACCCAGTTGATCGTTGATGATTGAAAATCCAAGTCCTACTTTTCCTTTTTTTCCTATTGGCGTATGCAAGTTTAATGTTTGCGTTTGTGGCGCTCCTTCTAAACCTACCCATTGTGAACGATGCAAGCCAGCCATACTAAATACTCCTCTTGAACCTGCATAGGCTGGATTGATACTTATGGTATTGTACATGTATTGCGTATACTGTGCGTCCTGCTGCCCATATGTTTCTAATGAAAATACGGTACTCAATAAGCCTATGATGATGATGATTTTATTTCTCATTATAGTATGCTATGTTTTTGTTTATTATTATAGCGGACATACTACAAAGATAGTATGTTCGCTTATTAATTTATCGTTGTATGTATAAGTAACCAGCTCTACTCTTGGTAGTACCATTAACTACATAGTCGATAACGTAGTAATATGTTCCTACTGGTAATAGTTTGTTTTGCTGAATGGTTACGCGACCGTTAGATACTCCACGGAAATAGTTTCCGTTTTGTCCGTATCCTTGAGTCTCATATACTAATACTCCCCATCTGTTGTAAATTCTAACTTGGTTGTCTGGGAATAATTCAATGTTTCTAATTGTAAACACATCGTTATCTCCGTCACCGTTAGGCGTTACAGCATTGAATATTTCAAGATCGTCGACAGAAGGTGTACTATTGTTTACCTCAAGATAGTCAGGAATTCCGTTTCCATTACTATCAAGTGCATCACTATTGTCACCATCTCCATTTGGATCAGGGTTTTCGTCTGATGTAGGAGTTCCATCACCGTCATCATCTGTATCACGGTAATCTTGATCTTCTGTTCCGTCTGTATCAGGTAAATCATCCGTTGGATCGTCTACTGCTGCTCCGTTTGGATCACCATATCCAGTAAGGTCTCCGTCAAATGCATCATCTACACCATCATTATCAACATCTACTCCACTTGGCATTACATCTGGAATTCCGTCTCCATTGTAATCATGACCTTCTACAATATCTAATACTCCATCATTATCACTATCTGTATCGATATAATCTGGATTATCAGTTCCGTCAGTATTTACAGGATCAATTCCTTCTCCTGAACCTGGAGTTACTTCATATGCATCATCTAAACCGTTTCCGTCAACATCCATTCCACTTGGAGGAATATATCCGTCAGTTGTTTGTGCTTCAACGTTATCTAAGATACCATCATCATCACTATCTTGATCTAAGTAATCTGGAATCATGTCGCCATCACTATCTACTGGTGTTGCTGGATTTGCTCCTGCTTCAACCGTATCAATGATACCATCATCATCACTATCAATATCTAATAGATCTGGAATTCCATCTCCATCAGTATCTTGATCACCTTCTACGCCGTTTGGTATTCCATCACCATCACAATCTCCATCAGGATTAGCTGTAGGATCTGGATCACAATCGTCATTTGGATCACTTGTTCCGTTTGGAACTGCTGGCGTGCTTGGATCGTCGATTCCTGTGATTTCTTCACAATCTGTTAATCCATCTCCGTCTGTATCTACTGTACTGATGCCGATTGGATCACATGGATCGTTTGGATCACTTGGGCTTCCTGGTACAACTCCAAAGTCATTTGGATTTAATGGTGTACTTGGATCGTCGATTCCTGTTGTTTCCTCACAGTCTGTTAATCCATCATTATCTGTATCTACCGTGTTGATTCCGATTGGGTCACATGGATCGTTTGGATCACTTGGACTTCCTGGTACTACGCCGAAGTCAGCTGGGATCAATGGTGTACTTGGATCATCAATTCCTGTAGTTTCCTCACAGTCTGTTAATCCGTCGTTATCTGTATCTACTGTATTG
>NZ_LBMG01000092.1 GCF_001005315.1 Kordia jejudonensis
CATTTATCATTTCAAATACTTCTCGATACAAAATTCTTCCAGAATTTCACTCGAAGTGACGTTTCGAATCACATTTATATTTAATATTTATCATTCAACATTTAAAATCCCTACTGATGTCCCAAATGGCAGCCGCAACCTGGACGCATGAAACTGTTTGATTCTTCATGCCAAGGAAATGCTGCATTGTATTTGTTGTTTTCCCAATAGAAAGGCGTACGTTCGTTAGATTCGTTTCCGATTTCGTTCATCGTTTCGGTATCGTACAAACGACCGTTTATCATTGTGTGTGTAATGCTTTCCGTATTTCGGATATTCTCCAGAGGATTTTTATCCATTATGATCAAATCCGCCAATTTTCCAACTTTTAAGGAACCAATATCGTTTCCAGCTCCAATGTATTCCGCAGGATTTATGGTTGCAGTTTTTAAGGCTTCCATAGGTGTCATGCCTCCTTGTTCCATCATCCAAAGTTCCCAATGTGCGCCTAAACCTTGCAATTGTCCGTGTGCTCCAAGATTTACTTTTACACCTTTGTCTGCCAAAGCTTTTACCGTTTCAGATGTTAAGATGTGTCCGTTTTTGTATTCTTCTTCAGGTAACATGGTACGATGTCTTGAACGTGCGTCAATAATTCCTCTTGGTGTGTATTTTAAAAGTTTTTCGTTTTCCCAAACATTCGTATGTTGATACCAATAAAATTCTCCATTGACACCACCATAATTTACAATTAAGGTTGGCGTGTAACCAGTTTTACTATGTCCCCATAATTCTAAAACGTCTTTATACACAGGCGAAATTGGAATGTTGTGTTCAACTCCTGTATGTCCATCCATAATCATGGTCATGTTGTGATAGAATGTTGAACCACCTTCAGGAACTACAAAAATTCCTTCCTCGCGAGCTGCTTGCAATATTTGCTGACGTTGTTCGCGTCGTGGTTGGTTGTAACTTTTTACCGATAATGCGCCAAATGCTTTGGTACGTCTGATGGATGAACGCGCATCATCTAGATTGTTGACAACGGCTTTGAAATCACCATCAGCTCCGTAAAGGATAAAACCAGTAGAGTAGAGACGTGGACCAACTAACGTTCCATTTTTCACCAATTCTGACAATGCAAAAACCGTTTCCGTATTTGCAGAAGGATCATGCGCAGTTGTGACTCCAAAAGCTAAGTTTGCGTAGAATTGCCAGTGTTTTTGAGTTGTTAAACCATAACGAAAAGCACCAATATGCGCATGTGCGTCAACCATTCCTGGCATGATTGTTTTTCCTGCCATGTTGAAGGTTTTTGCACTACTAGGAACTTCGATATCGCTTGCTTTTCCAATAGCTTCAATACGATTGTCTTTTATGATAATTGTTCCGTTTTCAATCACTTTTTCATTATCCATCGTAATGATTCGCGCATTTGTAAACGCAATTCGACCGCTTGGTTTGTCTGTTTTTAACGTCAGGTTGATTTTTGTTCCTTTCGTGGTAATTTCAGGAGTTTTTTCTGGGGAACCGTCTAAGAAAGTAAATTTATCTTTGATTTCATTTGAGAAATATTCGTCTCCTAGCGTCCACATTACTTTTTTACTGTCTGGCGACCAATGTAAGTTGACTCCAGCATCTTTGGCAATTTGTGCTACAGGAAATGCTTTCGTTTTGTTGTCTAAATTTACTTTTTGTCCCATGATAATCATTGGCGCCACATAGGCTTTGTGCAATTGTGAAAAGGCAACCCATTTGTTGTCTGGACTTGGCACAATTCTGTTGGCATATTTTGAAGTAAAGTGTGTGCGTTTGTCGTTTCCTTCAAGATTCACGCTGTGTAATGATTTTGTTAAGCTTCCAAAATACGTTCCACCAGTTTGAATGAAGATTCGTTTTCCATCCGCAGAAAAGATAGGATATTCGCCATCTTTGGTCACAAAATGTGTTTTGCTTCCAGAAGTTGTCATGGTATAGATTCCCGCTTTTTTAGCAAATGTAAATCCCTGATCGCTGTTTCCGCGTTCTTTTCTGTAGACAATATGTTTTCCGTCAGGCGAGAACGAAGGTGTTCTGAAACTTCCTTTTTCAGAGGTTAGTTGTGTTGAATTTCCGCCATTTATTGAGATTTTTCGAACTGAACCAAGATTGAGATCGTTCCAAGTAACGTATATGATTTCTTTCCCGCTAGGAGAAAAACTAGGTTCTGATTCAAAATCGGTACTTTTTGTCAATCGTTCAGGTGTTCCGTTTGGCAATTTTTTCTTCCATAAATGACCAACCGCATTGAAAACTACTATTTTTCCATCAGGAGAAGTGACAGCTTGACGAATGACTTTTGCATCAAATGTATCAGGTGCCACAGGCGTATCAAACGAAACGGCTTCTGCAATTTGAATGTTTGCATTTACTGTAAACGGAATGTTGGTTATTTTTAGTGAAGCGATGTCAATTTTATGAATTTTCCCAGCTGCCCAAAATACAATTTCTTGATTATTCGGCATCCAACTAAAGTTTGGATAGACACCAAATATTGCCCAAGCCTCTTGCTGATCTTTGTCTAAAGCATCAAATAATGGCCATTCTTCTCCAGTTTCTAAATCGTGCAAATACAATACAGATTTGGTACGAACTCTTTTAATGAAAGCCAATTTTTTTCCATCTCTTGAAATTTGCGGACGCGAAGCGCCACCTGGTCCACCAGTAACTTGTGTAATTTCTCCAGTTTGAAAATCGTAGCGTTTGATGACGTAGATTTGCTTGTTCGGATCTTTGTTGTATTGAAAAAATCCGCCAGGATATACATCTTCGCTGTAATATAAATAACGACTATCTGGTGAAACAGAAGGTTCGTTTACGTCTTGTTGCGCGTTTTTCTTTTTGGTAAGTTGCAACCCAGAACCGCCAGTGATGTGATATTGCCACATTTCGCCAGCACCAAGTGAACGTTGTGATGTAAAGTGTTTTCGAGCTACAAATGAATTGCCATCAGGCATCCAAGTTGAGTTGTTTAGTAAACGAAAACTTTCTTTCGTAATTTGTTTTGCATCAGAACCATCTGAATTCATTACCCAAATGTTATCGCCGCCACCAGCATCACTTGTAAATAGAATTTTTGAACCATCAGGACTGAAATGTGGTTGAATTTCAAATGGAATTCCTGTACGTAATGCGTTGGCAGTTCCACCAGAAATTGGAATCGTATAGATGTCGCCTAGCATATCAAATACGATGGTTTTTCCGTCTGGACTTACGTCTAAATTCATCCAAGTACCTTCCGTTGTGGTAAATGTGTGATCTTTATAATTTAAGTCGCCTTTCGGGTTGGAAACATCCCATTTTTCAGTGTCTTTTTTGTCTTGTGCAACTGCGATGCATACAAAGAATAATCCGAGAAGGATAGAAAGATTGGTTCTTAACATTGGGTTCATTAGTTTAGCCTCCTAAATTAGCCAATATAGTGTTAATATTTCTTAAAAGTGTGTTAAGGTGTTTTGGTAAAATCTTAAAAATAAAACATTAAGAAAGAAATGTTATGTGAGTTTTGTTTTCTTTTTTCGCAATTTCCAAAACCAATAATTCATATATGCAGTTCCAAAGATACTTGGCACTAACCAACCCGCAATGCCAGGAATGAACTGATTTACAACAATAAACGCTGTGACTGCCGAAATGTATCCACCTAACATTTTGCCAACATGAAGTTTTAACCAAACTTTTTGAAGTTTTTTGGGATTTTTAAAGAGTGTTATATCGCGAATTGCGAATACAATTCCGACACTTCCAAAAATGGTCAGTATAGTATTAAGTTTTCCTGTGGTTAAAATTGGATATATAATCATACAAATTCCTGTAATTAGCATAATGAATGCAATTATTTTATCTATACGTACTGTTGAATTTGGTTTTTTGAAGCGTAACGCGCGATATCCTGAAATGATAAAATAGGAACTGAAAACTCCGATCGTAAAAAGAAATGGATTTTCATGTTTTGGTAATACTGCAATGACTAACGCTGATAACGCCGAAAATAACATTGTATAATAAAATACAATTCCAGATATTTTATGATTATTACTTCCTTTTTTGGTGATGATAGCTATAAAACCTGCTATAAAAGCGATGCTTCCAAATGTTGCGTGTATATAAATAAGATAGGTTGCGAAAGTCTCCATAAGTTTATTTTTTTATCAAATGTCTCTAATTCTATAGGTTGATGAAACTCTTTGTGACTGAGTTGTAATATTTGATTACTGAACTGTAAAGTGACTTTAATACGTTGAATTTTAGGGTGTTTATACCCTTGAGAATATATCAGAAAACGATTACTTTTATAACACATCAAATTAAGAAATTATGAAACTTAAAAATAAAACTTTCGTTAGATGGAGTATTGTATTAATCGTATGTTGTTTATTTTCATCTTGTTACAGTGTTCGATTGAAAAATGTATATGGCGATCCATTGCCTGATCCTGTTAGTGATAGAACGGATTATTACCGAATGATGAAAGTGAATGAAATTGATACTGTAATAACGATAAAAGCTACGGATAAAGACTTTACTTTATTGTTGAAAGAGTGCGGAACGAGTGGAATTCACACTGTAGAATACCGAAATACTTTTGGAGGTGTTTTCTTAAGTGCCGTCACATTTGGACGAAAACGTCGTGTTCGTGTAAAATATGTATGTATGAAACCTCAAAATTAAGCAATCATGGCAACAACAAAATCTCACCCAAAGAGTTCTTGGGATACTTTACACAATAATGGTCCGTTTCCATTAAAAACACTGCATATAACCGAATTAGAAGGTTCGGCAAATATGTTTTCTAAATATGATAGATATAATGATGCAGCTATAGAAATGCAACGTTTAATCCGAGAAGCCGCAAACAGAAATGAAGGTTTTAGAGCCTATGGTTCTAGTTGGTCGTTATCGCATATTGCGCATCAAAAAGACAACATGCATTACAATGGTTTTATGAGTATTCATATTCCAATTCCACAAAATTTGATGCATAAAGACACAAATTATGCAAATGAAAACTTGTTCTTTTTTCAATGTGGAAATACCATTAAGCGAATTTCAGAAGTCTTGGGTTCGCATGGAAAATCATTAAAAACGAGTGGCGCAAGTAACGGACAAACTATTGCAGGATGTATATCTACAGGTGTTCATGGATCGGCGCTAAATGTGGGTTCCATTCAAGATTATGTAGTTGGATTAAATATAATAGTAGGCGATAAACCAACGGACATTGTGTATTTGGAGCGACATACAAAACCTGCGCTGAATGATGATTTTGCTAAAAAAATTAATGCAAAAGTGATTCGAAATGATCATTTGTTCAATGCTGCTTTGGTAGGATTGGGCGCGTTTGGATTTATTCACGGTGTTGTGATTGAAGCAGAAGATCGTTTTCTATTAAAAAGATATGTAAAGAAGATCAAAAAAGAAACGGCTTTGGAATTAGCAGACACGATGGATTTTGAAAACTCTAGCTTTGAAATTGATGGAGAAGTTGATGAAAATGGTAAGCCAAATCGTCCGTATCATTACAAGGTTTTTATCAATCCATATACAAATGAAGATGAATATGTAGTGGAAATCATGTATAAAAAACCATATAAAATTCCGTATCCAGATCCGTTTCCAGTGATAAAGACATCACTTTACAAAGATTTAATTTATTTATTGATAAAAGTATCTGAGAAATTTCCGAAAAGTATTCCTTGGTTCATTAAGCAACTACGAAAAACAATTCTTCCTGCGGTTGATGAAGAAACCTTAGGAACGTTGTATGAAACCTTTTGGGATGCACCATATCAAGGTCCAGCGTTTGCGTGTTCGGTTGGAATTCATCATAAAGATTCGTCGAAAGCTTATAAAGTGTTAGAAGAAATGACACAAAAAGAAGGGCCAATTCCAGGGATATTTGCGATGCGATTTGTAAAACAAACTGAGGCCACTTTAGGATTTACAAAATTTCCAATCACTTGTATGTTAGAAATAGATGGTGTGCTTTGGGAAAAATCACGAAAATTGATGAGTCTAACAGAATATTCAAGGAGAATGATTGAAGTTTTGCAAGAACACAATATTCCGTTTACGATCCATTGGGGAAAAAATTCTGACTGGAAATTTCCAAATTTAGTAAACCATATGTTTGGTGAAAATGTTTCAGATTGGAAGAAATATAGAAACGGATTATTATCTACGGAAATGCAACAAGTATTCTCAAACGGTTTCTTGCAAGATGTGAATTTACATACACCAAATGATACCAATGATGATGATTTGATCGTTTCCTTATAAAAATCAAGTCTGTGATATAAAAAAAACCGAAGACAAAATGACTTCGGTTTTTTATGAATTTTATTTTCTCTCTATTCTCTTTTCTCTATTTTCTTTACTCTTTCATCTCATCTATTTTCTCACTTCAACAAAAACCTATCGTTTCAACGTAAAATGATTGATAAACTCCTTTGGTGTTCCATCAAATGGATCTACATATTCTACTCTAAACCAATAATCTGCTGATGGCATGATGTTTCCGTTGAAAGTTCCATCCCAGCCTGGTCCTGCAGGACTGATCTGTTTTAAGAGTTTTCCATAACGATCAAAGATAAATATCTTCGCTGATGGCTGATTCTGTAATCCGATGATATTCCACGTTGGGTTAAACGCATCTCCATTTGGTGTAAAGAACTCCATAAAGTCAATCAGTCCAAATG
>NZ_LBMG01000093.1 GCF_001005315.1 Kordia jejudonensis
GTTTTAATTATAGAATTAATGGTGTCAATCCAAATACCGTTGAATTACGCGGAGGAGGTAGCGGAATTGTTGATTTAGTGGTACCTGTTACAACCTTTAAAAATGGAATCACATTTGATATTACTGCTATTGGATTTCGCGCTTTCAGAGCTAGAAATTTGAATAGTGTTGTGTTTCCTGCAAGTATAGAAGTAATTGGTGGTGAATCTTTTGAAGCTAACAATTTAATGTCTATCACATTGCCAGCATCCGTTACGACAATTGGTGAAGACGCATTTTTAAATAATGATTTAACACAGGTTACATTCACATCCGGACCAGAAACTATTGGTGTTAATGCTTTTAGAAACAACCAGTTAACTAGTGTTACCATTCCGTTCGGAACGGTCACTATTGGAAATGGAGCTTTTTTTAGCAATCAATTGACGAGTATAAGTCTTCCAAATAGTTTAGATGTAATTGATAGTGAAGCTTTTATGAACAATCAATTAAGTAGTATTGCCGTTCCAACAGGAGTTATTACTATTGGTAGAGGTGCTTTTAGGAATAATGATTTGGTGACAGTTGTATTACCAAATACCGTAGAAACGATTGATACGGATGCTTTCTTAGACAATCAAATTACAAGTGTGAATCTCCCAAGTAGTTTAACGACACTTGGTTCAGCGGTTTTTAGAAACAATCAGTTGACTAGTATTGTCATTCCAGATGGAATAACAGTCATCAACCCGCAAACATTCCGAAACAATAATTTACAAAGTGTAATGCTTCCCGCGAATTTGCAAACTATTGAAAATGATGCGTTTCGTGACAATGAACTTACAAGTATTAGTTTCCCAGCAAGTTTAACACTGTTGCAAGGTTTTTCTTTTAGAAATAATAAACTAACAAGTGTTACAACGCCAACAAATATTTCTAATGTAGCGCTACATACATTTAGTGATAATCTATTGACAGAAATCACCATTACTTCTAATATTACAAGTATTCAAGATAATGCTTTTTCGAACAATCCATTAAACTCAATTACAGCAGATAGTGCTACACCAGCCACTATTGAATCGAACAGTTTTGGAGGAAGAAGTACTATTAATTTGTCCGTCATTCCAGATCAACAAACTGTTAAAGACGATTATGTTGCCGCAGGTTGGACAGGTTTTGCATCTGTAAATGGAGAATTTCAACTAGGTGCTCGATTTACAGAAGGTGATCTACAATACGAAGTGATTGCCGTAAATCCAAATGAAGTAACCGTATTGGACATTGCTGATGGATCACAAAATCAAAATATTATCATTCCAGCTACTGTTACAGAATCGTTTAGCGGAACTACATTTAGCGTCACTGAAATTATAGACAATGCGTTTCAAAATACAGGAATTACTTCTGTAGTTATTGGTGCGAATGTTACAGCTATTGGAAGCAATGCTTTTACAGCAACGCCACTTACTGCTATGGATGTGCAAGCAACCACGCCACCAACAATTGTAGCTTCGAGTTTGGGTGATAGATCCGTAATTGATTTGACCATTCCAAGTGGAACTGAAACGGTGTATACCAATGCAGGTTGGACAGGATTTTTAACCGTAAATGGTCAACTGTCAGATGGCATTATTGGTACAACCTTTATTGATGGAGGAATTACCTATGAAATCACATCGCTGAATCCTAATGAAGTAGCTGTAGCTGGTGGTTCTGTAACGGGAGATTTGGTGATTCCTGAACAAGTTACGTTTACTGCAAATACATTCTCAGTAACAACTGTCAATGCGAGTGCTTTTCAAAATGATGAGATTACGAGTGTTACGCTTCCAGCGAGTATTACTGCTATTGGAACCAATGCTTTTAATACAACAAGTTTGGAAGAAGTCATTGCCTTAGGAGCAACTCCTGCTACGATTGAAACCAATTCTTTTGGCGAAAATGAAAACATAAGTCTAACGATTCCGAATGGAACAGAAACGACGTATGAAAACGCAGGTTGGACAGGATTCTTCTCGGTAAATGGAAATGGTATTGCTGTTGGAAATACCTTTACTGTAAATGGTATTCGCTATGAAATTCTCACACTTTCACCAAATACACTAAGTGCAGTTGCAAGAAATGGAGATGTACCGAATGGAGACTTTATTTTCCCAGAACTCTTATCAAAAGGCGGATTGGATTTTACAATTACTACGATTGGAAATTCTGCTTTTAGAAATAGAAGTGTACGAACTATTAGTCTCCCAAGCACCTTAACTACAATTGCATTTAGAGGATTCCGAGACAATAGTAACCTACTAACTGTGACGATTCCTGCAGGTGTAACCTCAATTAGTTCAGAAGCATTTTTTGATACAGGATTAGTAGAAATTATTTCAGAAAGTGTAAATCCGGCAACTGTAAATGCTGGAACATTTGGCGATAGGACAAAAACAGATTTATTTATCCCGCAAGGGACAAGACAAGCCTATTTGGATGCAGGTTGGACAAGTTTTAAATCAATTATAGAACAAGGAACGGTGATTGTAGAACCAAAAGTGTTTTTACAAGGAGCAGCGTTAAGTCCAAATACAGGAGAAGAAAACCTGATGCGAGACGATTTGCGTGTTGCGGGAAACATTCCAATAACGTCTCCATATGCAGATGCGCTTACGTGTAATGCTGCTGTATTTAATACCACAGGAGAAAATGCCATTGTAGATTGGGTTTTTGTGGAATTACGTAGTGCGACCGACAATACAAATGTAGTTGAAGGACGATCTGCCTTACTCCAACGCGATGGAGATATAGTGGATGTGAATGGAGGTGGAATTTTACAATTTACAGCATTATTAGACAATTATTTTGTAGCAATTCGTCATAGAAATCACTTGGGAATTATGTCCGCAACCGCTTTACAACTAGATGGTAATCGTGTGAATGTTGACTTTACAGATGCAACCAATCAAATTACCTTTGGCACAAATGCACAAACAGTAGCAGGAATGCCAACAGATACGGTAGGAATGTGGTCAGGAAATGTAAACGGAGATAACTTTGTACAATACTTAGGAGGAACGCCAGATACTACCGCTATTCTATCAGCTGCTTTAAACGATCCTGGAAACTTTCTCAACTTTTCTACCTTCATTATCAACGGTTACAATGACAATGATGTAGATATGAGCGGTACCACTCAATACGAAGGTGGTTCGGCAGATTCGCCGCTCATCTTACAAAACGTACTAGCGCATCCAGGGAACTTTTTAAACTTTAGCACCTTTCAAATACAAGAACAATTACCAGAAAACTAAATACAAATACTAAAAATTAACATGATGAACAAAATTACCTTTACAACAAGCCTTTTTTTGGCAATCTATTGTCTATTTACAGTGCAAATGAACGCGCAAGATGGCTACACATACACCTTAATAGACAACGGAAATTATAGTTTTTCCATCGGTGCCGTACCAAATACGAGTGCTTCAAACTTTGCAACCTCAGTACAGAGTTACGGATTTACGATTATTGTGCCAGATGGCGTTACAGCAACGGTAACATCGTCTCTTGGAGGAGCTGCAAGTGCTACTTTCTTTGACGGTACCAATGTAGCACAACCAACACTTGATGGATATCTAATAACAGAAACCTTAGGAAGTCCAGCTTCATTACCAGCACCTTCCGCAGGAACGACAACACCAATTGTAACGATTCAAATAAATGGTTCTCCAACAAGTGGAATTTTAGAAATATTGGCAAACGATTCTGCATTAGCAACAACCGTAACACCATTAAAAAGTTTTATGCAAGCAGATATGATTGATGACGGATCAGCTGTATTTACAAATGCTGTAGATCCGAATGCTTCAGGATTATCTGGAGATAGTTCGTTTGATTTTAATACGCTTTCTGTTGCAGAAAAAAGAATAGAGAACTTGCTTGTATATCCAAATCCGACTACAGATTTCATCAATATTTCAACAAATGACGCTCAAATAGAAAAAGTAGAAATATATAGTACAAGCGGACAACTCGTAATATCTAAAAATAATAATTTAGAAAAAATAGCGCTAAACAGCTTGAAAACAGGCGTCTATCTCATGAAAATATATGCTAAAAAAGGAAGTAAAACCGTAAAATTACTCAAACAATAAGAAGAATTACAAATCATAGCATCAACAGTACCCCAAATGATCAAAACTGATGATTTCTAAAATATTTTGAAACATGAAATTGGTTGCAGATTAAATTTTATGTACTTTTTAAAATATTTTTAACTCATAAAATAGTAGTTTATTTTTTGTAAATGGTCAAAAATCATTAGTAAAAACACAACCATACGGCTATGGTTTTTAAATAAAAGAATACAATAAGAATGACTCCAAAAATTCAATACACAAAAAGCGGAAACCTTAGCATAGCTTATCAGGTTTTTGGCTCAGGTCCTATAGATTTAGTTTACATCCCAGGATGGGTTTCTAACATCGATTGGATGTGGGCGTGTCCTGAATTGGTACACTTTTTTCAAGAATTGAGCAAAGTGGTCCGTATCATTCTGTTTGACAAACGTGGCACAGGACTTTCAGATAGAATTGTAGAACTTTCTACCTTGGAAGAACGAATGGAAGACATTACAGCTGTCATGAATGCCACAAATTCTAAAAAAGCAATACTATTTGGACACTCAGAAGGCGGAAGCGTATCCGCGTTATTTAGTGCCACCTATCCAAATCGTGTATTGGCTTTAATATCTTTCGGAATCTTCGCAAAAAGAAGATACTCAGAAGATTATCCGTGGGCACCAACGGACGAAGAACGACAAAAGGTGTACGACATGATTGAAAATGATTGGGGAAGTGGAGAAATGAACCTAGAAACCTTAGTGCCTTCCAAAGCCAATGATGCACACTTTATGCGCTGGTTGGCAAGCTATTTCCGTTCTGGTGCAAGTCCTAGAGCAGCAATGAAATTGACCAAAATGAATACGCAAGTAAACATTATTAACATCTTAAAATACATAAAAGTACCAACATTGTTGATGCAACGTACCAATGATATTGATGTTAAAATAGAAGAAGGTAAATTCATTGCAGAACGAATAAAAGATTCAAAATTTGTTGAATTTGATGGAGACGATCATCTATTCTGGGCAGGAAATACGCAGGAAGTATTAACGGAAATGAAAAATTTTATTTACCAATTGCCAGCATGTGATGGATGCCATAAAAAACGACTCTCTACAATGCTATTTGGTCAACTTATGACTTCTTCAACACATAGTCTAAAATCATTGCTGATTGATGAATGTATCACTGAAAAAGGCGGTAAAATCATGACAATAAATCAACGATTCTTTGTAGCTGTTTTTGAAGTACCAAGTAAAGCAATATGTTTGGGAATCAATATCTTGCAGAAGCTTAATGCAAGCGGAATTGCTTTTTCAGCAGGAATCTATATGAATGAAACCGCAGAAGACTTTAGCAGTCCATTAAATTCTAGAGATGATTACATGATTACGGCAATATTATCGTTGATAAAGCCTAATAAAATAATAGTCACACAAACCATAAAACAACTATTATCAGGCGCAGAATTCGATTTCAAGAAAGAATCTTCCATACTGACTCATTCAACGCATGAACTATGTAAACTATATCATGTAGGTAAAAAACAAGAACAACATGAAGAAAAAAAGAATCCATACAACTTTGTAAAATATGATGCATTTCTGGAAAATGTACTCAACATTATAAACAAAAACCTTGATAACAATGACTTTGGAGTAGAAATGTTAACCAAAGCGACTGGTGTTAGCGAACGTCAATTACAGCGTAAGCTCAAAGAAACCTCAGGGAAATCGCCAAGTCAGCTGATTATGTTTATACGCTTACGTAAAGCCAAAGATTCTTTAATATCAAAAAATCATACCGTTTCCGAAATTGCGTTCAAATATGGCTTTTCCAGTCCGTCATATTTCTCAAAATGTTTCAAAAAAGAATTCGGTATGCGACCAACAGAAGTATTCAATTAAATAACACTGTAAAACAAACAATAATTAAAATGACTCAACACCACACGTATCAAAAATTCATCTTTCTGTTTTTAGCAGGAACGGTATTGTTCTTGTACAATTGTACTACAAATACCATCGACGAAGGCGACATCCAAGATTTGCCACCAATAGAAGAAACGGTCACTTATGATGACGATGTCGCGCCAATAATTGCAAGCAATTGTATCGGTTGCCACAGCGGACCAAACGCAAATGCAGGGTTAGACTTGTCAAACTATGCGAATGTTAGAGGTGCCGCCGAACAAGGAAATCTTGTCAATCGCATCAATAACGGATCCAATCCGATGCCACCATCAGGAATATTACCTCCTGAAACACGTCAAATCATTGACCAATGGATTGCTGACGGATATCTTGAAAACTAAGAAAATAACCCAATAACGTAAATCAGAACAACATGAAAAAAATACTAATCCTATGTTTCCTTTTTGTAGCAGGCAGTGTTTCTGCACAAAAATACTTTACAAAAACAGGCGAAACAGATTTTAAAGCAT
>NZ_LBMG01000094.1 GCF_001005315.1 Kordia jejudonensis
GTCACGCTTTCGCCAGTGCCTTTGTATGTTTGAAGAGAATAAAGTGTTGAAGTTTAGGGTTTTATTTTTAGTTTTAATTTGAAAAATGACCTAATCGTATTCGTTTGCGTATTCTTATTTTTTGTGATAGAATAATTCAAAAATATGAATTATTGGTTAACTTTTCAAGTTATTGAGTAATTTAATAAGTTAACTTGAGTTGTGTATAACTGATCATACTCTTACATAGTGAGTCTTTGATATTGTTGTTAGTAATAACAGATTGAAAAAAAGTGTAACATCTTTTAATTATTATTAGAAGAGTATATATAAAATAACAAGATGTTGGCTAACCTTCTCAAACCTCATTATCAGAAATCTACAAATAGATATGTTGCCAATTTAATTCAGTTAAAAAGGAGAGATAAATAATTGAAAAAAAGTACATCTTGTAAAATTGGAAATAAAAACATGTTTTTTTTCTCTTGAATAAACAAAAGATATCTATAAGTTTAGACTCTTATCTTATAAAATGTCAGCAATAAGGTCCTAACCTATTAAATTAGTTTATTTTTTTTCTCGTTATAATCCATGTTTCTTAATTAAATTAATCTTACGGTTTTAACTTACCTTATTTATGCTTTACTATGTATATTATAGGATTAAATTTCTTAATGTTGAAAGAAATTAACTGTAAAGAATTGTAGGTTGTTTTTCAGGTATTTGAACGATTTAAAATTGATTGTGCAATAAAAAAACTTGATGATTTCTTTACGAACTACATGTCTGAACATTTTTTATCGGCAAAAAGTGCACTTTATCGATAACTTGTATTTGTTAGAAGTAAAAAAAATCAAACAAAAGTTCATTTTTTACATTTATTTAATAAACTCAAAACCTCCAAAACCTCTTCAAAATATGAACAATAACTACTTAACTAAAAAGAAAAGTAATTATCCCGTAAAAATATTAGTATCGTTAGTAATTATTTTGCTTTCAAGCGTATGCTCATTAAATGCTCAAGATTGTTCTCCAAATGCAGGACCAGATATTGTAATCTGTGCTGGGGATACACTAACGCTTTCAGGCTCAGTATCAAGTCCTCCTTCTAGTCCAGCAACTGGATCAGAATGGATTCAAACAGGAGGTCCATCTGTTATCATTGACAGCCCTAATTCTTTAACAACAACAGTAACGGGATATGTTGGAGGTCAAACATATACATTTGTTCTAGTAGGTAATTGCGCAATTGGAGGAGACAATCAAGATGAAATGCAAGTAATTGTTCAGCCCATAACAGAGGCAGTTATTTCAAATGGAAATATAGAATCGTGTCCTGATGCAGGAACAATAGTATTAAATGGAAGTGCACCGCAGTTTGGGGAGACAGTTTTATGGCAAGTATTGGCGCCTAATGATGCTGGTGTAAGTATTAATTTTGATGATCAAAGTACTACTTCCATAGTATTGCCTGAAGGTAGTTGCGGAACATCTACAATTCGTTACACAATAATTAATGAAGATGCATTAGGTCCTAATTTAGATTGTATATCTGTAGCAGAAATAGAAATAACAAATTTTGGAGGAGTTCAGAATGTCAATGCAGGACCTGATCAACCTTTAGATCAATGCTATACAGCAACTCGATTAGCAAATCTTTCAGGAAGTTTTGGAGGTTGTGGTTTAGGAGGGCAATCAGGAATCTGGGAATTCGTTAGCGGACCAACAACACCTTCTTTTGGGAATGCTAACAATGCAAACACTTCTGTAGCGCCACTAGTTGCAGGAACATATGAATTTAGATGGTCTGTAAGTGGTCCATGTGTAACAGGAAGTGATACTGTTTCAATTATTGTACCAGACCCTACTCAGGACATTACAATGGCATCTGCACCGAACAATAATATTGTTTTCTGTGATAATACTGTAGGAGAAACAACTTTAGTAGGTGTAGAACCTACTTTCACAGGAGAAACAGTTTTATGGGAATACAATGGCTCAGATCCAAATGTAGTGATAGATCAACCCAATAATTCTACAACATTAGTAACTGGTTTAGACAGTAGTAATGATCCTTATGACTTTACGTATACTATATTAAATCCAAACACAGTCTCTGGTAGCATGCCAGCTTGTGAAAATAGTACAACCGTAAGAGTTCGGTATAGAGGTCCAACACCAACAATCATAGCGAACATGGGCAATGACATAATTGGAGGTTGTAATGTTTTTGAAATTCCAATTCCAATTCAAACAACAGATGGAACAAGATCACAATATAGTATTGTTAGTGGACCTATAGATAATTTAAACGTACCAGCTGAGGTAACGTATCCAACACCTTACAGAGGTTTTGGAGGAGGAAATTTTGCGGGAGGAATTTTTTCTTTAGACTTTTTAGATCATTTCGGACTCAGTAGTATAGCAGAACTTCCCGCTGGAACATATACGGTAGCGTTCAGACGTGATACTACAGGAGACCTTTTGACTTCTTGCTCAAGTGGAACAAGTACCATAAACATAACTATTACCAGAAGTGCTACTACACCAGCAGCAGGAGGAGATGTTGTTTTAGATTGTAATTATAATGATGTAACAGGAGCTAACTTATCTGGAAACCCAATAACTGTAGGGACTTCTGTTTGGTCACAAATAGATGGACCTGCAATAACAACAATTGATGACCCATTTGCACAATCCATAAATATTACAGGGATCACAGTACCAGGACAATATACATTTAGGTATAATGTTACAGGAGGTCCGTCTGTAGGATGTCAGCCAAATCCAGATGATGTAACGATCACATTGAATAGTACAGTAATAGACACACCAATAATAAATACTGCGCCACAAACTGTTTGTCCAAATACAAATTTTCAATTAAGTGCAAACGTACCATCAGCTGGTCAACAAGGGACTTGGACTGTGAGCCCTACAGGACCTACCTTCACAGATGCTGACGGAAATCCAAATCCAAACGATCCAAATGCGATTGTGTCTGGAATGTCATTAGACAATCAACTATATACATTTACTTGGACGATTTCATTAATAAATTCAGTAGGAGCTACATGTCCGCCGCCAGAAAGTACAACGGTAGACATAACAACAAGTGCAGCACAAGGACCACAAAATGTTTCAGCAGGTACAGACATTTGCCAATTAGCAAGTAATCTAACAGCAAATCTTTTTGGAAGTGCGCCAGACACTCTAGCTGGGGAAACTGGAGAATGGACAAGTAATCTTGCAGGAGTAACTTTTGCTCCATCAGCAAACGACAACAATGCAACAGCTACATTTCCAGCTGTTGGTTCATACATACTAACTTGGACGGTAACATCAGCAGGTTGTCAACCTGTATCAGATATTGTAGAAATTACAATTGCTGATGAACCAACGTCAAGTGCAGGACCAGATCAATCTGGTTGTCAAACAACATTCACGATGGATGCAAGCGATCCGTTGCCATCAGGAAATACTGGACAGTGGGTTTTAAATACTGGACCTGGAGGCTTCACTTTTGTTGATGATACTGATCCAAACAGTGATGTAACATTTACTTTTTCAGGAACCTATGTTTTTGATTGGGTAGTAACTCGTGGGAGTGGAAACTGTCCTAACGGAACAGCTACTGATAGTGTTACCATAAATGTGGGAATTCCTCCAACAATAGCAACTGTTGGGGTAAACGATATAAATGTATGTAATGCTACTTCAACTCCGCTTGATGGTAATGATTTCGATGCAAACACAGAAATAGGATATTGGACAGTTCTTTCAGGAGCACCAAATACGCCTATATTTTCAGATGTAAATGATCCCGATACAACCGTTAGTGGACTAACAACTGGTACATACACATTTAGATGGAACATAATAGGAAGTCCATTATGTCCTTCAACTTTTGCAGATGTAGAAGTGGAAGTTGCTGTACCAGCTGGAGCAGGATCAGATCAACAATTATGTCAGGCAACAAGCGTATTACTTGAAGGTACAACGGGTTCTACAGGAACTTGGACTCAAATTTCTTCAACAGGAACCAATTCTACAATAACGACTACAGGAGCCAATACAGCAAATGCAACAATAACACCAGGAACCGAATATGTATTTCAATATGAACCTAATGATATCACATTCAATACAAATACTGGATCAGGACCCGCAAGTTGTGATCCTGGAGTCGATACAGTAACGGTTGGTACTATAGCACAACCACCACCACCAGATGCAGGTCCAGATCAAATGAAATGTTTAGACGATCCAGTAGTAAATCAAGTTACACTAGCGGGTTCTGACCCTTCACTAATAGCAGGTGTACCAGCAGTAACTGGAGAATGGGAAATCGTTTTTCCTATCGGAGGTAATGGAGCTACGCTTGCCAATGACACACAGTTTGATACAACGATGAATATCGTGAATCCTGGACTATATATCTTGGAATGGACATATACAAAAGGAGCGTGCTTAACATTTACAGATGTAGTAAGAATTGAAGCTTTTGAACCGCCAAGTGATGCAATTGCGGGTCCAGCACAACCTAATGCATGTCAATTTGATGCGCAATTAAATGCAACACCTCCGACAGTAGGAATAGGAACGTGGTCTTTTGCCAATCCAGCAGATGATCCATCAGGAGGACAGATAGTTATCGACAGTCCAAACTCACCTACAACAACACTATCAAATATACCAGACAATATTAATACACCCTATACCCTAACATGGACAGTATCTAATGGAGGTCCATTCCCATTAACTCCAAGCTCAGCTTGTGATCCTAAAATAGATACAGTTGAAATAACATTTCCTGCACCAAGACCTTCAGTGGCAGACGCAGGACCAGATCAAGATACCTGTATGGATCAAGTAGCAATGGATGCTGCTAGTATTACTTCTGGAACAGGAACTTGGAGCTTAGTATCAGGACCTAACACACCATCCATATTATCTCCAAACTTTGAAGATACAGTAATCACAAACCTTATAGATGGAACCTATGTTTTTCAATGGTCTGTTACGAGTGGAGGTTGTACACTAACAGATGAAGTTCAAGTTATTGTAAATGAACAACCAGTTGCAGTTAATGCAGGACCAGATCAATCTGTTTCAATAGCAGACACAATAATGATGAATGCGGATCCTGCTACGGGAGGAAGTATTGGTACATGGTCACAAATTTCAGGACCTTCAACAGCTAACTTTATTGATGAAAACTCTAATACAACACAAGTAACAGGATTAACAGTTGGAACATATGAATTTCAGTGGTCAATCTCTAATGGTGTTTGTAATGGAATATTTGATCGTGTGATAATTGAAGTATCGGCGTTAGCTGATTTAGAATTAAGTAAAAGCGTAACACCATCTCTAGTAAATGCAGGTGATATTGTTACGTTCGAATTGTCTGTGTTCAACAATAACGCTAATCCAGCAAATATGGATGCTACAGGTGTTGCTGTTGAAGATTTTATTCC
Organism: Kordia jejudonensis; assembly: GCF_001005315.1. Classification (GTDB taxonomy): domain Bacteria; phylum Bacteroidota; class Bacteroidia; order Flavobacteriales; family Flavobacteriaceae; genus Kordia; species Kordia jejudonensis. The sequence goes on from NZ_LBMG01000094.1 coordinate 5,460, forward strand.
TAATGGATATACAATAGTTCCTGGAACAGTTAGTAATTCTGGAGTTTATAATATTGGTAACAATTCAATTACATGGTCAAATTTGAGTATTACAAGTGGAAATTCGATTACATTAACCTATAATGTAACGGTAAATGAAACTGGTCCTTACATAAACAGTGCACAAATTATAGCCAGTGATCAGGTAGATGAAGATAGTAACCCAGCAACAGATAGTACTGTAGATGATTTCGGAGATGGAATAGCAGACGATGATGAAGCTACTGCATCAGTAACAATTCAATCTGCTGATATAAGTTTAGCGAAAACAGTCACTCCAACGACTGCAAATGTTGGAGATTCAGTAGTTTTTACAATCACTGTTACCAATGGAGGAACCAACGATGCAACCAATGTTCAATTGGAAGATCAATTACCATTAGGTTATACATATCAATCTGATAACAGTGGAGGAAATTATGATGAAATTTCAGGAATTTGGAATGTTGGAACTTTAACAGCAAGTGGTGTTACAAGCCAAGCTACTCTTGAAATAACAGCAATAGTAAATACGCCAACAGGAACAGTTGGGGAATATAATAACATAGCAGAAATCATAAATAGTGATCAATCTGATCCAGATAGTACGCCAAATAATGATGATGGAGATCAAAGTGAAGATGATG
>NZ_LBMG01000095.1 GCF_001005315.1 Kordia jejudonensis
GTCGAATACTTGCCAGTAAAGTAGATGTTGTATTTTTCTGTAAATAGACAGTTTTCATCAAACTTGAATTATACTTAGACTTGTTACCATAGGTTAAATCATATGTACTTGCATACTCTTTACTGTTTGAATTCAGCATACCAATAACACCTAAAACTAAAACGACAATAATGGCATTACCATATTTATTGTCAAATAATTTTTTCCCTTTAAATATGAGTGTTAAGACTAAAGCAGAAAATAGGATTACTAATGCGGCATTGAGAAGTGACCAAATTAAGTACATATATAATTAGTTATAGGATTCGTTTATAATTATCTCCTTTTTTAAGAATTATACTTTTATCTTTTTCTATTTCAAACATTGTTGTGATCGTTTTTTTATCTCCATTTAGTGCATAAATAAAAACCTGAAAGTGTAAATGGGGAGCAGATGAAAATCCTGTATTACCGCTATATCCAATTTTTTGTCCACGCTTGATTTTATCGCCTAGTTTGACCGTTACACCTCTATATCTAAGATGAACATATTCTCCTATTGATCCATCAACGTGTTCTATCATAATTAAATTACCATCATCAATACAATCAACAGTAGGACAACCTTTTTTAGAGTTCTTTTTTATCTTTATAACTACGCCATCGCGAGTAGCATAGATAGGAGTGTTTACAGGCATATTAAAATCAATAGCTTTTTTACCCTTGTGAGAAAAAGAGCCATCATACCCTTGCATAATTTGGTGTGAAGTACCTTTTTTGTATGGTAAGGTGTATGCATATTCAGTATCATGCACAGCATTTATATTTCCTAAGGTATATGTGCTTTTGTATGAATATTTACTTTTTTCAGTTTTAGAAAAAGTTAAGGTAACACCTTCAATTTGTTTTTTAGGAGGGATAATAAGTAAAAGAGGAGATTCTTTATCTAGTGTATATCCATATCCATCAAATGTCAGTTGTAAACTTTGCGTTGCGTGTGTATTATTTTTCACATAAAATACTATAACATTTTTATTCTGTTTTTTTATAATTTCTACATCCTTGTTTTGTGCAAATAAATTACCAAAAATAAATATGCAGACTAAAAGTAAAATATATTTTTTCATGATTTATTTGCGATTTTTTTTCTTAGAAACTTCCTCAGCCATCAATAACGCATTATATGCATTGACTATTTTACCTGATTTGGATAGCGAACTGAACGGAACTAATTCTTTTTTGTCGCTTGTAGAAGGTTTATTTACCATAATATCATACGAAACGCCAGATTCCATAATGATTTGTTTTACTTCGGATGCTGTTAGGTTTGGGTAATAAGAGCGAATTAATCCTGCTATTCCACTTACAAGTGCAGATGAGAGAGATGTTCCACTTCTGTATCCGTATTTTTGGTCGTTTAAAGTTGTGAAAACAAATTTTCCAGGAGCAAAAATATCAACTTCTTTTTTGCCATAACTAGAATTATTATGAACAAGTGTAGAATCTATTTTATTGGTCGTAGCACCAACCTTCAAAAAATTATCCACATATTCTTTCGAGTGATTTTTTGCATCATTTGGATAATTAAGTACTTTATCTAAATCAAATCTACGATTTCCTGCTGACTTGATAATCAATACATCATTTATACTAGCATATTTAATAGCATCAATAACCCAATCCTCATACAACGAGAATTCTTTACCTAAACTCATGTTTATTATATCAGCTCCATTATCAACAGCATATCTAATTGCCAAAGCAATATCTTTATCGTGTGTGTCTCCATAGGGTGCAACTGGTAAAATCATTGCCTTTGCTTCATTTCTTATGATTCCTGTAACTCCAATTTCACTATTTTTTTTAGCAAAAATAACTCCTATAGTTTTTATTGCATGTGAATGTCTATTACCTGAAGAGTCAATATATATTTTATTATTACCATAAAAAGTATCATTAATATTATCACTTTTATCTCCAATAATATCCCTACCATCTGAGTCAAGGTTTAAAAGAAAAGATAATTTTAATTTTTCATAATCTCTTCTACTTTTTGCCCAATCTTCTTTTGCAATTAAAGTTCTTAATATCTTTAATTCTTCGATAGATTTTTCATTTATTTTTGATAATGAATCTATTAATTTTACACTTAATTTAGTCTTGGGTAAAATAGATGTTAATTTGGTTTCAATTTTTATTCTTAGTTCGTCTAAAGAGTCCAAATAGCGTATATTTTCATCAACAATTTTGATTTCATTATCATATTCCTCTAATGCACTTTTGTATCGATCGAACTTATTTCTTAGCCGTTTAGGTATTTTTCTTTCTTTATAGTTATCGAATATTGGTTTATACTCTCTTATTAATCTTGTATATTCTCCATTTGTTCTGTAAACTTGTTTGCCGTTAGAATTTCCTAAAAAATTCCATCCATGTATATCATCTATATATCCGTTATTATCGTCATCAATATTATTATTAGGAATTTCATCAGCGTTAATCCATAAAATATCTTCAAGGTCTTTATGGGTAATATCGAATCTACTATCTATAATAGCTATTGTAATTGGTTTTGACTTTTTATCCTTCAAAAAATCATGTGCTAAAAAAGTACTTATTCCTGAAATTGTATCTTTAGAAGGATCGCTATGTTGCCAGTTCTGCCATTCACTAGCTGAAAGCTTTTGTTTCTTAGAAATAAGTAATGATTTAGTGCTTTTCTTCAAGTCATAATCGACTATTTTAAGCGCACAACTATTTAAAGTTAGTAATGCAAGTACATTGGTAAAAAAGCCAATCAATATGCTTAAATAATTCGCGTTTAAAATTGAAAACATTATTTTAAAATTTAGCTCTAAAGTACTAGCTTAAATGTAGATAATCTAAATTACAATGGAATCTTCAGGGAATATTCCATCAATTTTAATGAAAGATCATCCTTAACTTTCTTTATGGATTTTATTTATAAAATATTTTAGAGATAAATTAGTTCGCTTATTAAACGCAATTGAAAAAGATCGTCTATTGCTGAATCCACTTTCTTCGGATAGCCCAGTCATGTTATAATTTCGATATTTTTTATCCTTTTTTAATTTCTCAACAATGTAATCTATACGTAAATCATTTATATAATTACTGAATGTTTTTTGTTTGTAATGATTAATTATAATTGATAAGTATTTAGAGTTAGTTTCCACAATTTTTGCAAGATCGTTTATTGATAATCCTTTTTCTAAAAATTGTTCCTTATCCTCAAATACGGTTAGGTTGTCGAGTACATTCTTAACAACCATTTCATCGATATCCTTTATTCTTTCATTTTTTGAAACTTTCTGTTTTGAATCAATTTTCTGCTTATTGAGAATATCATTAAACCTGATTTGATCTTTCTTTCTTTTTTTATAATTTAAAATTAGGGCAACTCCAAAAACAGACATAAGAATTAAAAATACTAATGCATACGTACTGATGTACTTGTTATCATTATTAAGTGTATCTATTATTTTTTGCTTTGTAGATACTATTTCTTCCTGTTCGTAACCTTTATATATCGTTGTATTGATCTTTCTGTAATTTTGATACAAAACACTATCCAACTTTAATAATTGATTATTATAATAGAGTTCGTTATTTTTATCGCCTTTGGATAATATTTTATAAGAATCTCTACAATAAAAAGGAAGATACTCATCCGAAATAAACATTGAATCTATTTTTAGCAAATAAGTTTTGGATAGATTCTCAGAAGCCAACTTTTTATAGATTTTCCCTAAATAATAATATGAAATAGCTATTTTATTTTTATCATCACTTTTTTCTATAAATGCTAAGGATTTTAGAATACTATCTTTGCTTGCTGAAATTTTTCCTTGATAAAATTTATTAATTCCTTCATAAAATGTAAAATAATAATGTGATGAATCACTTAATTTTATTGATTCTTTATAACCCATACGGTTTAAATGGGATGCTGAATCTAGTAAATTCATATATGTATAAGAATTTGAAAGTATACAAAGAGAATTTAAATAAGTCGAATATCTTCTCTTATCTTTAAAATAGTTTAACAAATCTCTCATATACTCTACTGTTTCCTCATGATGCCCGACTTCATTTTTCAGCAATCCTATATTATACTTCATCATATAAGATAAATCTATATTAGCAGATTTTTTGGCAGTCTTATTAGCTAGAAAATAATAATCTAAAGCACATTTAAATTGCTTTTTATTTTTACATAAACTGGCTTTCATGGAATAAGCAGTACATGGTACAAGAAAATCATTCTTATTTTTTGAGTATATGATTGCTTTATCTACTAATTGTTCAATAACAGAATCAATTTTAACATTTGAAGTTAAAAAAAGTAAGCCTTTAGCAATTCTCACAGAGTCATTTTCCTTTAAACCCTTTAAGTAATATGTGTTGCTATAAATCAAGTCATCACTTTGGTCTTTACTATTGTAAAAATAATGTTCCAATTCTGAATAACTTTTATCATGTAACGAATCAGGAATAGCAAAATCATTGATCTGTGCATTCAGGATTATAGGAATAATCAATACATATATAAAACTTAGATATTTATTCATGGTCAATACATAACTTTCTAATAAACAGATTTTTAAGTGTAGAACTGCAATTTACAATAAGAGGAAAATTCAGTGAATATTCATGGTAGATTCGCTGAATCTTCCGAAACATATTTAGTTTTTATTCTTCATGAATGTACATTTATGCCATCAAAAAAATCTGACAACGAAAGTAGCGGATTAATTTTAATAAACAAAAAACAGCAAAACATGGCATTAGAAAATTTAATTAGTATTGAGTTTACACAAGAAGAACTGACCAACCTTGATACACACCTTAACGGGATTCAACAAATACTAACAGGAAAAACCGTAAACCTTACACCTGACCAACGAAGACAATACGGAAGTATTGGCAATCAAAACAAACTCATCGTAGACAAAGCAAAAAATTATATGGAACAACATCCAAACTGGATTCCTAATTTTTTGGACAAAGTAGAGTTTGACAAAGACTACAACGCACGTCAACAGATGGAGCAACGTACACAATTACTACAAAATCTTGCTCAGCAACTCATAGACACCAAAACACTTTTAGATCACGATAATTATACAAATTCATTAAGCTTTTATAGAAAGATGCGCTACTTAGCAGGCGAAAACGAAGCAGGAGCGAAAACTGTATTTGAAGATATGAAAGTACTCTTTAGCAGAAGTGCTAGAACTGCCGATACTGACACCACAGAAAATACTACGGAATGATAGATGGAGAACAACGCAAAAAGCTAAAAGCAGTACTAGGCTATCATTACACAAGTAGCGTACTAAAAATATTAAAAGAGTATAAAGTAACCAACAGAAGAGGTAAACCTTACGGAACATCAATGATCCGCAATGTGTTTAACGGACTCAATAAAAATGAAAAAATTGAAAACGCCATCTTAGAACTCTTTTACCAAACTATAGAAAAAAACGAAAGACGAGAAGCCTTAATGAACGAGTTACTAAATATAAACGATACGTAACCCAGTATTTGCGGTTCATTATCTAAAATATGAGGTATTGCACTATATCCATACGGTTATTGAACAGGTTCATTTAGGTTATGTACAGCATTATCAGGGTTGTTTATAACAACGTTGCAGTTCTGAAAAGAAGCAATGCGGTTTCAAATAGGTTCGAAGCGGTTCCGAAATAAATATAATGGGTTTCGAACCGAATAAAAGGGGTTCGTTTAGGGGGTAAGCCCCCAAAATAACCAAATTGAAAGGATAATGAACCGCTTATAACCTTTGTAGAACCACATCAAACCAGTTCCGAGAGGGCTAACAACCAGCATTGAACCACTTCGGAATAGTAATTAACCTAAAAAAATAATTTTAAACAACGATAAAGAAATATATTACAAATATTTTCGTTTGAAAGAAATTGATCACAAAACATATTAAATAATAATTGTATTGCAAGTATAGCTGTATATCCCAAAAAACAGTCGTGGAAGCCGAAAAACGCAAGAGTAGGCAT
>NZ_LBMG01000096.1 GCF_001005315.1 Kordia jejudonensis
ATTATTATCCTTTTGGACTCAAACAAAAAGGGTATAATAGTCTGATAACAGGAAGAAACCATAACTATGGCTTTGGTGGGAAAGAAGAAAATGACGAACTTGGGCTTCAATGGTTAGATTTTTCTGCTAGAAATTATGATGCTTCTCTAGGGCGATGGATGAATATTGATCCATTGGCTGAATCAATGAATGAGTGGTCACCGTACAATTATGCTTTTGATGATCCTATTCGATTTATTGATCCAGACGGAATGGCTCCACAAGATACTTATGGAGTAAATGCAAACGGAGACATCACACATATAGATGATAAGAAATATTATGATGAAGATGGAAATGAGGTGGATAGATTACATAAGGTAACTGATAAAGGTCAAAAAACAACTAAATTTGTAGATGTAAAAAAAGGAGTTTTAGGTGATCCAAAAAAAACTACAGAGCGTGGTGTAAAAGTAGATTATATAATGCTAGATGGAGATTCTGAAAATTCCACAGAAGTATATAGATTCTTAGCAAATAATACAGATGTAGAATGGTTTCAAGTACAATATGGAGATAGTTGGGCTGATATGGACAAAAGTTATATTGGCACAGGTCATCACAAAAGTAAAGGATATGGGCACAATAAACTTACAGATAGAGCATTAGCTAAATCCGATGCTGTCGAATCGAGCCATAGCCACCCTAAAAAAGGAGGAATACCAGGATATTCTGGACCTTCAGGCTTCCACCCAAAAGATAAAAATGATGGAGATAGAGAAGTTGCTAAATATTATTATAATAAACCCGTAAAACTAACAGTTTATGACGCTAAAACTGGAAAAACAATTTTATATGATAAAAGAGGAAAAGTTAGTACTAGGAAAAATTAATAAAAGTATTTTATTCTTAATTCCTTTGTTACTATTGCTTTCTTGTAACAAAGAGATTGAAAATATTAAGGAATTGAGTGAGATAAAATATACTCATACCATTATTGATAATAGAATAGAAACAGCTCTTGATATTTTAATTGAAGAAAATAATAGTTTAAAAGATAAAGATGATAATTTAATTATTCTTTACATTAAAAGTAAAGAGAAAAATCAAGCAAGTATAAGTTTGGCTTACAGTAATTTTGAAACATTTTTAAAAAATAAACCAAAAAAAATTGATCCTTTTCAAGGTTTAATATCTTACCAAGACTGGAATATTTTAATTTTTGGCGATTTTAATGACTCTTATTTTAGAAAAGAGAACAGCTCAAAATTAATATTGAAAAACATGAAATCAGAAAGAGTTTCAATTTATGAGCCCACCTATCTGAATTTCTTATTAGAAGGAGAGAATATTAAAATGTTAGAAAACAGTTATTAAGGTAATGGGTAAATTAGGCCCCCCACGCTGCCGCACGATTATATCGTGTGGTAATAATACCCTGCTGTTCCCTATTATGACTACCGCAAATTTGTAACTAGTGGCGTTACGAGTAAGAAAAATTGAAG
>NZ_LBMG01000097.1 GCF_001005315.1 Kordia jejudonensis
AATTTGAAGTAAAAAGCAATCATAGTTTTCGAACTGTGGTTGCTTTTTCTATAAAATGAACTTCCAAAAACTTTAGAAAGTGACGTTTACATTCATTACATTTACGATGCAACTGGAATAAAACTTGAAAAACAAGTTCAAGAATCACGAACAGAATTTACTGCTAAGACTATCTATGCTGGAAACTTTCAGTATAAAAGTAATACAAGTCTTGCGGGAAATATTGATAATTACGTTCTTACATTTTTTAATCAAGAAGAAGGCTACATTGAATCTGTAATTGATAATGAAGGTGGAAATACTAGCGTTAGTGACTTTGATTACATCTATCAATACAAAGATCATTTAGGAAACATTCGACTTTAATATCA
>NZ_LBMG01000098.1 GCF_001005315.1 Kordia jejudonensis
CAATTATTATCCTTTTGGTCTCAAACATAAAGGGTATAATAACAACCTTATTGGAAGAGATCATAATTATGGGTATCAAGGTGAAGAAGAAACGAATGAATTAGGATTAGATGTTATTGCTTATCAATGGAGAGATTATGATCCTGTAATAGCAAGGTTTAATAAAATTGATAGATTTTCAGAAAAGTATTACTCTATATCAAATTATGTATTTACGTCTAACAATCCTATTTTGTATCATGAAATTGCTGGCGATAGTATAGGTGCGGGTAGAGAGCATTATGATAGATTTAGACAAAATACTGTAGATAAAAGACAACGAATATTAGACAGAAGAGAAAGAAAGCTAAGCAGAGCAAGAGAAAGAGGTAATGATGATAGAGTAGATAGCCTTACAGAAAGGTTTGATTCAGAAGATGCAGATGCAAATTCAGATATTAATCGATTAAATCAAACTCTTACAGAGCTTGATGCTTTAGAAAACTCAGAACAGGTTTATAATTTAGTAACTAACTCACCAGATGTTGTAGGCGATAAAGCTGGTAATATTACTTACGATACAGATACTGGAGAAGTTAATGTAAATGTTGCTAATGGATATACTTCGGGGTTATTTGCTCACGAACTTAAACATGCTTATCAATTCGAAACAGGAGCATTATCTTTTGGACAGGGTGGTAACGGTGGCTTATTGTATGATATACAAGACGAAGTAGAGGCATACAGACGTGGCTCGCTTTTCGGTGAGTCGAGTAAAACAATTGAAAGTATAAGAAGTGAGTATCCAGGCTTAAGAGGTAGAGAAACTCAAAGAACATTAAATTCTCGGGTCAATCAGTTTGGTCCTCTAACATGGGAGCAAGGTTTTCAGAGATTAAGGGGCACTGCTAACGAGCAAATTTATATACAAAATTAAAAATAATTATGAAAAAGATAATATATATTATTACGCTTACCTTTATATTTTCTTGTAAAATACAAAGTAATATTGGAGGAAAAGTTTTAGGTATTTATGAAACCAAAAAGAAAGGTGTTTTCGGGAGAATAATGATTAATAAAGATTCTTCATTTGTTTATCAATATAATGTTGGTTTAATCAAAACTGAGAGCAAAGGCAATTGGAAATTAGAAAACAATGACATATTGATTTTACAAAGTAGTGCCGAATATTTAACAAATCAAATACAAGTAAAAGAGTATATTGGTAATAGTGAAATAATAATTAGAGATGCGGAAAATAATCCCATTCAAGGAGTTTTTGTTATTTTTGAAAATGATCAAAAAGCTCTTGAGACAGATGAAAAAGGAATTATACGAATTAATAATTACCAGAATATCAAAAAATTTGATATTCACTATTTGGGAGAAACTTATAATTATCAAATTCTTAATCAAGAAACCAATAGTTATAAAGTAATTCTATACTTAAGTGATTTGAGTAAAACTTACTTTAATAGGCAAAAATTTAAACTAAAAAATAAATCTTTAGTAGATGTTAAAGGGTTAAAATTTATTAAACAAAAATAAAGGAGTTAATGGTACAGAATAGTTGATGAACTAATTTTGAATCATAAATATTTGTAAAACAATAAATTAAAAATAGATTTATATTGTAAAAGGATGGACATAATGTTCATCCTTTTCTTTTTTAGTGTGTTTAATGGCGTGCTATCTCCAGTAGTCTAAGAATAAGAAAATTGGAATAAAACTTTTCATTGATGAAATATGATCACACCTAGTGATAATAATACTACTTCCTGAACTGATTAAAAGATAGCTTTCAGATAAAGGAGTTTCTTACAAGAAAAACTCCTGAAACAAAAACCTTAACCCAACTACGGTTTTACCATAAAACAATTAATATTACAATTTTCTTTTGTACAAATGCGAAAGTTTTTTATAGGTTAGCAAAATATTCCTATTGTTTATAGTTATAAATTTCTGACAAACGTTTTTTAATTACATTTAAAATAATGTATAATTTAAAACAAAAAGTCATGAAAAAATCAATAGTATTCATTCTACTGGCATTAGGATTATTTTTTATTAAAGGATGTACACCAGACAACATTTCAGAAGATGAAACAATCGAAATACAAGCAACAGGGCACGGAGAAGTCGGAGATCCCGATGATAACGATGAAGAAGAAGAAGTTGGTGGATAAATTTATTCTACCCATATTTTTAGTTGCAGTAATAATACTTTCTATTACTGCAACATTCTTTCATAATATACTACGAGAAAAATCTCATGAATTAGAAAATCATCTTGCTAGTTATAAGCCAATGATTGAAAATAGAGATCATTCTTATAAGCTTTTGTTAAACCAACTTAAAGATAAAAAAATTAATATTGAAAACTTTTATAAAGAATATAATTTAATCACTGAAAATTATAAAAACGAACACCAAGAATATTTAAGAATAAAAAAACAAATGAAAAGTGAGCAATCTATTTTAGGTTACACTTCATTCAAAAATTTCTTATTAGGTTTTGGTATTAGATTTTTTGCTTTGATAGTATCTTTATTTTATTTCAGTTCAAAAATTAAGAAACATTATACCTCTGCTAATCAAAAAGTTTTCTTTTTAATAATATCAAGTTCCTTTGTATTAACGTCTGCATATTGGTTTACTTGGAGTTTAGTATATAAAGTAAACTCTGTTGGCGAATATGATTTTGAGCAATGGCATCAAAATTTATTACTTTTCATTGCTCCAATAATTATACTTTCTTCTTCTTATTTTTTATTCAAACACCACCAAACTATTGAAGACAAATTTAAAAAGGTTATTAGAAATATCTTTGGCTATATATATGAATCTAAAGAAGACTTAAAGGAAGATAAAAAACAAGAGCATATTCTGAAAAGAGGACAGCTAATCAAAGAAACTATTGAAAATGTTGGATAAGAAAGACAAACAAATAATTAAAAAATCTGGTCTTTTTCCCAATGAATTTAAAAAAGAGATAGAAGACGATTTATCATCATATTTAGAAGAAACAAAAAAGCTGAGAGAAAGTACGGAAAAAAGGAAAAAGAAAAATGATGAAACATTCGCATTACTTCCAAAGGGATTTGCGTTTATGATTGGGAATTTTGAAATTAAAACCTAATTATCTTTTTTTGTAGCCTTTACAATTACTCCTAAATCTTTCAATTCATTTAAACGAGCTTCAAGCTTACGCTCAACTTTATCGTTTATAAATAGTCTTAAGTATTCAGACATTTCAAAATACTTTTCATTATTCAAAATAAATTCTTCAATTACATGAAGCATTAAATTTTTAGATTTTAAAAAATAGGCATGCTTGTTTTCTTCAAAATGCTTAATAAGTTCATCCAACTCAAATCTCACTCCTAGTTTTTCAATATAAAAATCACTTTCTTCTTTTAAATAAATATCTCCATTTCCTGACATCAACCATTCTCGTGAAACCTTAAAATTATTACATAGATAATCAACTAATAAATCAAGGGTTGTTTGATGTGGATTCTCAGTTTTACCATTTACAAAATTTCTAATGGTTACTTGTGAAACAACTTGATTTAAATCCTCAGCAACTTTATAGGAGCTAATATTAAGTTCTTTGAATACTTTGATAATCCTTTTATTCATTAAATGCGAAAGTTTTATTGTATTTTTACAAAATAATTATGTTTTTTACGAAAATTTTTATACTTTAGTAATGCCTTAGTATCAAATATAAATAAACTATAAGTAAATGCATTTAGGAAGTACTAAAAGCACGAAAAATTTATAATTTTTTATCATTGACTGGCATCAATTTTTATACATAAAATATGATTGAAAATAGCCATCATTTTTTAATCTTAAATATATATAATGTATCAATTATTTGTAACAGTGAGTGCCATTTTGTTTATAATTTTAATATTAATGCTAGTAATTATTTATTACAAAATTTATATTAGAATTAGTAAGATCCATCATATAATC
>NZ_LBMG01000099.1 GCF_001005315.1 Kordia jejudonensis
AGTTTGATTGGGATGTGGTAACGGCTTCGCTAAATCTATTAGAAGCACCACAAGATTTAGCAGACTTTACTGTGACCTATCATCCAACAGCAGCAGATGCTTTGGCAGGAACTGCAGCACTTGTCAACGGATTTGAAAACACAACAGATCCACAAACGGTGTTTATCCGTGTGGAGAATACTGCTACGGAGTGCATCAACAGCAATAACATTGCGAGTTTAGAACTCAGTGTAGAACCAATTCCAACGGCAACAGCACCGATAGCACCTTTTCAGGTATGTGCGGAAGATGAAACCGATCAAGAAACAGGTGTATTTGATCTGACTTCTTTGGATGCGGATATTATTAATGGACAAACAGATATGGAAGTTGTCTACTATGAAACGGCGACGGATGCGGATACGGATAGCAACGCCATTGTGAATACTACAACTTATAACAACACCTCCAATCCACAAACACTCTATGTTAGAGTAAGACAAACCATGACAGGT